>JBJHBG010000009.1:0-19795 GCA_050485385.1 Geminicoccaceae bacterium | reverse complement strand
CGGCGAGCGCGTGCTCTTGGGCCTGCCGCACTGCGATCCGACGATCAACCTGTTCGATGCCTACACCGTGGTCGAAGCCGGCGAGGTCGTCGACCGCTGGCCGGTCACCGCCCGTGGACGCGCCGACTGAGCCCACCGAGCGGTCCTGGGCAGTGGCGCTGCCGGTCGCGGGCTAGTCCTCGCCCGCCGGATGCAGCCGGACGAGGCGGCCGGCGCCGTGGCGGTAGGTGCGGGCGACCGTGAGGCCGGGTGGGGGCTCGAATGGGTCGGCCTTGCCGAGTTCGACCAGGACGACGCTATCGGCGGTGAGCCAGCCGCCGTCCAACAGGCGGCGTAGCGCCCGTTCGGCGAGAGTCTGGGCGTAGGGCGGATCGAGGAAGGCAACGTCGACGCGCGTCCGGGCGGGGCCGAGGCGGGTCGCGTCGTTGCGCAGGAGCGTGATGCGTTCGACGAGCCCGAGGTGCTCGGCATTGCGCCGGATCAGGTCGGCCGCCGCCGGGTCGTTCTCGACGAACGTGACGTGGCCGATCCCTTCGGACAGCGCCTCGAAGCCAACGGCACCGGTGCCGGCGAAGAGATCGGCCATGTGCAGGCTCGCGAACGCGGCGACCTGCGCGCGGAGCACGTCGAAGACCGCCTGGCGCCGCCGCGCCGACGTGGGGCGCAGCGCGCCGCCGGTGGGCGTGGCGAGAGGCGTGCCCCGGAACCGGCCGGCAAGAATGCGTAGACTCATCATTGCTCCGTCGTAGGCGCGTCGCCATCCATCTTTATCGGCGACGGTTCGAGCGTTCGGCCGCCACCATGGTATAATCCGACTTGGTGGAGCCTTGGGTCGCGGATGATGAGGAACCCTGCAGGGCGCGCCGAGACGGCGGCGGTGTTGGAGCATCTGACCGGGCCATCACGCGGTAGCGCTTCCTGGATAACCGGTGCCGCTGCCGACCTTGCCGTGCGGCCGTCGTGGCTAGTGGCGGTGGGCGAGCCCGGAGCGCCCATCGAGGACGCCGAGCCCGTCGCCCGGCTCCATCGCTCGGGCGCCACCTACGAGCTGGAGGCCCTGAACGGTCATGCCGTTTGGGTCAATGGCGAGCGGGTGGCCCAGAAGACCCTTGCCCACGGCGACATGATCGAGTTCGGCGAGACGGGGCCTCTGTCGCGATTCCGCCTCTACGGCCCAGGCCAGCCACTCAGGCACGGCGTCGACGAGATCGTCGGCGACTGCGTCGCCTATCTGCGCTGCAGCCGACGCCCCCTACCCAGTCGCGTGGCTCGCGCACTGACGAGTCTCGGCCGCCGGCTGATCGCCGACACGACGGTGGCCTTTCGTCTCACCGTCACCATTGCCATCCTGGCCCTCGCCGTCGTCGCCTACCAACAGTCGCGCATCGACGCCCGCATGGCCGCCCTGCTGGATGCAGGCGGGGCCGAACTGGAACGCGTGGCGGTGGCACTCGATGCCGCCCGCCGGGACGCCCTCGGCCCGGCGGACCTGGAGGCGCTCCGCCACGAACTGGAGGCCGGCGCCGCCGCGCGCGCTGCGCGCATCGAGGTCCTGGAGCTGCGGTTCGGCGCTGCTGCCCGCATCATCGAGCAGGCGACACCGGCGGTGGGCTTCCTTCAGGGCAGCTACGGCTGGCGCGAACGGGCGAGCGGTCGGGTACTGCGGCATGCGGTCGACGACTTGGGACTGCCCTTGGTCTCGCCGCGCGGCCAGCCGCTGCTGACCCTGGACGGCGCGGGGCCACCAGTGGAGATCAACTACACCGGCACGGGGTTCGTGCTCGCCGGTGGCACGCTGGCGGTCACCAACCGACACGTGGCCATGCCGTGGGAGAGCGCCGGCCGGCCGCCGTCGCTCGCGCGGGTGGAGCTGGAACCGGTACCGCAGCGCCTCATGGGGTACTTTCCCGACCTGCCGGAAGCCCTGCCCCTGACGCTCGTCCACGCCAGCGACGGGGCAGACCTAGCCTTCCTGGGAGGGGTCGCGGCGGCGGGCGTCGTAGGGCTGGAGCTGGCCCCGGCTCCGCCCGCTGCCGGCGACGAGGTGGTGGTGATGGGCTTTCCCACGGGGCTTCGGGCGATGCTCGCCCAAGCTGGCGCCCCCTTCGTCCGCGCCTTGCAGGCGGACGGCGACACCGATTTCTGGACGGTAGCCCAACGCTTGGCCGCAGCCGGCCAGATCATGCCCCTGGCCAGCCGCGGCATCGTTGCCCGGGTCGGGGATACGGCGATCGTCTACGATGCACAGACCACGTACGGCGGCAGCGGCGGTCCGGTGCTCGACGTCCGCGGCCGGGTCGTTGCCGTCAACTCGGCCGTGCTGCCAGAGTTCGGCGGCGCCAATCTTGGCGTGCCCGTGAGTGCCGTCCGTGCCCTGCTCGACCAAGCCCGCGACCTCGGTCCCCAAAGTGCGGCCGGTCCCTCGCTCGGCGACATCAGCTCGTAGCGTTCGACCGCTCGAGTACCTTGCCCACCTGTTCCTTCAGCACCTTCAGCGTCACCTCGTCGGCATGGCCGCGCGGCAGCGAGCCGAGCTGGAAGGGGCCGTAGGCGGTGCGGATGAGCCGGTTCACGGGATAGCCCAGATGCTCCAGGACGCGGCGGACTTCGCGGTTCTTGCCCTCGCGGAGCTTCACCTGGAGCCAGGCGTTGTCGCCCTGCTGGCGTTCCAGCCGCGCCTCGATCGCGCCGTAGCGCACGCCGTCGACCGTCACGCCTTCGGCCAGCGCGGCGAGCGCCTGCGCTTGCGGCTTGCCCCAGACCCGGACGCGATAGCGGCGCGCCCAACCCGTCTTGGGTAGCTCCATGTGGCGCTTGAGACCGCCGTCGTTGGTCAAGAGCAACAGGCCTTCGGAGTTGAGGTCGAGCCGGCCCACCGGCATCAGGTGGTCGAAGTGGCGCGGCAATTGGTCGTAGATGGTCGAGCGCCCGTCCGGGTCGCGCCGGGCGACCAGCACGCCCTCCGGCTTGTGGAACCGGACGAGGCGCGGCGGCTCACGCTCGGGCAGCGGCTCGCCGTCCACCTCGATGCGACAGGGACCGTCGACGACGTGGGCCGGCGTCGTCAGCACCTTGCCGTCGATGCTGACCCGGCCGTCGAGGATCAGCCGTTCGGCGTCGCGGCGCGAGCACAGCCCCGAGCGGGCGATACGCTTGGCGATGCGCTCGCCGGCCGCGGCGGCGGGCTCAGGCGCCACGGCAGGCCTCGACGAACGCCTGGAACAGCGGCCGGTCGGCGGTGCTGATGCCGTATTCCGGGTGCCATTGGACACCGACCGCGAAGCGGTAGGCCGGCGCCTCGATCGCCTCGATCACGCCGTCGGGGGCGCGGCCGCTGACCACCACGCCCTCGGGCACGCGGCCGGCTGCCTGATGGTGTGCGCTGTTGACCCGGAGCTCCGACCCGCCGCCGAGGCGATGCAGGAGCGTGCCGGCGACGACCTCGACAGTGTGGCCCGGCTCGGTGCGCGGGTTCGGCTGTTCGTGGGCGAGGGCGCCGGGCACTTCGTCCGGGATGTGCTGGATCAACGTGCCGCCGAGGACGACGTGGAGGAGCTGCTGGCCGCCGCAGATGCCGAATACCGGCAGGTTGCGCTCGAGCGCGCCCTTGGCGATGGCGAACTCGAAGGCGGTGCGGCGGTCCTTGGTGCTGGTACGCGCGTGCTTGGCGCCGCCGTCGTAGTAGGTCGGGTCGACGTCGAAGTTGCCGCCGGTGACGACGAAGCCGTCGAGGTCGTCGAGATAGGCGTCGGCCAACTCGACTTCGTGCGGCAGCGCCCAGGGCAGGCCGCCCGCGGCGGTCACCGCGTCGAAGTAGTTCTGGCGGCAGGCGTACCAAGGCAGGCTGCTGAACCCGCCGCCGGGCTCCCAGTCGAGGGTGATGCCGATGCGCGGCCGCGGCCGGGCGTCAGGCGTGGGCTTGGCCACGGCAGGCCTCCACGAAGGCGGTGAACAAGGCGTCGTCGGCCGGCGTGACGCGGAATTCGGGGGCCCACTGCACGCCGAGCACGAAGCGGTAGGCGGGGGCTTCGATCGCTTCCACGATGCCGTCCTCGGCCCGCGCCGAGACGACCACACCCGTGGCCACCGTCCCCACCGCCTGATGGTGATCGCTGTTCACGGGCAAGCTGGCAAGGCCGGTGATCCGATGCAGCAGCGTGCCCTCGGCGACGCGCACGTCATGGCCGGGCTTCACCCGCGGCACCGCCTGCTCGTGGACCAGCGCCTCGGGCACCTCGTCGGGGATGTGTTGGAGCAGCGTGCCGCCGAGCACGACGTTCAGCAGTTGATGGCCGCCGCCGACCGCCAGCACGGGCAGATCGGCCGCCAGGGCGCCGGCGAGCAGGGCGTGCTCGAAGCGGGTCCGCCCTGCCTTGACCGTCGTGGCGGCATGCCGACTCTGCACGCGATAGTAGCTCGGGTCGACGTCGAAGGCACCGCTGGTAACCAGCAGACCGTCGAGCCCGGCCACGTAGCCCGACACCAGACGGTCGTCATGCGGCAGGGCCCAGGGCAGCCCGCCGGCGCGGATGACCGCGTCGACGTAGTTCTGGCGGCACGCATAGCAGGCGAGGCTGCCGAACTCGCCGGCCGGGTGCCAGTCGAGGGTCAGGCCGATCCGCGGCAGCGTGCAGGCATCGATCATGGTCGTTCAACTTTGGGTGGGCCGACCGCTGCGCAAGAGGTCAGCCGCGCTCGTCGTCGAGGGCATGGCGCAGCTTCTGCAACGCCAAGCGCAGCCGCGATTTCACCGTGCCGAGCGGGAGGTCGAACCGCGCGGCGAGGGCGCTGTGCGAAGCCTCCTCGTAGAAGGAAACACGCACGAGCTCCGCCTGTTCCGCCGGCAGCAGCAGGAGGGCCGCACGCACCCGCTGCGCCGAGCGCTCGGTATCGAACACCCGGTCGGGCTCGGGCACGGCACTCGGTCGCAGGAGCGGGTCATCGGCGTCCAGTTCCGGGCGGCGCTCGCGGCGCAACACGTCGATCTGACGGTTGCGGGCGATGGTGAACACCCATGTCGAAACGCTCGCCTGCGCGCGGTCGTAGAGCGATGCGCGTTGCCACACGGTGAGCATGACGTCCTGCACGAGGTCCTCGGCCTGGGCGTCGCCGGCACCGCGTTTGCGCAGAAAGGCCTTCAGCCGCGGGGCGTAATGATCGAACAGTTCCATGAACGCCGCCCGGTCCCTCGCGGCCGCGACGCGCTCGACGAGATCGGCCAGTCGGGCGGGAGTGGCCGGCGCCCGTTCAGGCTCGAGAGAAGGCGGATCGGCCATCATGGTCGCGTTGTAGCGGCGGCATCGGGCCCTTCACAAGCCCGAAGGGTACTGCCTGTTGCAGCGCGTCATCCGACGCCGGCGGCGCAGTCCCGGCAGGTGACGATGGTCGGATCGAGGGCCAAGCGGCCCGGTTCGATCGAGTCCTCGCAGCGGACGCAATAGCCGACATCGTCGGAGTCGAGCCGTTCCAGCTCGGCTCGCCGGCGCCGCCGACCGGCCGTGGCCATGGCCTGACGCTGCATCGCCTCCATTCGCGAAAGCCGGCCCTGGATGGTCTGGTCGAGCTCCAAGGTGGCGCACGTCCTCTTGCGTTTCCTCCACTAGCCCGCATATCTCCTCACGTTTGGCGAGCAATTGGCGACGCACAGCGTCGGCGTCGTAGGCGGCGTCGGTCATCGGCTTCGGCCATCCTCCCCTCGCTCGCCACTTTCGGAGGTCTCCTTGAACGACGCAACCGCACCGAGCCTGCCGGCAGCGGCCGCGGCCCGGCGGCGCACCTTCGCCATCATCTCGCACCCGGACGCCGGCAAGACCACCCTGACCGAAAAGCTGCTCCTTCAAGGTGGCGCCATCCATCTTGCCGGCGAGGTCAAGGCCAAGGGCGAGCGGCGCCGCGCGCGCTCGGACTGGATGAAGATCGAGCAGCAGCGCGGCATCTCGGTCTCGACCTCGGTCATGACCTTCGAGTTCGCCGGCTGTACCTTCAACCTGCTCGATACGCCGGGCCACGAGGACTTCTCCGAGGACACCTACCGCACGCTGACCGCGGTCGACAGTGCCGTCATGGTGCTGGACGCCGCCAAGGGCATCGAGGCGCAGACCCGCAAGCTGTTCGAGGTCTGCCGGCTGCGCGACATGCCGATCGTCACCTTCGTCAACAAGATGGATCGCGAGGCGCGCGACCCGTTGGAGCTGCTCGACGAGATCCAGGATCAACTCGCCCTCGACACGGTGCCGATGATGTGGCCGGTGGGCATGGGCCGCAACTTCAAGGGATGCTGGCTGTTCGACGAGGGCGCGATGTTGCGGGTCGAGGCCGACGACGAGCGCTTGCGGCTCCAGGCGAACCCGCTGCCCGACCCTGCGGCGCTCGCCGAATTGGCCGGGCGCGAGGCCGCGGACCATGCCGTGGAGGGGATGGAACTGGTGCGCGAGGCCTGCCCGCCCTTCGACCGGAACGCCTTCGCCGAGGGCCACCTCACGCCGGTCTACTTCGGTTCGGCCTTGCGCGATTTCGGCGTGCGGCAACTGCTCGAAGGGTTGGTGCAGATGGCGCCACCGCCGCAGCCGCAGCCGAGCCTGGACCGCGTGGTCGATCCGGGCGAGGAACGCGTCGCGGGCTTCGTTTTCAAGGTGCAGGCCAACATGGACCCCAAGCACCGCGACCGGGTCGCCTTCATGCGCCTCTGCTCGGGTCGCTTCCAGCGCGGCATGAAGCTGAAGCAGGTCAGGAGCGGCAAGCCGATCACCGTCTCCGCCCCCATCTTCTTCTTCGCCGACGACCGCGGTCTCGCCGACGAGGCTTGGCCCGGCGACATCATCGGCGTGCCGAATCACGGTACCTTGCGGGTCGGCGACAGCCTGACCGAAGGCGAGGATGTCCGCTTCACCGGCATTCCCAACTTCGCCCCCGAAATCCTCCAGCGCGTGCGCTTGGCGGACCCGATGAAGCAGAAGCACCTGCGCCGTGCCTTGGAGGACCTGGCCGAGGAGGGCGTGACCCAGGTGTTCAAGCCGATGCTGGGGGCGCAATGGGTGGTGGGCGTCGTCGGCCGCTTGCAGCTCGACGTCCTGCAAACCCGGCTCGATGCCGAATACGGCCTTCAGATCGGCTTCGACAGCGCACCCTACGTCACCGCGCGCTGGGTCGACGGCGAGGCGGCGGAACTGGAGCGGTTCGTGCGTGCCAAGCACGCCGTTCTCGCCGAGGACCGCGACGGCCATCCGGTGTTCCTCGCGCGCAACGCCTTCGACCTCCAGCGGACCCAGGACGAGTGGCCGAAGCTCGCGTTCACCGCCGTGCGCGAGCGGGCCTGAGCCGTTGTCGGCCAAACCCGAGCCGCGGCAGGTGGTCCGGTCTGGGGAACGGGGCGAGCTCGTTACCATCCGCCAGCGGCTCGACGGCTGGTGGCCGCGCCTCAAGGCTTGGGTGGACATGCTGGTCGTGGATCACGGCATCGTGCGGCTGGTGCATCCGAACTGGGGCGACGTCGCCCCAGGCGTCTATCGCTCGGCGCAACCCTCGCCCGGCCAACTTCGCCAGGCCCGCGCCCGCGGCGTCCGCACGGTCCTCAACCTCCGCGCCGAGCGCGACTGCGGTGCCTTCGTGCTGGAAGAGGAGGCCTGCGAGGCGCTGGGCCTGGAGCTGATCAACGTCCAGACCCGCTCGCGCGACGTGCCGTCGAAGGAGCTGATCCGCGAGTTGGACCGCATCTTCCAGACCATCGAGCGGCCCTTCCTCATGCACTGCAAGTCGGGCTCGGACCGCACCGGCATCGTCGGCACGCTCTACTTGATCCTGCACGAGGGCTGGGACGTCGAGGCGGCGATGCGCCACCAGCTCTCCTGGCGCTGGGGGCACATCCGGGAAGCCAAGACCGGCATGCTCGACTTCTTCTTCGAGAGCTACCTCGCCGACACGCGCGAGCGGCCGATGCCGTTCCGCCAGTGGGTCGACGAAGTCTACGACCCGGACACGATCAAGCGCACCTTCATGAGCCGCTGGCGCGGCAAGTGGTTCGGCCTCGATCTCAGCTTCTGGCGCGAGTAGCGCTCCCGGTTCGGCCGCGAACCAGGGTCACGACTTGGCTGAAGGCGAAGAGGGCGAGGGCCGTTACCACCACCGAGGGACCGGCCGGGGTGTCGGCCTGGTAGGAGAGCCAGAGGCCGACGGTGACCGAGATCATGCCCAAGAGCGCGGCGATCCACGCCATGCGCTCGGGCGTCGTGGCGAAGGGACGGGCGGCGGCGGCGGGAATGATCAGCATGGCGGTGATGAGCAGGATACCCACCACCTTCATCGCCGCGGCGATGACCAGGGCGATGAGGATCATCAGGGCGAGGCGGAGCGCCACCACGGGCGTGCCCTCGGCGCGGGCCATCTCCTCGTGCAGGGTGGCGAACAGGAGCCAGCGCCAGGCGACGGCGAGGAAGACCAGGATCGCCGCGCCACCCAGCCAGATGACGTAGATGTCGGACCAGCCGACGGCGAGGATGTCGCCGAAGAGATACCCCAGAAGGTCGACGCGGATGGAGCCCGCGAGCCCCAGCGTGACGAGGCCGAGCGCGAGGGCCGAGTGGGCGAAGATACCGAGGACGGTATCGGTCGCGAGCTGGCGCTGCTGCTGCATGACGACGACGAGGATGGCGAGCAGGATGGCCACGCCGGCGACGGCCAGCAGGAGGTCGGCGCCGACCAGGAGGCCGAGGGTGACGCCGAGCAGCGCCGAATGGGCGAGCGTGTCGCCGAAATAGGCCATCCGCCGCCAGACCACGAAGCAGCCGAGCGGCCCCGCCACGGCGGCGACGCCGATACCGGCGAGCCAGGCACGCACGAGGAACTCGGGCACGGGGTCAGCGCCCCTTGGCGCGGTCGAGCGGCACGACGCGCTCGCTCGCACCGTCGTCGTGGTGGCGGTATAGCGCCAGGGTCTCGGCAGCGCGTGCACCGAACAGCTCGGCATAGATCGGATCGTTGCCGACCGCCTCCGGCGCGCCGGCACAGCGGATGCGGCGGTTGAGGCAGACGACCCGGTCGGTCGCCCGCATGACGAGGTGCAGGTCGTGGCTGACCAGCAGCACGGCGCATCCCCGGCGTCCGCGCAGCCGCGCGATCAGCTCGTAGAGCTCGATCTGGCCGAGGTGATCGATGTTCTGCGCCGGCTCGTCGAGAACCAACAGGTCGGGCTCGGCGAGCAACGCCCGGGCGAGCAGCACGCGTTGGAACTCGCCGCCCGAAAGCGTCTGGAGCGGTTGGCGTTCGACGCCAGCGACGCCGACCTCCGCGAGCACCGCGGCCTTGCGCGCAGGGGGCCGGCGGTGCGGCAGGTCGAGGAAGCGGTCGACGGTGAGCGGCAGGGTGGCGTCGATGGCGAGCCGCTGGGGCACATAGGCAATGCTGAGGCTGGGCCTGCGGTCGACCCGGCCCGAACTCGGCCGGAGTACGCCGAGGACGAGCCGCACCAGCGTCGATTTGCCGGCGCCGTTGGGGCCGATCAGCGTGATGATCTCGCCGGGGCCGATGGTGAGGTCGACGTCGTCCAGCGCCTCGATGCCGCCGAACCGCACCGACGCCTTGCGCACGGCAACCAGTGGGGCGGCGACGCCGGGGAGGCTCTGGGCATGGGTGTGCGGCATCGAGGGACCGTCTGGGCGGAACGAACGGCTATCATGTAACGCCTTCGCTCCGCCGGCGCGAGACCCCGGTTGGTCAGCCGAGGTCGTTCGCCTCGAGGAAGGCCAGCATCGCCGCCGCTACCGCCGCCGGCTGGTCGATGCACGGCAAATGCCCGGCATCGTGAATAAGGGTGCTGGTCGCACCGGGCAGGCGGGCGGCGAGCGCGTCCACGGCCGCGGTCGGCGTGACCTCGTCGTGCTCCCCGGAAATGCAGACGGCCGGCGCCTTGATCTGGCCGACGACGGCGTCCAAGTCGGCATGCTGCAACAGGCGCAGGCAGGCGAGGTAGCCTGCCGTCGGCGTGCGGGTGAGCATGGCTCGCCAGCCCTCCACTTCTTCCGGGTGCGCACGGCGAAAGGCTTCGGGAAACCACCGTTCCAGAACCTGGCCGGCGACGGCGTCGATACCGCCGGCCTCGACCGCAGCGTGTCGCACCTGCCAGGTTGCGGGCGTGCCGATCCGCGTGGCCGTGCCCATGAGGACCAGCCCGCGCACGAGGTCCGGCCGGTTCGCCGCCGCTTGCAGCGCCACCATGCCGCCGAGCGACAGGCCGCACAGTACCGCGGGTCCAGTATCGAGTTGATCCATCACCCCGGCAAGGTCGGCCGCCAGTTGGTCGATGGTGTAGGGCGGCATCCCGACCGCGCTCAGCCCGTGGCCGCGCTGGTCGTAACGGACGAGGTAGAAGCGATCGCTCAGATAGCGCGACAGCCGCGTCCACACCCTGAGGTCGGTGCCCAGCGCGTTGACGAACACGAGCGGTGTCGCCCCCACTTCGCCGTCCCGTTGCGCATGCAACGTGAGGTCATCCACCCGCACGAACCGCATCGTCCTCGCTTCCAACCATGCCGCGAACCCAGCTTCGGCCGTTCACCCATAGCGAGTATGCGCGTCGTGGTCAGCCCGCTTCGATATCGCCCTCGGCTGCATCTTTGGCGCAATGCCGCGCCACCTCGGGATCAGAAGAGGGCGAGCGTCGTCGCCGCGAGGATCATGACGAGGCCCGAAGCACCGACGACGTAGGCGAGCCGGCGGTCGCGCCCGGCAGCTTCGGCGAAGGAGGCCGCGTCGGTATCGTCGAGACGGATCGACGGATGGCGTCCGGGGCTCGATGCCTGATGACGAACGCGCTGGGGTTCCGCCTTGGCGAACGCCTCCGTGGGGTCGAGCATCGGGCCCGCCTTCGTCCGGGTGCTGTCCTGGAGCACGGTGACGATCGGGTCGGGCGTTCCCGGCAGGCTCAACTCGCGTACCAGCCGGACGCCGCAGACGTCGTGCGATCGGCGCACCCGCTCGGCACAATCGCTGGCCTCGGCCTCGTCCGCGAAGCACGCGTCCATCACCCAACGCCCGGACCTGAGGGCGTAGACCTCGTAATGAGCCGTCATTGCTTGCCGTGCCATGGTGTCGCTCCCGCTGCCGGCGATCGTTGCCGGGGGAGCTTCGCCGAACGGGGTTAACGTTCGGTTAGACGCTGCCGGCCGGCGGCGGGCCGCGGAACTCTTCGGTGAGCGGCCGCTCGAGCAGCCGGCCGATGGCGTCGGCAAGGTCCAGGCGCCCCCGCAGGACGGCGTCCAGTGCCTCGGCGATGGGCAGGTCGATGCCGCGCAGGCGGGCCAGCCGCAACAGGAGCGGTGCCGCCTTGCGGCCTTCGGCCAGTCCTCCGGCCGCTTCGGCGGCGTCGGGTGCGGCGCCGCGCCCGACCGCCTCGCCGAAGCGGAAATTGCGACTGTGCGGCCCGGCGCAGGTGAGCGCCAGATCGCCGACACCGGCGAGGCCGAGCAGCGTGGTCGGCTTCGCCCCCATGACGAGGCCCAGCCGGGCGATCTCGGCCAGGCCGCGGGTGAGCAGGGCGGCCTCGGCGTTGGCGCCGAAGCCCAGCCCGCGCGCCATGCCGCAGGCGATCGCCACCACGTTCTTCGCCGCACCGCCGATCTGCACGCCGACCGGATCGTCGTTCAGGTAGGGGCGGAAGCGCTGGCTGTGCAGGGCAGTGCACAGCGCTTCGCCGACCGCGCGGTCGACCGGGGCCACGGCGAGTGCGACGGCGGTCGGCAGGTTGGCTGCGACCTCGTCGGCGAAGCTCGGTCCGCTGAGGACGCCGAGCGTCACGCCGGGAATCGCCGCCGCCGTCGCCTCGGTGAGCAATTGGGGGCCGTCGGCGTGCAGACCCTTGGCGCAGATCACCCAAGGCGTGCCGGGGGTGAGCCGCGGGCCGAGCCGGCGCGCCACGGCGACGGTGGTATCGGAGGGGACGACGCAGAGCACCGCGTCGCCGAGGGCTGGCGGATCGTCCAGGTGGGCGACGGCGATGGCGGCGGCGAGCGTGGCTTGCGGCAACTGCGGCGAACGGCGGCTCCGGGCGAGGGCGTCTGCCGCGTTCGCGTCGCGGGCGAGCAGGGCGACCTCGCAACCCGCCCGGTGCGCCTGGATGGCGAGTGCGGCACCCCAGGCACCGCTGCCGACGACGGTGAGGCGGGGCCGGATCACGTCAGCGGCGATAGAGCAGCCAATCGCGCAGCAGTGCGGTGATGGCCTGGGGCTGCTCGATCGGGGCGAGGTGGCCGCACTGCTCGACCACGGCGAGCCGCGCACGCGGAATGGCGTCGGCCATGGCCACGTGCGCCTCCAGCGGCGTCAGCGCGTCCTGGCGCCCGCACAGCACCAGGGTCGGGCAGGCGATGGTCGGCAGAAGGGGGCGACTGTCGCTTCGCTGCATGATCGCCCGCATCTGCCGGGCGTAACGCTCGGCACCGACCGCCATCGCCATCGCCCGCATGGTCGCCACCTTGGCCGGCACGCCGAGCGCGTCGGGGCCGAGCAGCGCCGGCAGGCGGCTCTCCAGGTGCTGCTCGAAGCGGCCGGCCGCGATGTCGCGCAGCGCCTCGTCGCGGGCGGCGCGGGCATCGGGCGCGTCCAGGTCGGCCTTGGTATCGAGCAGGGCCAGACGGATCACGCGCTCGGGTGCGCGGCGCATGATCTCGAAGGCGACGTAACCGCCCATCGACAGGCCGGCGAGGGCGAACTGGGCCGGGGCGCGGTCGAGCACGGCAAGGGCCATGTCCACGATCGTCGCACCGTCCGGGATGCTGGCGAGGTGAACGTCGGCCACGTCGCCGAGGTGCGTTGCTTGGTGCGCCCACATCCGGTCGTCGCAGCCGAGGCCCGGGATCAGGACGAGCGGCATCGTTCGGGTCATCGCCTCACCCCCGCGACTCGCAGAATCGGATCACGCTCAGCCAATCGGCGCGCAACTGGCTACCCTTGGCGCCGGGCAGATCGAACACGGACAGGCCGTCGAGCGCCACGTCGGGATAGATCGCCCGGTCGGGGATACGGCCGACCACCTCCTGGTCGAGCCCGGCCGCGAACGCTTCCAGCCGGGCACCGGCGCGGCTGCGCGGCTTCAGCCGATTGGCGACCAGCCCGAGCACCTTCTTGCCCTTGCGCACGGGCTTCAGCCCTTCGACCTTGGCGATCAGCTTGGCGGTGCTGCGCTCGTCGAACACCGACGGCAGCATCGGCACCACGACGACGTCGGCGTCGTCGATCAGCGCTTCCAAGCGGCCGAAGCGCATGGCGGCGGGCGCGTCGATCACCAGCCGTTCGGTCGCCTTCGGCGCCTTGCCGGCGTCCTTCGACCAGTCGAGGCCGGTCACCCGTGGTGCCGCTTCCGGCCGTGCCTCCAGCCAACCGAGGCTGGAGCCCTGACGGTCGCAGTCGGCAAGCGCCGTCGTCATGCCGGCATGGGCGAAGGCGCTCGCCAGATGGGTGGCGGTCGTGGTCTTGCCGCAGCCGCCCTTGGTATTGACCACCAGCACCGTCAGCACGCCGGCCTCTCCTCCCAAAACGGGTGCGCCGCCTCGAACGTCCGCCAGTCCTGCACCAGCTCCTCGGCGGTGGCGAGCGCGGCGTGGCCGTACCAGCCCAGCACGAGGCCGCGCGCTTCCTGGAGCCGAGAGTTGCCGTTGCGGGCGAGCCGATCGAGCAGCGCCTCGGCCTGCGCCTGGTCGTTCAGATGGCCGAACGCATCCTGCAGCCGGGCGAGGTGCGCGAGATAGGGCTTTACGCGCTTGTTCGGATAGAGGTCGCGGGTGAAGTCGGCCGCGTAGCGCAGCTTCTTGAGTGCGATGCGCACCTCGTGCCGGGCCGCGGGCGACAGCCGTTCGAAGTCCCGGCCCCGCTTGCGCACGACCTTGGCCCGCTGCCGGAGCAGCGCGTCGGCGATCGGGCCGAGCGGCCGGTCGAAACGGTCGTGCGCGGCACCGTCGGCCTCGGCGAGCCAGCCGCGACGGTCGATCCAAGCGCCGAGGTCCAAGAGGAACAGCGTGTAGCGCTCGCTCGCCAGCATCGCCCGCGCCGCGTCGTAGGCCTCGCCGTGCGCCTGGGCTAGGGTCACCCGCAGCTCGCCCAGCGCCGCGTCGTTGGGGTGGGCGGCCGCGACCGGGGGTAACAGCTCGTTGCCGAACACGTCGAGGTCCCGCGCCGGGCCCAGCGCCGTCATGATCGCCTTCGCCTCCGTCTTGAGCCAGGTCGACCGCGGCGGCGCCAAGCAATCGCCGAAGAGGGTCACCAGCGAGCGCAGTCGTCGGATGGCAACCCTGAGCTGATGCACGCCCTCCGGGTCGCGGCCGTCGTGGGCGGCATCGTGGTTGGCGTACCAGTGCGCGTAGCAGCTCTCCAGCATGCGGCCGAGGGCGCGGCCGAGCGGCAGGTCGGGCGCGAGCCGCGCGCGCCGGGCCTTGGTCGCGCCCGGCGGCCGGTTGAGCAGGAGGTCCGCGGCTCGCGTCGCCTTGGATCGGGCGACGAGGCGTGTGACCCCCTTCGCGACCAAGCCGCGCGCCACCGCGAAGACGCCCTGCCGGCTGCCCGCCTTGCCCTCGATCTCGAGTTCCTCGAGCGGCGTGCTGCGGCCGTCGGAAAGGGCGAGTAGGCCGCGGTCGAGGGCGAGTTCGACCACCGCGTCGCGGCCGACGTCGGTACGCCAGCACACCTGTTTGGTGCGCCGCTCGACCTTGCTGGCGCACCACGGATGAAGCTCTTCGGCAAACAACGCGCCGAGCGTCTTGCGCACGGGCGCCGCCTGCAACTGCGCCACGTCCGGGCGCATCTCGACCACCGGCGCCTCCAGCTCCAGCCGCGCCGCCGCCGTGGCGTCGGCCTTGACCGTCTGCACGAACGACCCGTCGCCGCAGTCCCTGAGACGCAACGTGAAGCCGCGCGCGGCGAGGCGGCGATCCGGCGTGTCGAAATAGATGCTCTGCAGATGCCGCAACCGCGCGCCACCGCCGTTGACCGCCTCGAAGGCGCGGTCGAGTGCCTCGGACGGGCCGGTCAGCCTCAGTTCGAACTCGATGCTACCGGCGGCGCCGGCGGCCACCTTGCTGCGGCTCGGCTGAGTCGACACGGAAGCTCCAAGGCGGTTGCGCCAAAGCCGCCGCGGCTCGCCGCGTGCGGCTGCAGAACATCGCACTATCGTCAACCGCGCTCAAGCTGGCTCGCTGAGCCGAGCCCCAGGGCCGCGAGTGCGGTGTCCAGCACGTCGGCAGGGGGGGCGTCGGCGGCGACACGGCGCCAGGCCACCTCACCTGCGCCGGCCGCGACCTGGGCCTGCACCACCGACGCATCCGCGTCCGACGCGTCGGCCGTGCGCCCTTCGACCCGCTCGACCAGCGCGTTCGGTGCGGCATCCAGCCACAGCCCGACGAAGGGGGCACCCGACCGCTCGGCCACGGCCTCCAACTCCGCCCGTGCCGCCGGGTCGCGGTGGACGGCGTCGACCACCGCACTGAACCCGGCTTCGAGAGTACGGGCGGTGCGACGCCGCAGCGCTTGGTACACCGCGGCATCGTTCTCCGGCGCGTAGGCCGCCGCCGGCAACCGTTCCAGCGTGTCGACGCCGAACAGGCGCTTGCGCTCGACATCGCTGCGCCAGACCAAGGCACCGGGCAGGGGGCGCAGATGCGGGGCGAGCGCCTGGGCGAGCGTCGTCTTGCCGCTGCCGGAAAGGCCGCCGACGCCGACCAGACGGGGGGCCGGCGGCGGCTCCAGGTCGCGCGCCAAGTCGAGATAGGCGCGCGCTTCGACACCCGCCGCCGGATCGCTCCCGGCATCGCCTGCCAAGGCGGCGATCTTGGCCCGGATCGTGGCCCTGACGCCCATGCAGAACGGCAGCAGCGCCAAGCCTTCGAGATCGTCGGTGCGCTCGACGTATGTTTGCAGCACGATCCGGGCCGCCGTTACGTCGCCGCGATGGACGAGGTCCATCAACAGGAAGGCGAGGTCGTAGACCACGTCGATGCAGGCGAAGGCGTCGTCGAACTCGATACAGTCGAAGGGCACGACCCGCCCGTCCAGTGCCACCACGTTGCCGAGGTGCAGATCGCCGTGACAGTGGCGCACGAACCCGGCCGCGCGGCGCTGGTCGAAGAGGGGGCCCAGCCGGTCGAGCGCCGCGCGCGCGGCGGCGTCCACCATCGCCACCACCGGCGGATCGACGATCTCGCGCGAGACCGCCTTCAGGTCGTCGAGATTGCCGTCGACCACGGCCAGCATCGCCTCGGCCCCGCCGCAGTCGGGGCGCGGCGGCACGGCCGCGTGCAGCGTCGCCACCGCCTCGCCCAGCCCGCGAGCCAGCTCGGCCGCGAGCGGGCCGCGCGCGGCGATCCGATCGAGTTCCGCCGCGGCCGGAAAGCGGACCATCTCGAGCACCCAGTCGTCGGCTGCGGCCGGATCGTCTTCGGCGACGAGGGCGATGCCCGCGTCGCGCCGGACCAGCTTGCGCAGGCCCAGATAGAGTTCCGGTGCCGTGCGGCGGTTGAGCCGCAGCTCGTTCGCCAGCGCGCGCCGGCGGCTCGCCGCCGTGGTGAAGTCGAGAAAACTGAAGCGCACCGGGCGCTTCAGCTTGAACGCGCGCTCGCCGACGAGGAAGATGTGGGCCGCCGTCGTGTCGATCCGCTCGACCGCACCGGCCGGCACGCCGAACGGCTCGCCGCTCGAAAGCGTCGCGGCGAGTGGATTTTCGCCTGTCGTCGTCATGCAGTTCCGAACTTGGAGGTAGACCTCGGCGCATCCTCGACCAACATTAGCACCATGTCCAAAGGCGATCTCACCGAGGGCCGCAGCGCCGACGTCGACCGTTTCCTGGAGCGCCTGCAAAAGACGCCGCGCCCCACGGGACGCGGACGGCGTGGGCGGCTGCTGTTCGCCATGGACGCCACCGCCTCGCGCGAGCCGAGCTGGGACCGCGCCGTCCGGGTGCAGGGCGAGATGTTCCTCGCCGCCGAAGCGCTCGGCGGGCTCGACGTGCAACTCGTGTTCTTCCGCGGTTTCGACGAGTGCAAGGCAAGCCGCTGGGTGCGCGAGCCTCGGGCCCTGGTCGACTTGATGACCAAGGTGATGTGCCGCGCCGGGCAGACGCAGATCGAGCGGGTGCTCAACCACGCCATTCGCGCGTGCGCGGATGCTCCGCTCGACGCCCTGGTCTACGTCGGCGACGCCTGTGAGGAGGACGTCGACCGGCTGGGCCACCTAGCCGGCCAACTCGGCGTGCGCGGCGTGCGCGCCTTCGTCTTCCAGGAAGGCCACGAGCCCATCGCCGGCCGCGCCTTTCGCCATGTCGCCGAGCTTACGGGCGGCGCGCATTGCCAGCTTTCCTCGACCAGCGCGGACGAGCTGCGCGAGCTTCTGCGCGCCGTCGCCGCCTATGCCGCGGGCGGCGTCACCGCGCTCGAGGATGCCAATCGCCGCCAGACCCGCAAGGTCCGGTTGCTGGGCAAGGGATAGTCGGTGGGCTGGATCGTCGGCTTGTCGGTCGCGGCAGGGCTCGTGGTGTTGGTCATGGCGGGGCGCTGGGTCGCGGCCATTCCCGCGCGCGATCTCGCGCAGGCGGCGCGGGTGTTCGTCGCCACGCTCGCCGCCCTGCTCGGCTCCGGGCTGATCTACGCCGGCCGGATCGGCTTCGCCATCGCCGTGCTCGGCGCCGGCTACTGGGCGATCCGCGCCTTCCGCCGGGCGCAGCGCCCGCCCGACCCGTTCGGCCCGGCCGACACCGAAAGTAGCTTCGCCGACGACGAGGCGACGGTGCGCACGGCCACCTTGGTCATGCGGCTGGACCCCGCGACCGGCGCGCTCGACGGCGAGGTGCTGCAAGGGCGCCATCGCGGCCGCCGCCTGTCGCGTCTGCCGCTCGGTCAACTGCTCGACCTGCTCGGCCAATGCCGCCGCGACGACCCCGAGAGCGAGCCGCTGGTCGAGGCCTATCTCGACCGTCGCCATCCCGGCTGGCGCAGCGACGACGGCGGCGAGGCGGCCGACGGTGGTCCGATGACCGATGCCCGCGCCTACGAGATCCTCGGCTTGGAGCCCGGCGCCGACGAGGCGGCGATCAAGGCTGCGCACCGCCGGCTGATGGCCAACCTGCACCCCGACCGGGGCGGGTCGACCTATCTCGCGGCGCAGATCAACGAGGCGCGCGCGCACTTGCTGGACCGTACCCGTCATCGCAGGTAAGTGGCGTGTCCGCCGGGATCACCCATGGGTTATGCCCTCGCCATGTCGATCACTTTCGGAGATGCGTCGTGACCAAGGTCCGCAAGGCCGTGTTCCCCGTTGCCGGTCTCGGTACCCGAATGCTGCCCGCAACCAAGGTACTCCCCAAGGAGATGCTGCCGGTCGTCGACAAGCCGATCATCCAGTATGCGCTGGAGGAGGCGAAGGCCGCCGGGATCGAGGAGTTCGTCTTCGTCACCGGCCGGGGCAAGTCGATGCTGGAAGACCATTTCGACCGCGCCTACGAGTTGTTCGACACGCTGGCGCAGAAGGAGAAGACCGAAGCCTTGGAGGAGTTGGCGAGCTGGCTGCCGGAGGCGGGCTCGGTCGTCTACACCCGCCAGCAGCAGCCCCTGGGCCTCGGCCACGCCGTGTGGTGCGCGCGGCACCTGGTCGGCGACGAACCCTTCGCCGTCGGCCTCGTCGACGATCTGATCCTCGGCGACGTCCCGTGCTTCGGCGAGCTGATCGAGGCGCACGGCCGGACCGGCGGCAACGTCGTCGCGACGATGGAGGTACCGCTCGAGCAGACCAGTCGCTACGGTATCCTGGCGGCGAGCAAGGTCGACGGCCGGCTGGTCGAGGCCACGGGCATGGTCGAGAAGCCGAAACCGGAGGCCGCACCCTCGCGCTACGCCGTGATCGGCCGCTACGTGCTGCTGCCCGAGGTGTTCGAGCACCTGGAGACGCAGGAGAGGGGTGCGGGCGGCGAGATCCAGCTGACCGACGGCATGGCCAAGATGCTCGGCCGCCACCCCTTCCATGGGTACGTCTTCAGCGGCGAACGTCACGATTGCGGCGACAAGCTCGGCTATCTGGAGGCCATCGTCGCGGCGACGCTCCGTCGGCCCGAGCTGGAAGCCGGCTTCCGCGACGTCCTGAAGCGCCACGCCTGACCAGATAGAGGCCCCCGCCGATGCCCAGTCCGCACCAGTTCCACCCCACCATCCTCCGCGAGTACGACGTCCGCGGCATCGTCGGCGAGACGCTGTTCGCCGCCGATGCCCGCGCGCTCGGCCAAGCCTATGCGACGATCTTGAACCGCGAGGGCCAGGGCCTGAAGATCGCGGTCGGCTACGACGGCCGCCTCAGTTCGCCGGAGCTGGTGGCGGCGGTGATCGACGGGCTCGTTGCCGCCGGGGCCGAGGTGCACGCCATCGGCTGCGGGCCGACGCCGATGCTCTATTTCGCCGTCCACCACCTCGGCTGCGACGGCGGCATCCAGGTCACCGGCTCGCACAACCCGCCGAGCCACAACGGCTTCAAGATGATGATCGGCAAGGCGTCGTTCTTCGGCGACCGCATCCAGGCGATGCGCCCGATCGCCGAAGGGGGCGCCTTCCTCGAGGCGCCGGGCGGCAAGGTCCGCCAGACGCCCGTGTTCGACGCGTACGTTGCGCGGCTGGCCGAGGACTACCACGGCACGCGCCCGATCCACGCCATCTGGGACACGGGCAACGGCGCCGCCGGCCCCGCGGTCGAGGCCCTGGTGGCGACGCTGCCGGGGAGCCACGAGGTGCTGTTCGCGGAGATCGACGGCACCTTCCCGAATCATCACCCGGACCCGACC
>JBJHBG010000008.1:0-60488 GCA_050485385.1 Geminicoccaceae bacterium | reverse complement strand
CCTCGTCATCGCTCCATCCTCTCAAGGGTTGGAGCCTCCGGCAAACCCGGCGCGGTTCAGAGCCGCGACACACCCGGCGCCGAGGTCGACGTCGCCGCTGATCCGCGCGCCGACGAGGCTGATCTCGCCCGTCACCTGCGCCGCCCGCAACAGCACGTCGCCGCGGCTGAGGAGACCTTCGGCGGCGAGTGCCGCGCCCTCGGGTCGCTCCAGCACGGTGCCGGTGAGGTCCACGTCGGCGCCGACACGCGCACCCGCGAGCCTCATCAACCCACGGATGCGCCCGCCGCGCAGCAGCACACCGCCCGCAACGTCCAGGCGGTCGACGTCCCGGGCGACTTCGTCCCGTCGGGCGGTCCCGATGCCGTCGAGCACGAGTTTGCCGCCGAGCAGCAGCAGGCGCAGCAGGTCGGTGCGGAGACGGTCGAAACGGCCGTCGTCGAGGCCGGCGAGCAGGCGGCGTTCGGCCTCGCCGAGGGGCTCCAGATCGGTCAGGATCAGGGGCATCGCGGGCGTTCGGTGCGGCGGTCAACCGGCTGGCGGTGACGATGACCGTGCCGGGACCCACCCGGCAAGCGGGGCGAACGTCGCGGTCGAAGCGAACCGTTGCCGGATCGGCACAGTTGGCACGGCATTTGTCGTCACCTGAAAGGTCCGTGGTTGAAGGAGCTTGGCGGCCGCGCTTAAGATGGTGTGGCAGTTCGGCACCGCTTCGGGACGACGATGGGCAACCCCTGCATCGACAGGCTGGAGGAGTTCGCGTTCGCGCGGCTCGCCACCCTCTTGAAGGACGTGGCCCCCGGCGGCGAGGGCGCCGATCTCGGCGTCGGCGATCCGAAGGGCGCGCCGCCGGACTGGCTACCCGGCCTGCTGACCGAGCATGCGGCCGGCTGGCGGAGCTATCCGCCGCCGGCCGGAACGCCCGCCTTGCGCGAGGCCATCGTCCGCTGGATCGCCCGGCGCTTCGGCGTGGTGCTCGACGCCGATCGACAGGTGCTGCCGGTGGCAGGCACCAAGGAGGCGCTGCATTTGTTCGCCAGTGTGGTGGTGGACGTCGAGCGGCCGGGTCCAACGCCCGCCGTGCTGATGCCGAACCCGCTCTATCAGGTCTATCTCGGTGGGGCGGTGATGGCCGGAGCCGAGCCCGTACCGCTGCCGGCGACGGCCGCCAACGGCTTCCTGCCCGACCTCGATGCCATCCCGACAGAGGTGCTCGCCCGCACCCAGCTCTGCTACCTCTGCTCGCCCGCCAACCCGCAAGGGACGGTCGCCGATCTCGCCTACTGGACGAAGGCCCTGGCGCTTGCCCGCCGCCACGGTTTCGTCCTCGTCGCCGACGAGTGCTACTCCGAGATCTACCACGCGAGCCCGCCGCCCGGTGCGCTTCAGGCGGCGGCGGCCAGCGGTAGTTTCGAGGGGCTCGTCACCTTCAACTCGCTCTCCAAGCGGTCGAACGCGGCAGGGCTGCGCGTCGGCTTCATGGCCGGCGATCCGGCGCTGGTCGCCGCCACCTTGAAGGTCCGGCGCTACGGTGCGGCCACGGTACCCTTGCCGATCCAGGCGGTCGCGACCGCACTTTGGCAGGACGAGGTCCACGTCGAGGCGATCCGGGCCGCGTACACGACCAAACTCGACCGGGCGCTCGCGCTGTTGGACGGACGCTTCGGCGCATTCCGGCCGGCGGGCGGCTTCTTCTTGTGGCTGGACGTGGGCGACGGCGAGGCGGCGGCGGCGCGGGTCTACGCCGCCACCGGCAGCCGCGTCGTGCCCGGTCGCTATCTGGCGATGGCCGACGCGACGGGAGCGACGCCCGGCGACCGCTACGTCCGCATCGCCCTCGTCCACGACCTCGAGACCACGACGACAGCGCTCGAGGCCGCCATCCCCCATCTCGGTTCCGCCCGCTGATCCGCCCGAGGAGTACGCCACCGATGGCCAGCCGCTACGACACTCCGATCCTCAGCGACGGCATGGTCGCCGCCCTCGGCCGCAGCCTCGTCCGCGCGCTGGGTCTCGTGGTGATGGCCTTCGCCGGCGCCATCGCGCTGGCCCTCGTCTCGCACCATTCCGGCGATCCGAGCTGGAATCAGGCGACCGGGGCGCCGGTGCGCAACCTGATGGGCTACAGCGGTGCCGCGTGGAGCGACGTGCTGTTCCAGGGCTTCGGGCTGGCGGCGTGGCTCGTGCCGCTGGTCGTGGCGGCGTGGGGCCTCCGCATCGTCCTGCTTGCACCTCATCCGCGCCCGATCGTACCCCTCACGACCCTACCGCTCGCTCTCCTGGCCGTACCGGCGGCCCTGGCGGATCGAGCCAGCCTCGCCGGCTGGGTCGAGGGCGGGCTGCCCGGCGGACTGGTCGGCTACGAGTTGTGGAGCCGGTTGGCCCTCTCCGTCGGCGACGATCTCTACGCCCTTGGCGCGCTAGTAGTAGCCATTGCGACCACCCTCACGGCTCTGGCGATCCGGCCGATGGAGGGGCTTCGGATCGGCGGGCTTCTCAGCCGCTACGGCGCCCGGGCGGCGCGCTGGACCGGTGTCGAGGTGGAGCGGCGCGGTCGACGCGCCTGGGGCTCGGCGCAGGCCCTGGCCGTTCAGGCCTTCGCTACCCGCCGCCGACCCGACCACCCGGTGGCCGGCCGGCCGCGCCTCGCCACCCAGGACGCCGACGTGGTCGATCGCAGCGGCCGGTTGATCGCCGGCCTGCGGCAGTCCGACGACGAGGCGGATCCAGTCGTGCTGGAGCCACGCTTCGAGGAGCCGGAGGACCGGCCGGAAGCGGCGGTCGAGCGGTCCTTGCCCCGCTTCGCCACCGAGGTGCCGGTGGCGCCGACGCCAGCCCCCACCTTCGACCGCAAGACGGCGGTCGGCCAACGCACCGAGACCGGCTTCGATCTGCCGGGTCTCGGGCTCCTGGGGGCCGTGAAGCACGGCCGCGCCACCGAACTCGACCCGGAGCATCTCGACGAGACCAGCCGCGAGTTGGAGAAGGTGCTCGACGACTTCGGCGTGCGCGGCGCGATCATCGACGCCAAGGCCGGCCCCGTCGTCACGCTCTACGAACTGGACCCGCAGCCCGGTACCCGCGCCGCCCGCGTCATCAACCTGTCCGAGGACATCGCCCGTTCGTTGTCGGCGGTTTCGGTGCGCGTCGCCGTCGTCCGCGGCCGCAGCGTGATCGGCGTCGAGCTACCGAACCCGGTGCGCGAGACGGTCTATCTCAAGGAGATCATGGGCACCGAGGCCATGCAGGGGCCGAAGTTGCGGCTGCCCTTGTGCCTCGGCAAGGACATCTCGGGCGAGGCGGTGGTGGCGGACCTCGCCCGCATGCCGCATCTGCTGATCGCCGGCACCACGGGCTCCGGCAAGTCGGTCGCCATCAACGCCATGATCCTGTCGCTACTCTACCGGCACACGCCGGAGGAAGTGCGGCTGATCATGATCGATCCCAAGGTGATCGAGCTTTCGGTCTACGACGGCATCCCGCACCTGCTGTCGCCGGTGGTGACCGAGCCCGCCAAGGCGGTGATCGCGCTGAAGTGGGCCGTGCGGCAGATGGATCACCGCTATCGGTTGATGTCGCACCTCGGCGTGCGCGACGTCCACGCCTACAACCGCCGCCTGCGGGAGGCGCGGGAGGCGGGCGAGGAACTGACCCGTCGCGTGCAGGTGGGCTACGACCCGACCAGCGGCCTGCCGCAGTTCGAGGAGCAGCCGATCGACACCACGCCCCTGCCGCAGATCGTCGTCATCGTCGACGAGGTGGCCGACCTCATGCTCACCGCCGGCAAGGAGGTGGAAGCGCAGATCCAGCGTCTCTCGCAGAAGGCACGGGCCGCCGGTATCCACCTGATCGTCGCCACGCAGCGGCCCTCGGTCGACGTGCTGACGGGCGTGATCAAGGCCAACCTGCCCTGCCGCATCAGCTTCCGCGTCAGCTCCAAGATCGACAGCCGCACGATCCTCGGCGAGGCCGGCGCCGAACAGTTGCTGGGGCAGGGCGACATGCTGTTCGTCAACTCCGGTGAGCCGCCGCGCCGTGTGCATGGACCTCTGGTCACCGACGCCGAGGTGGAGCGGGTAGTGAACCACCTGAAGGCCCAGGGCACGCCCGACTATCTGCACGACGTGACCTCCGAGGAGCCGAGCTCGACGGGCGCGCCGTCGACGTCCGCCGCCTTCGCCGGGACGGGCGACCTCTTCGCCTCCAACATCGAGACGGGCGAGAACGAGGACGCCCAGTACCACGAAGCCCTGCGCATCGTCGCCGAGGAGCAGCGCGCCACCACGAGCTTCCTCCAGCGCAAGATGCGGATCGGCTACAACACCGCCGCCCGGCTCATCGAGCGTATGGAGGAGGACGGCTACGTCTCGGCCGCCGACCATGTCGGCCGCCGCCAGATCCTGGTGGGTCGCGAGGAGACGGACGAGGCCTATTGAGCGGTGCCGACGCCGAGCGCGCGGGCCAGCACGTCGAGGTCATGGCGGACGCCGGTAACGCGGCCGAGCACGCGGTAGCCGAGCTGGTCGAACAGCCGCCGGGAGCGATGGTTCGGCACGTCGATCAGGGCGTGGAGCGCCGTGAGGCCGACGTCCGCGGCGTGCGCCTCGACCGCGCGCACCGCCCGTGTGGCGATCCCGCGGCCCCAACAGGGCGGGTCCAGCACGATCAGCACCTCGACGGCGTCCGGCGGCACCGTCGGCCGGTAGCCGGGCGTGGCGGCCACCGGCTGCAACGCGACCGCTCCCGCCCACGGCGCTTCGCCCGTCGCGATACGCCAGGCGCCGAGACCGCGCGGCGCCAGCGCCAGCCCGGCGCGGACCAACTCGCCGGCCGCCGTGCGGTCGATCGCACGGTCGTCCATCAGATAGCGGCGCACGTCCGGCTGCACGAGCAGCCGGTGGAACGCCTCCACGTCGGCCAAAGCGAGCGGGACCAGCTCCAGGCCCGCCGCCGCAAGAGCAGGCAGGGTCATCGGCCGCGCGGCAGGAGCGGTGCCGCCTCGGCCGCCAGTCGCGCCACCAGCTCACCTGCCGGCAGGGGCCGGGCAAGGGCCGCGCCCTGGCCGTAGAGGTGGTAGGCGAAATCGGCGTGGCCGCTCTTCTTGAGCGGGTCGCTGAAGGCGATCATGGCCGGATAGGCCGGCAGGGCCTCGCCGGCGAGGGCGTCGGTGTAGCGGTTGCGCGCCATGCGGCAGGCTTGGCCGGTGAAGGCGCGGCTGAGTCGGGTCTCGCCACCCCTCGCAATCGCCTCGCGGTGCGCATCGTTCGTGCCGGCCTCGGGACAGGCGAGGAAGGCCGTGCCCATCTGCACGCCCGCCGCCCCCAGCGCGAAGGCGGCGGCGATCCCCCGGCCGTCCATGATCCCGCCCGCAGCGACCACCGGCACGCGCACCGCATCGACCACCTGCGGCACCAGCGCCATGGTGCCGATGCCGGTATCCTCGCCGACGATGTGGAAGCTGCCGCGATGGCCGCCGGCCTCGAAGCCCTGAGCGACGATGGCGTCGATCCCGGCCGCCTCCAGCAGCTTCGCCTCGCCCACGGTGGTGGCGGAGGCGAGCAGTGTGCAGCCCGCAGCGTGCAGGGCATCGATCGCCGCTGCATCCGGCACGCCGAAGTGGAAGCTCACCACCGCCGGACGCACGTCCAGCAGCACCTCCAACATCGCGGCGTCGAGGGGCGGGTAGGGGGCTTCGCTCACCGCCGGCGGCTCGCCGAGGCCGAGTTCGGCGTAGAAGGGTGCCACGAGGCTACGAGCGTGCGCGTCGGTGGCGGGCACCGGCTCCGGCACTTGGTGCACGAAGACGTTGAGGTTGAACGGGCGGTTGGTGGCGCCCCGCAGCGCCGCCACGGCCGCGTGCACCGCTGCGGGCGAGCTGGTCCCGCAGCCGAGGGCGCCGAGCCCGCCGGCATTGCTCACGGCTGCCGCCAAGGCCGGCGTGCCCGGCCCGGCCATCGGCGCAAGCAGGATCGGATGCTCGATCCCGAGCAACGCCGCAAGCTCAGGTCGTGGCCACATGGCGGAGTCTCCCGGCGGACGCCCAGGCGTTGCCGATGCGCCGCCGTCTGCGGAGCACGGCGAGCCCGATCAGCGCCGAGGCGAGCAGCGGCAGCGCCGCAGGCACCGGTACGATGCTGTAGAAGCCGCGTATCTCGCCCCCCGGGAAGTCGGCGGTGTGGAGGTTGAAGTACGCCCGACCGTCCATCAGGTGCGCGAACAACGCCGCTGCGGCCTGCTCCACGGTGCCGCCGCTGGCCACGACGAAGGCCGGATTGAAGGTGGCGGCATCGGTCGTGTCGAAGGTGTGGTCGTAGGTTCCGGCCTGCACGCCGAGCGGGAACCCGAGGAACCAGGGAACCTGCGTCGCCACGCCGCTGGTGCCCGTGCCCGGCTCCGCCGTCGGCGCATGGATGTGGGCGGCGACGGTGTTCGACGTCAGTCCGGACCACACGGCCTGCACGCGAAGGGTATCGTTGGCGGTGTCGAACGTCACCAGCGAGCGGCCGGTGGCGGGCGACTCGTTGGGCGGCGCCTCGGCGCCGCCGCTCAGTCGGGCTTCGAAGATCGTGACCGCGGCGGCCGCCGGGACCGCAATCCCGACCAGCGCCACTAAGGGGATCGCCCATCGCACCATCGCCAAGACGGACATGGCAGCCTCGCTCCCTGGAGCTGCGGCGAACCGTGCAAAAGGCCGGTCTTCACGCCGACACCAGAGCCGAACCGTGCGCCTGCATCGAGGCGCCGTCAATCGGCCGCCTCAAAGCACGAGGTCGCCGCCGTCGGTGTCGAGGCCGAGCACCTGGGCGACGGTCAGACCGGCTGCGTTCGGCAGGTAGAGCAGGGCGTCGTCGTAGTCGAAGCCGTCGCCGAAGTCGCCCAGCAGCCAGCGATCCGGGGCCGCGTCGACGGCGACCAGTTCCAGCTTGGCGAGGTCGGGCGTGCCGTCCGCGAGCAGCAGTTCGGCCAGGGTGATCGCCACCCGGTCGCCTTCGGCGAAGTCGAAGTCGGTGAGGGCGAAGCTGCGCGTGCTGACGACGAAGGTATCGGCTTCTTCGCCGCCGATGAGCATGTCGAACGCGCCCGGCGCCATGACGTCGTAAGCACCGCCGCGCGGCCCACCGCCGCCGTCGAGCACGTCGTCGCCCGCGCCCCCACGCAGGACGTTCACGCCCGCGTCGCCGACGATGACGTCGTTGCCCTGGGTGCCGACGACGTTCTCGATGGAGATCAGTGGCTTTACCGTGCCGAGGGGGAAGCGGGCCTCGCCGGCATGGAGCTCGATGCGGACGCCGTTCTGGGTGCTGTAGGAGAAGTCGACGGTGTCGTTGCCGGCCCCGCCGTCATAGGTGTCACGGCCGAAATTGGCGACCAGCAGGTCGTCGCCGGCACCGCCCATCAGGACGTTGTCGGCGGTGCTGGCGACGATGACGTCGTTGCCCTGCGTGCCGATGACGTTCTCGATCGAGATCAGGGGCTTGACGGTGCCGAGGGGGAAGCGGGCCTCGCCGGCAGCGAGATCGATGCGCACGCCGTTCTGGGTGCTGTAGGAGAAGTCGACGGTGTCGTTGCCGGCACCGCCGTCATAGGTGTCGTAGCCGAAATTGGCGATCAGCAGGTCGTCGCCGGCACCGCCCATCAGGACGTTGTCGGCGGTGCTGGCGACGATGACGTCGTTGCCCTGGGTGCCGATGACGTTCTCGATGGAGATCAGTTGCTTGACCGTGCCGAGGGGGAAGCGGGCCTCGCCGGCTTCGAGGTCGATGCGGACGCCGTTCTGGGTGCTGTAGGAGAAGTCGACGGTGTCGTTGCCGGCACCGCCGTCATAGATGTCGCGGCCGAAATTGGCGATCAACAGGTCGTTGCCGCCGAAGCCGCGGAGCAGGTCGTCACCCTCGGTGGCGACCAGCACGTCGTCGCCCGGCGTGCCGTCGATGACGTTGAGGCCTGGAGGACCTGCCGGCTGCACTTCGACGGCGCCGAGATCGACCGGACCCACGAACCGCGGCAGCCCGCGCTGGTCGGTCGTGAGCGGGTCGCCGTTCGCGTCGGTGGCTGCGGCGTCGTCGCCGGCATCGATGGCGGGGCTGCCGGCACCCGGCAACAGCGTCAGCGTCGGCCCGCCATTGTCGGCGAGCGGCCCGAGCAAGGGATCGCCCGTGAGCACGTTCGGGTCGACGATGCTGCTGCCGTAGAGCAGGTTGACGCCCTTGAGGATCAGTTCGGGCGTGGCACCGCTGCCCGAGACGAAGGTGAGCGGCGTCGTCAGCAGCGAGTTGGCGAGCGTGAGGGTTCCGCGCGTCAAAATCCCGCCGTTCTCTTGATCGAGTACCCCGATATAGGTGACGTGTCGGAGCGTCGTGGTGCCGTTGTTGCGGAACGAGGCTTCAAACAGATCGAGGGAGCCGGCGACGATGGTGGAGTTTACGGCGACGAAGTTGCCGTCGTTGTAGACCTCGGCGGCACCGAATGAAGGCAACTCGATGCCGTCGAGTGCACTGCCTGCTATAAGGCTGTCGCGCATTGAGATGGCGCCGAGATTGAAGATGGCGCCGCCGTAGCCGCTCCGGTTGTCGGTGATCTCGGCGGCCTCCAGGTACAGCGTGCCGAGGTTGGCGATGGCCCCGCCGCCGCCGTTGGCCTGGATGATGCTCGATATGGAGCCCAACGCCGCGTTCTCGGTGAGATGAACGTCGCGCACGGTCAACCCACCGGCGTTGAGGATCGCGCCCCCGAGCACGGTGGTGTTGGTGGCCGACGTTTCCATGAATCCGTCGCGGAGGGTCATGCCGTGCAGCGTCACATCGGCGGCGCTCTCGTTGACGAAGAACAGTCGATCGTCGCCGCCGCCCGAAATCGTCAGCGCGTCCTTGCCGTGACCGAGGATGGTCATGTCGCTGCCGATGGTGAGCTGGCCTTGCGTCAGCTCGATGTAATCGATGTGCGGCGCGAAGATGATGGTGTCGGGCCCCGGTGTCAGTTCGGCGATGGCGATCGCTTCGCGCAGGCTGACCCGGCCCGGCCCGAGGTCGCCGTCGGCGATGTCGGTCGCCTCGTCGACGAGAATGACGTTGCCGAATACCGGTAGGTTGCCCGGCCCGGCCTCGACCGCGCCGAGGTCCACCCGCACGGTGCCGTCGCCCAGACCATCGACGAAGCGCGGTCCGCCCCCGAGGTCGACGACGAGTGGTTGGCCGGCGGCATCCACCGCGGCAGCGTTGTCGCCGGTGTCGATGGCGGTGCTGCCGAGCCACGGGGTGCGGGTGGGAACGGCGCCGCTGCCGTCGAGCGGGCCGAGCAGCGGATCGACGTTCCAGACGTCGGTGCCGGTGAGCGATCCGTCCTGCACGATCAGCGGACCAATGACCGTCAACGTCCCGGTATCCCGGATGCCGCCGATGAGACTGCCCGTCGCAAACGAGAACTCCGTCCCATAGGTGGCCCCGGCAAAGATCGAGTTGCCGAGCGTCAGTGTGCCGGCGTTGTCGATGTCGTTGCCGGAAGCGCTGCCGGGACCAAAGCCAAGATCGACGTCGTTGTCGACGAAGGTCGCCTGGACGATGTAGGCGTCACCGCCGTTCCAAATGGCGCCGCCGCCCTGGGCACCGAAGATCTTGAATGCTTGGTTGCCCTCGAACAGTGCGTTCACGACCGCCAGCGAACCTTGGTTCCAGATGGCGCCAGCAGATTCCCCGATATTGCCCAGGAAGGTAGAGCCGGAGATGCTCAACTCGCCGGTATTGAAGATGGCACCCCCGTCGCTGAGCGCTTCCGCCTCGTCGACGAAGGGTAGGTCAGCGATGGCAAGGGCGCCGGTCAGGTTGCCGGCGAGCACCGAACCCTCGACGGCCAGCGAGCCGGCATTGAACACGCCACCACCGCCGCCGCCGGCGCGATTGTCCTCGAGCACCACGTCGCGCAGCGTGAGGTTGCCGGCGTTACGGACAGCACCGCCCTGCTCGGCCGAACCCCGCACGAGGCCCCGGGTCATGGCCAGGCCGTCGAGCACGGCCCAGTCGACGTCGGCGGTGACGTCGACGATACGGCTGGCGTCGTCGCCGTCGAGGGTGATGCGACCTTCGCCGACGATCTCCACATCGTCGGTGATGGTGAGTTGGCCGTCCTGGAGGACGATGGTCCCCTCGACGGCGAAGGTGATCCGATCGGCCCCGGGCGTGGCATTGGCGAGGGCGATCGCCTCGCGGAGACTCAACAGTCCGTCGTCGGGATCCACGACGTCGAGCAGGGTCGTAACCACGAATGTCGTCATGACGGCCTCCAATGCGCTCGCCGGCATCGGTAAAGGCGTCAAGGCCCGCTCGGGTCGTGGCGCCAGGGGGGGCGGCGCAGCTCGTATTTATGGAGAAGGGGTTATCCGGCCTTCACGCTGCTTGGCAAGCGTGGCCATGCGCGGCTGCCTGCCGACCCCGCCGGTGGGCAGCGCGGCGTCACCGCCGCACCGTCGGCTCCGAGGCCGTGCCACGACCGCCCGTAGAGCGGACGCCGGTGTCCCATGCGCGGCGGATGCTTGACAGAACCGGCCCGACGAGGCGCCTTCGCGCCATGACCGAGGACACCCCTGCCGCCCCCCGGCTGCACCTCGCTGGCGACGGCGCTTGGCTCGTCGATTTCGGCGAGCGCACCGACGACGCGGTGAACAACGCCGCCATCGCCTTCGACGCCCACGTCCGTGCCGCCGGCTTGGACGGCGTCCTGGAGACCGCCTCCACGATCCGCTCGGTGCTGGTGCGCTTCGATCCGCTGACGCTCGAGGCCGACCGGCTCGCCGACACCTTGCGCGGCTGGCTCGCCGAGCGCGACTGGCTCGCCTCGCCGCCGCCGGAAGGACGCAAGCGCTGGCGGCTGCCGGTCGCCTATGGCGGCGAGGACGGGCCGGACCTCGACGAGGTGGTCGATCTCGTCGGCGCCGACCGCGATGCCGTCGTCGCCGACCATGCGGCGACGCCGCAGCGGGTGCGCATGCTCGGCTTCGCGCCGGGCTTCGTCTATGCGGGCATGCTGGGCGAGCGCTGGAATCTGCCGCGACGCAACCAGGTGCGGCCGTCGGTACCGCCGGGCTCCCTCGCGGTCGCCGTACGGCAGACCGTGTTGACGTCCACCACCGTGCCGACGGGCTGGCGGGTGATCGGGCGAAGCCCCTTCCTCGCCTTCCAGCTCGAGCGCGACCCGCCCTTCCTGCTCCAGGCGGGCGACGAGCTGGTGTTCGAGCCGATCGACCACGAGGCGGCCGTCCGTCTCTTCGAGCGGGCGGCGGCCGGCGAGACGGTGGCCAGCGCGGAGCCGCTGACTTGAGCGCGCGCGGGCTGATCGTGCGCGAGGCGGGCCTCGCCACCTCGGTGCAAGACCGGGGACGGCCCGGCTACCAGCGCCAGGGCGTGGCCGAGGGCGGCGCGGTCGACGCCCGGGCGCTGGCCGTCGGCGCCGCCCTGCTCGGCCAGGACGGGGGGCTCGCCGTCCTGGAGATGGTGGGCACGGGCGGCGGCTTCGAGGCGGTCGGCGGCCCGCTCCGGCTGGCCCTGACGGGGGCGGCGTTCAAGGCCGACGTCGACGGCCGGCGCGTCGCTTGGAACACGAGCTTCGCGCTGGAGCCGGGCCACGTGCTCACCGTCGGGCCGAGCGATCCGAAGGGCGGCGTCTACGGCTACCTCCACGTCGGCGGCGGCATCGACGTGCCGGCGGTCCTCGGCTCGCGCTCGACCCATCTGCGCGCGGGCTTCGGCGGCTTCGAGGGGCGCACGCTGCGGGCCGGCGACCGGTTGCCGGTGGGAGCGGATGCGGGCGGCCCCGTCGGGCGAACCATCGACGTGCCATGGGCCGCGCCGCCGCGCCGCGTGCGCGTGCTCTGGGGCGTGCAGGCGAGCGAATTCGCCGATGCGGAACGCGAACGCTTCACGGCGACGGACTTCCAGGTAACGCCGGCGCGCGACCGCATGGGGATGAAGCTCGGCTTCGAGGGCGCGCCGTTCGTGACCGAGCGCAGCCTCACCCTGATCTCGGACGCCGTGGTGCTGGGCGACGTGCAGATCCCGGGCGACGGCAAGCCGATCGTACTGCTCGCCGACCGCCAGCCGACCGGCGGCTATCCGCGGCTCGCGACCGTCATCACGGCCGATCTCGGCGCGTTCGCGCAGCTTCCGGCAGGCGCTGCGGTGCGCTTCGTGCCGGTCGACGAGGCCGAGGCGGTGAAGGCGCTCCGCGGTCATCGCCGCGAACTCGGGCGGCTGGCGGAGCGCGTGCGTCCGGTCTTGCGCGCGCTGGACGACGTGGAGCACCTTCTCTCGGTCAACCTCATCGATGGCGTCTACGCCGAAGAGTTGGAGGAGCGATGACCCTCACCGTGGACCTCAACGCCGATCTCGGCGAGAGCTTCGGGCCGTGGCGCATGGGTGCCGACGAAGCGATGCTGGAGATCGTCACCAGCGCCAACGTCGCCTGCGGCTTCCACGCGGGCGATCCGGTTACCATGGACCGAACGGTCGGGCGCGCGCTCGCGAACGGCGTCGCCGTCGGCGCGCATCCGGGCTTCAAGGACTTGGAGGGGTTCGGTCGCCGGCGCATCCTCGGGCTGAGCCCGCTGGAGACCCACACCATGGTCCGCTACCAGGTGGGGGCCTTGCAGGCCATCGCCCGCGCCCACGGCGCCACCGTCACCCACGTCAAGAGCCATGGCGCCTTCGGCAACATGGCGAGCGAGTCGGACGAACTGGCAGCGGTGTTCCTCGAGGCGATCCGTGCCAGCGACCCCGACCTGATCGTGGTGGCCATGGCGGCGACCGCACTGGAGCGGGCGGCGAGCGCCACGGGCCAACCCTACGTCGCCGAGGTCTATGCCGACCGCGCCTACGAGGACGACGGCACCCTGGTGGCGCGGAGCCGGCCAGGTGCCGTGCTGCACGACGCCGAGGCCTGCGCCGACCGCGTGCTGGCGATGCTGGAGGAGGGTGCGATCACCTCGATCCACGGCAACAAGGTGCCGGTTCGTGCCGAGACCATCTGCGTGCATGGCGACGGCCCGGAGGCGATCGCGATGGCGCGCACCCTCAGGCGCCGGCTGGAGGATGCCGGCGTCGTCCTTGCCCCCTTTCACCGAACCCGAGAGAAGGCACGAGCATGACGCCCGAACTGTTGAAGAACCTGGAGCGGATCTCCACCGCGACGCTGACCACCGTACTCCTGAAGAAGGGCCTGCGGAACGTGTGGCTGCGCGGTCCGATGCCCATGGTGGGTGGCGGCAAGCGCATCGTCGGCCCCGCCTTCACGCTGCGCTTCGTGCCGGCGCGCGAGGACCTCGCCACACCCGAAAGCTGGTCGTCGCCGACCTCGACCCGAGCCGCCATCGAGGCCATGCCCGAGGGCTGCATCGCCGTGGTCGACGCCATGGGCACCAAGGACGCCGGCATCTTCGGCGATATCCTCTGCGCGCGCATGGCCAAGCGCGGCGTGGCGGCGCTGGTGACCGACGGCGTCGTGCGCGACCTGGAGGGCGTCGAGGGGGCCGGGCTTGCCGTGTGGGCCGCAGGCACGGCCGCACCGCCGTCGGTCGCCGGGCTCACCTTCGTCGGCTGGGAGGAGCCGGTCGCCTGCGGCGGCGTCGCCGTGTTCCCGGGCGATCTCGTCGTCTGCGACAAGGACGGCGCCGTCTGCGTGCCGAAGGACCTGGCAGGCGAGGTGGTCGCGGCCGGGCTCGAGCAGGAGCGGTTGGAGGCGTGGATCGTCAAGGAGGTGGAGGCGGGCGCCTCGCTCCCCGGCCTCTACCCGCCGAACGAGAACAACAAGAAGCGCTACGAGAACGCCCGGATGAAGGGCGAGGCCTGAGCCGGCGTGGCACGGCGCGCGGAAGGGCCGCGCCGTCTGCGTCAGGGCGTCAGGCTCGGGTGCAGAACCGGCGGCCGGTAAGCCCGTGCGAGGACGGCGAGGATCGGCTCCGTCGTGAGGACCTCCACCACGGCCGGCCGTGCCGCGACCGCCGCACCGTAGCCGGCGAAGGTGAACGGGCGCAGCGTGTGGCGCCAGACGAGGTGGGCGTCGGCCGGGCTGTCCGGCCAGCGGACGAAGGCGCCGTCCGGGAGTTCGGCGAGCGGCCGGATGGGGCGCGGGGCCGTCCGGGCGGCGTGCAGGGCGCGGTCGATCGTGGCGAGTGGCGCTTCGGGCTCCGGCCAGAAGCTCCGGAAGCGGCGGAGCTCCTCGCGGCGGCATTCGCCGCAGGGACGGTGGCCGGCGGCGAGCGCGACGAGGTCGTCGAGGAAGAAGAGCTCGGTATAGCCGTTCGGTGCCATGACCCGGCGCCGCCGGCCGTGGAAGGCGAGGCGGCAGGCGATCCAGCGGGGGCTCGCCCACCGCCGCTTGCCCAGCCGACGCTCGGCATCGTGCAGGCGGCCGCCGCGATTGCCCATCAGGAGACCGCGTTCGGGCACGGCGACGATGGCGCCGTCCGGCCCGACGCGGTTCTGGAGCGGCACGTCAGCCGGTGTCGCCCGGCACCATGCCCGACGGCAGGAGGCTGACGTGCTGGGCGACGGCACCGGCGGTGGTGAACCAGAACCGCTCGCGCTGAGGGTGCTCGACCACATGGTGGAGCGCCCGGCGCAACTGGCGCAGGCGGAACGGCTGGCCGACGATGTAGGCGTGCAGGGCAATGCCCATCACGAGCGACTGCTCGCTCGCCTGCTCGGCCATCTCGTCGACCTGGTCGACGATCATGTCGGCGAACTCGCTGGCGCCGACCTTGCGCGCGACGATGGCCGGGATGTCGTTCAGCTCTTGGGGGTAGGGCACGCTCAGGATGCGGCCTTGACGGGTGGTGAACCACGTGGGCTGGTCGTCGTGGCACCAGTCGAGCAGGTAGCGGTAGCCGGCCTCCTGCAACAGGTCCGGTGTGACGGTACTCTGGGCGATCCAGGGGCCCAGCCAGCCGGCGGGCGGCTTGCCCTCCTCCTTGGCAATGCGAGCCGTCGCCTGCACGATCAGTGCCCGCTCGCCGGCCTCGCCCAACTCGCTCTGCCGCTCGGCGTTGGTGCGGCCGTGCCCGGCGATCTCGTCGCCGCGCGCGCGAAACGCCGCGACCACCTCCGGCGCGTAGTCGTACATGCTGGAGTTGACGAGCGCCGTGGCCGGCAGGCCCAGGTCCTCCAACAGCGCCAGCAGGCGCCAGACACCGACCCGGTTGCCGTAGTCGCGCCAAGCGTAGTTGAGCACGTCCGGCTGCGGTCCGCCGGGCGCGAGCTCGGCGCCGAGGCCCTCGCCGAAGGCGAAGTGCTCCAGGTTCACACCCAGATAGACCGCGAGCCGGCGGTGGTTCGGATAGTGGTAGTCCGGGCGGCGGGTGATGGCGGAGTAGGCGTAGCGGCCGTGCTCTTGCATGGTCGTCCTCTCGGGGTACGGCGTCAGCGCGCTGGCGACGGCAACTTCGCCAGCGTGACCGTCACCTCCAAGCCGCCGCCGGGCCGATTGGCAAGAGCGACGTCGCCGCCATGGGCGCGGGCAACGGTGCGGACGATGGCGAGACCGAGGCCGGCGCCGCCCGTCTCGCGGGAGCGCGAGCGCTCCAGCCGGAAGAACGGCTCCAGCACCCGCTCCCGCTCGCTCTCCGGCACGCCGGGACCACGGTCGCGGACGACGATGGCAACGTGCTCCGCCTCGTCCACCAGCGCGACCTCCGCAGGCCCCGCATAGCGGTAGGCGTTGTCGAGCAGGTTGCCGGCCAGTCGGCGCAGGCCCACGGCACGGCCGACATAGGCGAGCCGCTCGGGCCCCACATAGGTCGCCTCGTGGCCGGCATCCGTGGCGTCGTCGACCACCGCCTGGAGCAGCCGGGCGAGATCCAGCGGCTGGCTCGTCTCGGCCGTGGCCTCGTCCTTGGCGAAGGCGAGAGCCCCTTCGAGCATCGCCTGCATCTCGTCGAGATCGGCGACCGCCTTCGCCCGCTGTTCACCGTCCTCGATCATTTCGGCGCGTAGCCGCAGGCGGGTGAGGGACGTCTTCAGGTCGTGGCTGATCGCCGCCAGCATCAGGGTGCGGTCGTCGACCATTCGGCGGATGCGTTCCTGCATGCGGTTGAAGGCGCGCACGGCTTGGCGCAACTCGCCCGATCCACGGTCGTCGAGCGGCGGAGCGTGGACGTCGAGGCCGAGCCGGTCGGCTGCGGCAGCGAAGCGCTGGAACGGCCGCGCCACCCGCCGGCTCATCCACCAGGTGACGGCCAGCACGCCGAGGGCCGTCACCAGCCACAGGCCCGCCGTACGCACCACCCAGGCGGTCGAGATCGCCTCGGTGATGGTGAGGAAGGTGAGATAGCCGCCGTCCGCGAGCGGGATGCTGACGGCGAGCCGCTGCCTGGAGGGTTCCAGTTCACCCGGCTGCCACGGCCAGCGTCGGTCGTCCTCCAGATGGGGACGCGGGCCGCGTCGCGGCGGCGGCTCACCGGCGTGGCCCGCCATCGGCGGCCGGCGCCAGCCCTCGCGCGTCTTCACCACCACGTCGCGCTCGGCGAGCGGCCCCAGTCGGCTGCGAACGGCGGCCGTCAGCGACGCCGGTGCCGGCTCCCAGCCGCGCCGGTCGAGGAAGTCGAGGTCGTCGCTGACGTCGACCCGCAACAGCGGATGGGCAACGGCGGTCAGCACGGCCTCGCGGGTCTCCGGTGCCGTCTGCTCGTAGAGGGCGGTCGCCGCCACCATCTGGCGCGTGGTCAGGCGGACCAACTCGCCGCCGCCCTGCCGGCCGGTGAGGAAGAGGGCGAGTTGCACCGCCTGGACGAGCACCAAACCCAGGAGGACCACCACGAGGATGCGCCAAGCGAGGCTCACGGCGCCCTGCCTTCGCTGGTGCGCCGGCGGCTGACCGGCGTCGCCAGGACGTACCCGCCGCCGCGCACCGTCTTGATCAGCTCCGGCGCCTTGGGGTCGGTCTCGATCTTGCGGCGCAGGCGACCGAGTTGAACGTCGACGCTGCGGTCGAACGGTCCCGCCTCGCGGCCACGGGTGAGGTCGAGGAGCTGGTCGCGGGAGAGCACCCGCTGCGGGCGCTCGACCAACGCGAGCAGGAGCCCGTATTCGCCCGCGGTGAGCGCCACCAGCAGGCCTTCCGGGTCGCGCAGTTCGCGACGGGCCGGATCGAGCGTCCAGCCGGCGAAACGAAACGCCTCGTCGGCCGCGGCCGTCGGCTCGGCCGCGGGGGCGTCCGCCGTCTGCGTCCGACGCAGCACCGCGCGGATGCGCGCCAGGAGTTCGCGTGGGTTGAAGGGCTTCGGCAGGTAGTCGTCGGCGCCCATCTCCAGACCGACGATGCGGTCGGCGTCGTCGCCCAGCGCCGTCAGCATGATCACCGGCACGGCACTGGTCTGCCGCAGTCGGCGGCAAAGGCTGAGCCCGTCCTCGCCCGGCAGCATCAGATCCAGCACGACGAGGTCGAAGCGGCCGGCCGCCAGGGCCGCATCCATCGCCCGACCGTCGGCAGCGGTTTCGACGCGATAGCCGTGGCGCTCGAGAAACCGCTTCACGAGCTGACGGATCTCGCGGTCGTCGTCGACCACGAGCAGATGTGGCGAGGGCGTCATGCCGAGAGGCTGTACCACCGCCGTAACCCGTTCGCGTCGCGCCGTGTAACCGACGGTAACGGCGTCAAGGCCGGACGCTGGCCTGGAACAGCGGTGTCGCCGGATCGTCGCCCAGGACGTCCAGATGGACGCCCAGGTCGGTCACCCGGAAGAGGGCGGTAGCCAGGGTGTAGCTGTCCTCGCCGGCACGGCCCCGGCAGTGGATCGGCAACTCACCTTCGCGGTCGAACAGCACGTCCAAGGGCGCTGCCCCCTCCTCGACGAAGCGCGCATAGGCCCGGTCCTGGCGGGCGGCCGAGGATGGGCTGACGGTCTGGGGCACCTTCTTCAACCGGGGGTCGATCAGGTGATTGGCGTGGGCGTAGCGCCGTTGGACGCGGTGGACGGCGAAGTCGCTCGCCGGCGCCTCGACCGCCAGGATGCGCGGGTCCCCCGATTGGGCGAGGCCGTGGTGGAAGCCGCTGGCGCGCGGCCCGTCGACGATGAGGTCCAGGGCGACGTCGAGGTCGGGGGCATCGACGATCGCGCGGGTGATCATCTGACGCGGCACGCCGGGCCTGGCGTCGTTGGCGCGCAGGTTGTTGATCGTCTGGACGAGGCCGCGCGCGTTCACGGTGAAGGCATTGCCCACCAGCATGCCCGGGTAGGCGAAGCTCCAGGCTGCCAAGCCATCGTCCGGCTGCCAGTCGACCATGACGCCGAACCCCGCCAACTCCGGCGCACCGTCCTCGTTGTGGGCGACGAGGTAGTTGTTCGGCGTCGCGTCGAACAGCGTGGTGCAGCTGTCGGGGGCCGCGTCGGTGGCGGCGCGGAGATCGCCCCGACAGTTCCAGATCAAGGCCTCCTCGAACGGCCACTCGGCCGCCTGGGCCAGCCCCTCCAGTTCGGTGACGTAGGCCGGAAAGCGCTCGCGCGCGGCCTGCTCCAAGGCGGCCAGCAGCGCTGAGCCCCGCCACGTCAACAGCGCTTGGAAACTCGGCGCGCGGCGTACGCCTTCGTGGATGCCGCGGCGACCGTGGTTACCGAGCGCGGCGCCGCGGTCGTAGGCGGTGCCGCCGGCGCGAACGATGGAGAGCGGAGTGGAGCCGTCGTCTAGCCTCGTCATCCGCCCACTATGCCATCGATCCGTGACGACGACAGCCCGCCTTGGTCGAGGTTGGGCGCATGGAAGATCGGAGGCTACGGAACGTCCACCACGAGGTTGGGCCGCAGAACGCCGATCAACGCCCGGTCTTTGCTGCCCTCCAGGATCAGCCTGGCGCGGACCTTGGCCAGTCGGTCGGCGATGCGCGCTGCCAGGCCGTCACCGAAGGTGGCGTTACGGGCGTCGAGCAGGAACAGACGGCAGGGGAGCTGCGCCAACTCCATGGTGGCCAAATCCTGCGGCGACAGGCTCAGCGTTTGCGCGCGCGACCACGGCTTCAGCATGAACACCGCGTCCTGCACGCGGCCGCGATAGGTCGCGGGCGCGATGCCGACGACGTTGGGTACGAGCCAACTCCGCGCGTACTCGCCGAGCAGCCGGAGTTGCTCGAACACGTGGCGGCGATGACGTCGACTCTCCAAACTCGCCAAATGGACGTCGACGATGACCGAACGGCGGTCGACGGCGCCGCGGTCGAGGGCGTCGCGCAGGAGTTCCAGGCGGCGACAGTCGAGCGTTGCCGCCACCTCGGCCACCCGGTCGTCGCGCGCGGCGAGCGTCGCCATCTCGGCGATCCGGGGATCGTCCAGCCGCAAACGCAAGAGTGTCGATCCGGCGCCCTCCGGCGTCTCGAGCGGATGGAACGCGATGCCGCGATAGCCGGCCAGCCAATCGAGATGCAGGTCGAGCAGGCTCGATCGGCCGCCGTGGTTCAGGGCCACGCGATTGGCCATCTGATCGAGCAGGTTGCCGCCGTTGGCGAGTTGGTCCGCACCGACCGCGCCGCTCCGCACGTCGACACCAATGCCGGCCAGAGCGCGCTGGTCGGCGACCTGGGCGCCATCGCTGCGACCGTGAAGCATGCTGCCTTCGCCGAGCAGCCGGCGCTCGATCTCGCCGTTGAGGCGGGCGGCACGGCGGTCGGCCTCGTCGGCTTCGCCGCAGTTGAATGCGATGAGGTAGTCGCCGGTCTCGGTCATGGTGAAGACGTCGTCCGGACCCAGTTCGCGCGCGATGGTGGTCTCGCAGAGGATGGCGATGCGGCGCTGAATGCGCGGCCAGCGGGGACCGGCAATCTCGCGCGCCCGCTGGAGCCCGACGACGCGGACGTGGCACGCGCCGAGCTTGGTGCCACCCTGGCGCACGGTCTCGGCGAGGCGCTGCAGGGCGGTTTCGCCTTGGGCTGGGGAGGCGGGCGCACGTGGTGCGTCGGGGTCGCTCCTGGCGCTGAGCGAACGGGGTGCTACCCGGACCAGCCAGACTCCGTGCCCGGAGGGCGTGCGGATCAGCGAGGCACCGAGCGCCACGGGTTTGCCGAGGCCTCCCGAAGGGTGCCGCACGAACGCGCGCGGCGCCGACCAGCCGTCGTCGGCGGCGTTGGCGAGGCGACCGTGCATGGCGCGGCCGAACAGTTCGGCGAACATCAGTCCGGTCGCTTCGTCGCCGGCCCAGCCCGTGAGGGTGGAAAAGGCCGGGTTGGCGGTAATCACCTCCAGGTCGAAGTCGACGACCAGCAACGCGGTCGGCACGTGCATCAGCACGCGCTGCAGATGCGCTTGCGCTTCCGAGCGTGCCGAGGCGGTCAGTCGTTCGCGGCTGGTTAACTCGACCACGGAAGCGCTCGACCTCGTTCCAGAGGGCGCGGCGATGATACGACGCGTTCGGACGATACAACGCTTCCGCTCGGGATGCGAGATCGCCGGGCGCACTCCCGGACGCGCCCTACGCCTCCAGGTTGCGGCCCAACTCGCCGGCGAGATCGAGGGTGAACTGCCAAGCGACGCGCCCCGAGCGACCGCCCCGCGTGGTCGCCCATTCGAGTGCCCGGCGGTCCAACTCGGCCGGCTGGATCGGCAGCGCGAAGTGACGCGCATAGGCGCGCACCATGGCCAGATAGACCTCCTGGTTGCAGCCGTGAAAGCCGAGCCAGAGGCCGAAGCGATCCGACAGCGACACCTTCTCCTCGACGGATTCGCCGGGATGGATGGCCGTCGAGCGCTCGTTCTCGATCATCTGGCGCGGCATCAGGTGACGGCGGTTGGACGTGGCATAGAAGAGCACGTTGTCGGGCTTGCCCTCGAGTCCGCCTTCCAGCACCGCCTTGAGCGACTTGTAGCTGGTCTCGCCGGCGTCGAACGAGAGGTCGTCGCAGAACAGGATGGCGCGGCGCGACTGGCGCCTGAGCGCGTCGAGCAATGCTGGCAGGGTCTCCAGGTCCTCGCGGTGCAGCTCGATCAGGGCGAGTGCGCCGGGGACCCGCGCATTGACGCTGGCATGGACCGCCTTCACCAGCGAACTCTTGCCCATGCCGCGAGCACCCCAGAGGAGCGCGTTGTTGGCGGGCAGGCCCCGGGCGAACCGCTCGGTATTGGCGGCGAGGAGGTCGCGAACGTGGTCGATGCCCTGCAACAGATCGAGCTCGACGGCACGAACCGCGGGCACCGGCTTGAGCCGGCCCGATTCCGCCTGCCAGACGAATGCGTCGGCGCCGTCGAGGTCGAGCCGGACGACCGGATGGTGACCGCGTTCGAGCGCGTCGGCGATGCGCTCGAGGAGGGGCAGCAGGGGGTGGTCGGCAGACATCGGGGATCCGTTCAGGCACGCGTCAGGCGCGGCTTGATAGGCCAGGAGCCGACGTTTGCAAAGCGGATCGCCGTGGCTATAGTCCGGCAACTTTTCCAACCACGACCGGAACCATCATGTTGATCAAGCCAGCCTACGCGCAGGCGGCCGGGGGGGAGCCCAGCTTTCTCATCTCGCTCCTGCCGCTCGTCCTCATCTTCGTGGTGTTCTGGTTTCTGCTGATACGGCCGCAGCAGAAGCGGATGCGGGCGCATCGCGAGATGATCGGTGCCTTGCAGAAGGGCGACAAGGTGGTGACGGCCGGCGGCATCTTCGGCGTCGTCCACAAGGTGGTCGACGACGGCACCTTGGAAGTCGAGATCGCCCAGGGCGTGCGTGTACGGGTGGCGCGCGCCACCATTTCCGAGAACGTCACCGAGACGGCCAACGTCCAGCTGCCGAAGCCGGCGAACGACGCCAGCACCGGCGCCGGCGGCGGCAAGAAGACCGCGGCGCGCAAGTCGGGCCGGCGTTCCGACAGCACCGCCAAGGCCGACGACGGCAAGGCCGCCGCGCGCGGCGGTGCCCAGGCCTCCAACGGTGCCGATCCGGAGCCGGCGAACCAGCCGTCGCCCCCGGCCGAACCCAAGCCTGCCGACGACACCGAGCCCGCTCCGGGCAAGGGTCCTGCGACCTAGGGATCGACCGTGCTGCGCATCAGCTATTGGCAGATCGGCCTCGTCGCCACCGTCTGCTTGCTCGGCATCGTCCTTTCGGTGCCGAACTTCTTCGCCCGCGAGACGGTAGAGCGTTGGCCGTCGTGGCTGCCGCAAAACCAGATCAGCCTCGGCCTCGACCTGCAGGGCGGCTCGCACCTTCTCCTGGAGGTCGACGTCGACGCGGTGGTGGCGGATCGTCTGGAGAGCCTCGTCGGCGACATCCGTATCCAGCTTCGCACCGCCCGCATCCTCTATCGCGGGCTTGCCGTCCGTGGCGACGAGGTGACCTTCCAGCTCGTGGACGAGGCGGATGCTGCGCAGGTGCGCGACATCCTCGACGAGATCAATCCGCGCGGCTCGCCCGACCTGATCCGTGGCGGGCTCACCTTCGAGCGGCAGTACGGCATCCAGGTCGACGGCAACCGGATCACCATGCGGATGACCGAGGGCGGCCGTGAGGCGTTGACCCAGTCGGTCCTCGCCCAGTCGCTGGAGGTGGTGCGCCGTCGCGTCGACGAACTCGGCACCCGCGAGCCGACGATCCAGCGCCAGGGCACCGATCGGATTCTCCTCCAGGTGCCGGGCGAACGCGATCCGGAAGCGTTGCGGCGCCTCTTGGGCCAGACCGCGCGGCTCACCTTCCACATGGTCGACATGACGACCACGCCGGACGAAGTGCGGGCCGGCACCGGACCTGCCGGGGTGATGGTGGTGCCGGCCGACGAAGCCCGCGCCGACGGTTCGCCGGCCACCGAGTGGGTGGTCCGCCGGCAAGTGGAACTCTCCGGTGAGAACCTCGTCGACGCGCAACCGAGTTTCCAGGACAATCGTCCGGTCGTGTCGTTCCGCTTCGATTCGACCGGCGCGCGCCGCTTCGGCTCGATCACCACGGAAAACGTGGGCCGACTATTCGCGATCGTCCTCGACGAGAAGGTGATTTCCGCCCCGCGCATCCAGGAGCCGATTACCGGCGGCTCCGGCGTCATCACCGGCGACTTCACGGTCCAGCAGGCGAACGAACTGGCGCTGCTCTTGCGCGCGGGCGCCCTGCCGGCGCCGTTGACGGTGCTGGAGGAGCGCACGGTCGGGCCCGACCTCGGCGCGGACAGCGTCGCCGCGGGCGAGATCGCTGGGTTGATCGGCCTTCTGCTCGTGGCCGCGTTCATGATCCTCTACTACGGTACGTTCGGGGTGATGGCGGTGGCGGCGTTGGCACTCAACCTGATCCTGCTCATGGCCGCGCTCTCGACGTTGGGCGCTACGCTGACCCTGCCCGGTATCGCCGGGATCGTGCTGACGCTCGGCATGGCGGTGGACGCGAACGTGCTGATCTTCGAGCGCATCCGCGAGGAGATGAAGGCCGGTCGCGGTCCGGTGGGCGCCATCGACGCGGGTTTCCGCGGTGCCACGCGGACCATCGTCGACGCCAACGTCACGACGTTGATCGCAGCGGTGCTGCTGTTCCAGTTCGGCTCCGGTCCGATCCGCGGCTTTGCGGTGACGCTGGCGATCGGCATCGTCGCCTCGATGTTCACGGCGATCGTCGTCACCAGGTTCCTGTTGAGCGTCTGGTACCAGCGCACCCGTCCCAGGGCGCTGCCGATTTGACGCCGATCGAGCCAACCAAAAGGACGCCCCGTTGCTGCCCCGCATCCGCTTTCTGACCGAGACGCCGAAGATCCCCTTCATCGCCTACCGCAAGCTCGCGGCCATCGTCTCGGGCGTGCTGATGGTGGCGTCCGTCATCCTCGCGCTGACCGTGGGCTTGAACCTCGGTATCGACTTTCGCGGCGGCACGCTGATGGAGGTCCGTACACCCGAGCCGGTCGAACTGGCGCCGTTGCGCCAGGAGATGGCGCAACTCGGCCTGGGCGAGATCCAACTTCAGGAATTCGGCGCGCCCAACGACCTGATGATCCGCATTCAGCGTCAGAGCGACGTCGACGACAATGCCGAGGCCATCGCGGTCGAGACGGTGATGGCGAAGCTCGTCGAACTGTACGGTAGCGAGGTCAACTTCCGCCGGACCGAATTCGTCGGCCCTAAAGTCTCCGAAGAACTCTTCGCCGCCGGTATCATGGCGATCACCCTCGCCCTTATCGCCATTCTCGTCTATGTCTGGTTCCGTTTCGAATGGCAGTTCGGTGTCTGTGCGGTGATCGCGCTCGTGCATGACGTCGTGTTGACCATAGGGCTGTTTGCAGTCACGCAGCTGGAGTTCAATCTTGCCACTATCGCCGCCTTGCTGACGATCGTCGGCTACTCGTTGAACGACACGGTGGTCGTGTTCGACCGAGTGCGCGACAATCTACGCAAGTACAAGAAAATTCCGATGACGGATCTGCTCGACCTCAGCCTCAACCAGACTCTCGCCCGCACGTTGGTTACCGGTGTCACGACACTTCTGGCGTTGATCGCCCTGTTCGTGATCGCTGGCGGTACCATCCAGGGCTTCACGTTCGCGCTCATCTGGGGCGTGCTGGTGGGTACCTACTCCACGCTGTACATCGCGACGCCGGCCCTGCTCGCCCTCAACATTCGGCGTGAGAGCGAGGCGGAGACGAAGACGGCGGTGCCCGCCAGCTGAAGTGGAGGTCGCTGCGTGCAGATCACGCCCTTGGAGCCCGGCGCCCGGTTGGTGGTGGAAGGCTACGGCGTGGGCATGTTCAAGGTTGCGGGTGGTAGCGTCCGGGGCTCCATGCTGATCCATCGGAGCCGGTTCGAGCCCTGGCCCGTGCCGGCGGTGGCCGACTTGGCGGCCGGGCGCCCGGCGCTGCTCGAGCTTGCCGGTGCCGTCGACCTGCTGCTCGTCGGCACCGGCCGCAGTCTCGCGCCGGTCGATCGCACGCTGCGACAGGAACTTCGAGCGGCGGGCATCGGCGTCGAAGTCATGACCACGCCCGCCGCTTGCCGCACCTACAACGTCCTCGTCGCCGAGGATCGGCGGGTTGCGGCAGCCCTGGTGGCGATGCCGCCGGAGTGAGGAGGGGGCAAAGCCCTTCGGTCCTGGCTGCCCGGGCCTCAGCGTGACAGGTCGGCGGGTGCCGCCCACGCCGGCCGGCTCGGTTCGCCGATCAGGGGAAAGGCGCGCACGCGCTGGCGCGTCGGAGCGCCGGGCCGGTCAACCGGCCAATGGTCGCGATAGGTGACGTCGACGCTGCTGTCGCCGAAGCGCACGCCGTCGACGATGGCGCCGAGGCCGATGTACACCACGGCCGAGGCGGCGTTGCCGCCGCCGTTCGGCCGCACGACCAGATACACTTCGGGCAAGGTCGAGCCGGCGGCCGCACGGGCCACGACGACTGCCTCGCGACCTGCTTGCGCGAACGTGTCGATGGCGTGCCCGGTGGGCTCCACGGCCGCCGCTGCTGCGGGGCCGGCGACGATCAGGGTGCAGAGCAGGGCGACGAGACGGTGCGGTGACGGCATGGCGGGCTCCGATCGAGGATAGCCCAACGTCGCGAGCGCCGGTGAAGAAATGGTGAACCGGTTGGGGGTATCGGCGCGGCGCTGGGGCGTGCCGAGCGCGCTTCGGCCTTCGCCGTCGCTGTGATCGGCCGGCTCGGCGGCGCACCTGCCGCGAATGGCTGCGGCGTTAAGCGTTCGGAAAGGTACGCCTGCCACCTTCCAGCCGGGTCCGAACGGGAGGCCGGGCCCGCTGCGTCTTCGCCTCCTCAGGGAAACGCACGATGGTCATTGGTTCCTTGCGCATCGTCACGCTCGTGCGCGGCGTCGTCGGGTTGCTTGCCGTCACGCTCCTCGTCGCCTTCGGACTGGAGTTCCATCAGGCCAATCAGCGACACGCGGCTGCCACCCGGATCGAGGCGATCAATGCCATCGGCGATCACCTCCTCACGGCCACCGAGAACCTCGCCGTCGAACGCGGCACCACCAACACGGCCCTCCGGGCCGCCGATGCCGCCGAAGGTGCCACGCTCCAGGCCATCGCCCAGCGCCGGGCCACCTCGGACGCGGCGCTCGATGCGGCGCTCGCCGACCTCGGTGCCTGGGAGATCGCGGGCGTACCCAGCCGGATCGAGGCGCTGCGCGAGGCGCGCGGCACCGTCGAACGCCTGCGGCAGGACGCCGACCGTGCTCTCGGCCAGGGCCGCGACGCGCGCGCCCAGGCCACCGTCGATGGCTGGATGCCCGCCATCGTCGGTCTGATGAACGCGGTGAGCGATCTCTCCATCACCACTGGCTTCGCCGTGCGGGAGAGCGATCCGTTCGTCGCCGAGCAGACACTGTTCAAGGAGATGGTGTGGCAGATGCGCAATGCCGCGGGCAGCGAGCGTGCGGCCCTCGGCGGTGCGCTCGCCAGCGGCCAGGGTCTCGACGCCGACCGCCTGCTGGCGATCGCCGAGCTGCGTTCACGCGTCGCCTTCGCTTGGCTCAACATCGAGCAGATCGCGGGCCGTGTCGGTGCGCCGCCGGCGCTTGCGGCTCAGGTCGAGGCCAGCCGGCAAAGCTACTTCGACCGGTTCCAGCCGCAGGTCGCAAGGGTCACCGAGGCGCTCGCGGCCGGCGAGCCGGCGCCGATGACCGGCGCCGAGTGGTATACCCTGTCCAACCCGGCGCTCGCCGACATCATGACGATGAAGGACGTTTCGGTCGCCGTCACGGCGGACTATGCCGCCGGCGCCGTCGCCGCGGCCCGACGCGAGATGACGTTCCTCGGCGGGCTGACGCTGGCCCTGTTCGCCGTCGTCGGCCTCGGCCTGCGTCTCTTGGAGACGCGCCTCGCCGGCCCGCTCGGCCGGTTGAACGCGGTGGTCGACCGGTTGGCCGCCAACGACCTCGACGTCGAGGTGCCCTATGCCGACCGCAAGGACGAGATCGGCGCCCTCGCCCGTTCGGCCGCCGCGTTCAAGGATGCGCTCGCCGGCAACGCGCAGCGGGCCGCAAGGATGACCTCGCTCGCCGAGGGCTTCGAGGACGAGGCCGGCAGTGCGCTGCAGGCGCTCGCTGGCTCCCGCGAGCGGTTGCTGGGCTCGGCCGAATCGATGCGCCGGCTCGCCGCCAGCACCGCCGAACGGTCGGCGACGGTCGCCGCCGCCAGCCAGCAGTCGGCCATGGGCGTGCAGACGGTGGCGACCGCGTCGGAGGAAATGTCGGCCTCGATCGGCGAGACCAACCGGCAGATCGTCGAGCAGGAGCGGCTGACCCGAAGCGCCGCCGAGCGCGCTGCCGCCAGCCACCGGGCGATCGAGGACCTAGCCGCCAAGGCCGACCAGATCGGCGAGGTGGTCGGTCTGATCACCGACATCGCCGCGCGCACCAACCTCTTGGCGCTGAACGCAACCATCGAGGCGGCGCGCGCCGGCGAGGCGGGGCGCGGCTTCGCGGTCGTGGCGAACGAAGTCAAAGGCCTCGCCAACCAGACGGCACAGGCGACGGGCCGCATCACCGCCGAGGTCGAGGCGATGCAGACGAGCATGGGCGTGGCCGTGGATGCCGTGCAGGCCATCGCCCAGGAGGTGGAAGGCGTGACCGATATCGCCGCCAGCGTCGCCGCCGCAATGGAGGAACAGACCGCCGCCACCGCCGACATCGCCCGCAACACTCAAGCAGCGGCGATCAGCGCGCAGACCATCACGGCCAACATGGACGAGGTGCTGACGATCGCCCGCTCGGCCGACACCGAGGCGGAATCCGCGACGGCCACGGTGCAGGGCCTCGACGCCCAACTCCAAGGCCTGGAGCGCGCCATCCGCAGCTTCGTCGATCAGACCCGCGCCGCCTGAGGGCAGAACCGCAACGTGCGAGGGCGGAACAGGCGGGGGCCATCGAGTCCCCCGCCTGCCCGCTCTCTTGCGTCAGGCGGTGCCGCCGACGCCGCTCTTGGCCAGGAGCTGGCGCAGGACGTAGTGCAAGATGCCGCCGTGGCGGTAGTAGTCGACCTCGTCGAGGGTATCGAGCCGGCAGAGCAGCTCGATTTCCTGCTTGGAGCCGTCGGCGCGCGTGATGGTGCACCCCAGGCTCATGCGCGGCCTGAGCCCCGCCTCCAGGCCCTTGATGTCGACGATCTCCGAACCGTCGATCTCGAGGCTCTGCCGGGTGGCGCCGCCGGTGAAGTTCAACGGCAGGACGCCCATGCCGACGAGGTTCGAGCGGTGGATGCGCTCGAAGCTCTCGACGATGACGGCCTTGACGCCCAGAAGGTTGGTGCCCTTGGCCGCCCAGTCGCGGCTGGAGCCCGTGCCGTATTCCTTGCCGCCGAAGATGACCAGCGGGATGCCGCGCTTTTGGTACTCCATCGCCGCGTCGTAGACCGACATGATGGTGCCGTCGGGCATCAGCTTGGTCCAGCCGCCCTCCTTGCCGTCGGCCATCTCGTTCTTCAGCCGGATGTTGGCGAAGGTGCCGCGCATCATCACCTCGTGGTTGCCGCGCCTCGAGCCGTAGGAATTGAAGTCCTTCTGCTGCACCTGATAGCCCATCAGGTAGTCGGCGGCGGGGCTGGTCTTGGCGATGGAGCCGGCGGGGCTGATGTGGTCGGTCGTGATGCTGTCGCCGAACACGCCGAGCACCCGCGCACCGGTGATGTCGGGCACGCTCTCCGGTGCGGTGGGCGACATGTTCTCGAAATAGGGCGGCAAACGGACGTAGGTGCTGCCCTCGTCCCAGTCGTAGGTCATGCTCGACTCGTCGGAAGCGATGGCCGCCCAGCGCTCGTCGCCGGCGAAGACGTCGGCGTAGGAGCTTTCGAACATGTCGCGGTCGACCGCGGCGAGCACGGCCTCGTCCACTTCCTTGGGCGTCGGCCAGAGGTCCTTCAGGTAGACCGGGCCGTCCTTGCCCTGGCCCAGGGGTTCGGTGGTGATGTCCTTGGTCATCGAACCGAGCAGCGCGTAGGCGACGACCAGGGGCGGTGAGGCGAGGTAGTTGGCCTTCACCTGCGGGTGGACGCGGCCCTCGAAGTTGCGGTTGCCGGAGAGGACCGAGACGGCGACGAGCTTGCCCGCGTCGACGGCGTCGGCGATGGCGTCGGGGAGCGGCCCCGAATTGCCGATGCAGGTGGTGCAGCCATAGCCCACGAGGTCGAAGCCGATGGCGTCCAGATGCTCGGTCAGCCCGGCCTTGACGAGATAGTCGGTGACCACCTTCGAGCCCGGCGCCAGTGAGGTCTTGACCCAGGGCTTGGGCTTCAGGCCGAGGGCGTGGGCCTTCTTGGCGACGAGGCCGGCGGCGATCATGACGCCGGGATTGGAGGTGTTGGTGCAGGAGGTGATGGCGGCGATCACCACGTCGCCGTTGCGGAGCTCCAGATCGGTGCCCTCGATCGGGGCGGTGGCGTCGACCGCGGTGCCGGCCGTGAGACCGGGCAGCACCGCCTTGAACTCCTTGGCGGCGTCGGTCAGCGAAACCCGGTCCTGCGGACGCTTGGGGCCGGCGAGCGAGGGCACCACGTCGGCGAGATCCAGCTCGAGCGTGTCGGTGAATACGGGCTCCGGGCTGTCCTTGGTGTGCCAGAGCCCTTGGGCCTTGGCGTAGGCCTCGACCAGGGCGATGCGCTCGGCCTTGCGGCCCGTGAGCTTCAAGTAGTCGATGGCCACTTGGTCGATCGGGAAGAAGCCGCAGGTGGCACCGTATTCCGGCGCCATGTTGGCGATGGTGGCGCGGTCCGCGAGCGGCAGGTTGGGCAGGCCAGGGCCGAAGAACTCGACGAACTTGCCGACGACGCCCTTGGCACGGAGCATCTGCACGACGGTGAGGACGAGGTCGGTCGCGGTCGCCCCCTCGGGCAGCTTGCCGGTGAGCTTGAAGCCGACCACCTCGGGGATGAGCATGGACACGGGCTGGCCGAGCATGGCGGCCTCGGCCTCGATCCCGCCGACACCCCAGCCGAGGACGGCGAGGCCGTTGACCATCGTGGTGTGGCTGTCGGTCCCGACCAGGGTGTCCGGATAGGCGACGGTGGTGTTGCCGTCCTTGCCGGTCCAGACGACCTGCGACAGGTGCTCGAGGTTGACCTGATGGCAGATGCCGGTGCCGGGCGGCACCACGCGGAAGTTGTCGAAGGCCGCCGCACCCCAGCGGAGAAAGGCGTAGCGCTCGCCGTTGCGCTGGTACTCGAATTCGACGTTCTTGCGGAACGCGTCGGGACCGCCGAAGGCATCGACCATCACGGAGTGGTCGATGACCAGGTCGCACGGGCTCAAGGGGTTGATGTGCTTGGGGTCGCCGCCGAGGTCGACCATCGCCTGGCGCATCGCGGCGAGGTCGACCACCGCCGGTACGCCGGTGAAGTCCTGCATCAGCACGCGGGCTGGCCGGTAGGCGATCTCGGTGTCGGAACTCTTGTTCTTCACCCACTCGGCCATCGCCTTGACGTGGTCGACCGTGACCGTGCGGCCGTCCTCGAAGCGCAGGAGGTTCTCCAAGAGCACCCGCAACGAGAACGGCAGCCGGTCCACGGCGCCGATCTGCTTGGCCGCCTCGGGCAGCGAGAAGTAGTCGTAGGAGAGGTCGCCCACGGTCAGTGTGCGGCGCACCCCCAACGTGTCAGAGCCTGTGATCGACACGGTTCTCTCCCGTCGTTGTGGAGATCGGCCCGTGGCGGTGCGCCGCCGTCGGGTCGACCGGTTCGTGGGTCATTCGCCCGCGGTCTCGGCCGAGAGGCGAAGGTTGGTGATCTTGCGCTCGGTGAGGGCCGCCCGCGTTCTGAGGATGACCACGGCGAGGAAGTAGAGCTTCATCGCCACGGCCATGGTCAACAGCGGCCACAGCATCGAGATGTGGATGGTCGGGCCGTCGAAGCGGAACACGCTCGCCGGCTGGTGCAGCGTGTTCCACCAGTCGACCGAGAACTTGATGATCGGCAGGTTGACCGAGCCGACCAGGGCCAGGATCGCCGCCGCCTTGGCGCCGCGCTGCGGGTCGTCGAAGGCATCGTAGAGGGCGGAGTAGCCGAGGAACAGGAAGAACAGGATCAGCATCGAGGTGAGGCGCGCGTCCCACACCCACCACGTCCCCCACATCGGCTTGCCCCAGATCGAGCCGGTGACGAGCGCGAGAAAGCAGAAAACGGCCCCGGCCGGAGCCGCGGCGCGGCCGTAGATCTCGGCGAGCGGATGGCGCCAGACGATGGCGAACACGGCGGCGATGGCGAGCGTGAGGTAGACGAACAGCGCCAGCCAAGCGGTCGGCACGTGGACGTAGATGATGCGGAAGGCGTCGCCCTGCTGGTAGTCGGCGGGCGCCATGACGAGGCCGCCGTAGAGGGCAACGGCGGTCAGCACCACCGCCAGCGTCAGCACGTACGGAAACACCGCGTCGGCGAGACGCTGGAAGCGCAGGGGGTTCGCGAACCAATGCATGGCGGCGGTTTACAACAACTCCAATCGGTCTGAACAGGGCGACCCGCTGCAACCTAGGTCGCGACGCGGCGATATCGCCACCGGCTAGGACCGAATCCATGCGCGGGGCGATGGCGCATGCGGGATCGCCGCCGGGCGCTTGCGCCATCCAAGCTGGCGGCCCGCATTCGGCCCACTCGGCAGCGTCGCCGGTGTCCCGCAGATGGCTGGCGTGGTATCGTGAAACAAACGGTACGCATCGAGGAGGCTTGCCGTGCCGCATCGACGCCGCTTCGGACTCCGCTCGAGGTGCATGCTGGCTGCCGTCGTCGCGGTGGCTTCGGTGGGAACGACACCGGCGGATGCCTCGCTGGTGGGCGAGACCGTCACCGTCTCCATCGTGGCCGGCTTCGGCCACACCTTGCTGGAGCAGCACGACGTGGTCGTCGGCGAGGGCGTCGAATTCCTCGAGGAGGGCGGCCTCGTCGCCATCGACATCGGCGCGGACACGATCCGTTTCACCTTTCCGCAGGAACTCGGTCCGTTGCCGAACTGGAGTGCCGTGGTCAGCGGCATCGGCGCGACCAATGCGGCCGTGTGGGTCCAAGATATCCTGGTGGTCGGTTTTGCGGGTGTGCTGCCGAACGTCAGCCAGCGTCGCCCGGGCGACGGTTTCCTCGCCGACACCACGGACTAGTGGACGTTGTTCGGGGCCGACGAGATCTGGCTGACGGTGCCGTCGCAGGACATCGCAGCCGGCGCTTTCGTCGACGTCCAACTCCAATTCGTTCCCGTCCCGCCGGCGGTCGGCGCCATGGTGCTCGGCATCGCCTGCCTCGCGGCGCTGCGGGCGCGGCGCCGGGCGCTCGCTGGCCGTGGCCGGCCGGCGGTCAGGGCCTAGCCCGGCCGGGTACGCCGTCCGTTCGGGTGAGGTGGTGAACCATCAGCCAGTGGACGGCCGCGGCTGCCACGAGGAGCGGCGGGATGGCGCCGAGGTCGGCGACGTCGGCGGCGAGGCCGGCCATGCTCGGCAGGGCAAGGGCGCCGAGCATCGCCGCACTCACCTGCAGGCCGAACAGTCGAGCCGCGAGCCGGGGCTCGAAGCGCTCGGCGGTGCGCAGCATCAGCATCGGGAAGACGGGTGCCAGTGCCGTCCCCATCAAGGCGAGGCCGGCGATGGCGCCTTCACCTGGTACGCGGGCGAAGGCGAGGGCGCCGGCAAGCGTGCCAAGGCCACCCAGGCGGACGAGCCGTGCGGCACCGAGCCGGTCGGCGACGAAGCCGACGGCGAAGCGGCCGAGACAGAGGCACGTCCAGAACACGGCCGTACCTGCGCCGGCAACCGCGAGCGGCAGCCCCCGTCCCTCGTGCAGGACGGCGAAGCTCCACTGGCCCGCCGCGGCCTCGATCCCGGTGTAGACGGCGAAGGTGCCGATCTGGAGCCAAGCCTCCCGACGCTGACGTGCCGGCACGTCGGTGACACTGCCGACCCTTGGGCCGGTGCGGAGCGGCGGGGTGCGTCCCCAGCGGCCGCGCGTGCGCCAAAAGAGGAGCGCCAGTGCGGCAAGCGTCGTGGCGAGCACCCCGTAGCCGAGCCGCCAGTCGCCGCCGGTAGCCACGCCCCAGGTCATGACCACCGGACCGAAGGCGGCGCCGACGCCGTAGGCGGCATGCACCCAGTTGAGGTGCTTGGCGGAGAAGTGCGCGGCGGCGTGACCGTTGAGGCTGGCATCGATGGTGGCGGAGCCGAGCCCGAGGACGAAGGCGGCGAGCGGCAGGACGACGAGCGTCGGCACGATGGCGAAGCACGTGGCGGCGAGTGCGACGATAGCGGTGCTGACGGCGAGCACCCGGCCGATGTCGGCCCGCCGCATCACCGCGGCCGAGGCGTAGCCGGCGACGAGATAGCCAGCGGTCTGGGCCGTGAGGATCAGGGCAAGGCCGCTCTGCGGCAGGCGGAAGGCATCGCGTAGCGAAGGCCAAGCGATGCCGAGCGCACCGTCGGGCAGGCCGATGGCGGCGAAGGCGAGGTGGGCGAGCAAGAGCGCACTCACGCCCGCGCCTACTCCAAGGCGAGCCGCAGGGCTGCCGCCGTGGCGAAGGGGGCGAGCGCGGTGGTGCCGAGCAGGAAGGCGCCGAGGATCATCAGTTGGGCCGAGGCGCCGAGGCCGGACACCCAGCCCTCGATGGCGGAGACGCCGAAGATCAGGACGGGAATTTGCAGCGGCAGGACGATCAGTGCCAAGAGCAGGCCGCCGCGCTTGCTGTGGACCAACAGCGCGGCGCCGATACCGCCGATCAGGGTCAGGGTCGGCGTGCCGAGCAGCAGGACCACCGGCACCGCGACGTAGGCCTCGGCGGGCAAGCCCAACAGCAACACGACGAGCGGCGAGAAGGCGACCAGCACGAGGCCCGAGGTCAGCCAGTGAGCGAGCGCCTTGATCAAGGCGACCCACTCGAAGGCGAGGCCGGAGACGCCCAGTAGGTCGAGCGTGCCGTCGCGGGCGTCGGCGGCGTACAGGCGCTCCAGGGTGAGGGTGACGCTGAAGAGGGCGAGTACCCAAACGAGGCCGACGCCGATGCGCTCGAGCACCACCGGACCGGGGCCGACACCGAGCGGGAACAGCGACAGTGCGAGCAGAAAGAAGACCAAGCCTTGTGCCATCTCGCCTCCGGAACGGACGGCGAGACGGATCTCGTGGACGAAGAGCGCCGAGGCTGCCTTCATCGGCCGAACTCCAGGACCGCGGCGCCGGCGATGGCGACGTCGCCGTGGGTCGCGGCGACCACGGCACCGCCCGTTGCGAGATGGGCGCCGATGGCATCCTCCAGCCGCGCGCGGTTGGCGGCATCGAGGCCGACGCCCGGCTCGTCGAGGAGCCAGACGCGCTTGGCCACGGCGACGAGGCGGGCGAGGGTGAGACGGCGGCGTTGGCCGGAGGAGAGGTAGCGTGCCGGCGTGTCAGCGAGCCGGCGCAACCGAAAGGCGGCAAGGCCCGCCTCGACGTCGCCGCCGCCGGTGAGCGCCGTGGCGAAGGCAAGGTTCTCCTCGACGGTCAGCGCCGGTTTCGCCGGGTCGCCGTGACCGATGTAGTGAAAGCCGGGGCCGCCGTCGGCGGCGGGCGCCACCTCGATGCTGCCGGCGGCCGGCTCGAGGAGTCCCGCCAGCACACGCAACAGGCTGGACTTGCCGCTGCCGTTGGGACCGCGCAGGACCAGCGCCTCGCCCGTGCCGACGGTGAAGCTCACGTCCTGGAAGACCTGGCGGCCGGCGCGACGGCAAAGCACGGCTTCGGCGCGGACCAGGACGGCCGTGGCAGGCGGGCTCGGTTCAGGCACGTCGGTCGTCGATCACCTTGCCGTCGTTCGGGAGCGAGCCGGGCGGCACCAGCTCGACGTCGCCCCTGAGGCCCGTGACCTGGCGCACGCTGTCGGTCAACGCCTGGGCGAGACCGCCGCCGTCGTCGGCCGCCTCCACCAAGAGGCGCAGGCGGTCGTGCGCCTCGACGCGGTCGACCACCAGCCGGCCGCGGACGATCTGGTGGCGGGCGACGATGGCGGCGACGTGGTGCGGGTGGACGAACAGGCCGCGGACCTTGGTCGACTGGTCGGCGCGGCCGAGCCAGCCGCGGAGGCGCGTGTTGGTGCGGCCGCAGGGACTGGCCCCCGGCACCACCGCCGAAAGGTCGCCCGTGGCGAAGCGGATCAATGGGTAGTCGGGGTTGAAGCTGGTCACCAGGACTTCGCCGACCTCGCCCTCGGGCACCGGCTCGCCCGTGCCCGGCCGCACGATTTCGACGATCACCGCCTCGTCGACCACCAGCCCCTCGCGAGCGGTGGTCTCGTAGGCGATCAGTCCCAGATCGGCGGTGGCGTAGCACTGGAAGGCGGCGATGCCGTGGGTGTCGCGCAGGGCATCGCGCGCCGCCGGCGGAAACGGCTCGCCGGACACCAGCGCCTTGGCGAGACAGCCGGTGTCCACGCCGGTGGCCTTGCCCTCGGTGAGCAGGGCAGTGAGGAACGACGGCGTGCCGGTGTAGGCCGTCGGGCGTAGGCGGGCGATGGCCTCGAGCTGGCGGCCGGTCTGGCCGACGCCCGCCGGCAGCACCGGGCAGCCGATGGCCCGCGCACCGCCCTCGATCATCATGCCGCCCGGCGTCAGATGGTAGGAGAAGGCGTTGTGGATCAGGTCGCCCGCGCGAAAGCCGGCGGCGAACAGGGCGCGGGCGAAGCGCCAGTAGTCGGTGCGCACGCTCTCCGGCTCGACGATCGGGCCGGGCGAGACGAACACGCGCGCGAGGCGCGCCATCGGCGTGGCGACGAGGCCACCGAAGGGGGCGGTGTCCGCTTGGCGCTGGACCAACTCCGACTTGCGGAGCACGGGCAGGCGCGCAAGGGCCGCAGGCGAGGTGACCGCCGCCGCGTCGACCCCCTGGTAGAGCGCCGCCAGGGCGGGTGCGTTGTCGATGGCATGGCGGACCAGCCCCGGCAGCGCCGTAAAGGTCTGGTCGTGGCGTTGCTCCGGTTCGCGGACCTCCTGGCGGTCGTAGAACTCGCCGTCGTGCTCGACCATCACCCTTCCCGTGCCGGCGGCGGCTGGGCGTCAGAGCCAGCGCTTGCGCCGCTTGTAACTCTTGATGTCGCGAAAGCTGCGGCGCCCGGCCGAGCCGATGCCGAGATAGAACTCCTTGACGTCCTCGTTGTCGCGCAGCGCCGCGGCCGCGCCCTCGAGCACCACGCGTCCATTCTCGAGGATGTAGCCGTCGTGGGCGTAGCGCAAGGCCATGTTCGTGTTCTGCTCGGCGAGGAGGAAGGTGACGCCGGCCCGGGCGTTGAGGTCGGCGACGATCTGGAAGATCTCTTCGACCAATTGCGGGGCGAGGCCCATCGACGGCTCGTCCAGGAGGATCACGGCAGGCTTGGCCATCAGGGCGCGGCCGATGGCGCACATCTGCTGTTCGCCGCCGGAGGTGTAGCCGGCCTGCGAGCGCCGCCGCTCCTTCAGGCGCGGAAAGCAGTCGTAGACCATCTCGAGGTCGGCCTTGATGGCGGCGGCACCGTCCCGGCGCGTGTAGGCGCCCGTCAGCAGGTTCTCCTCGACCGTCAGGTGCTCGAAGCAGCGACGCCCCTCCATGACCTGCACCACGCCGCGGCTCACGAGGTCGGTCGAGGACAGGCGATGCACGGCCTCGCCCGCCAGGGTGATCGACCCCTTGGTGACCTCGCCGCGCTCGGCCTCCAGGAGGTTGGAGATGGCCTTGAGCGTGGTCGTTTTGCCGGCGCCGTTGCCACCGAGCAGGGCGGTAATGCCGCCTTTTCGCACGCTGAGTGAGACGCCCTTCAAGACCAGGACCACGTGGTCGTAGACGACCTCGATGTTGTGCACCGCCAAAAGCGGCGCCCCTTCGGGCGCCGCCTCGGCTGCCTGCTCGGTCGGTGTCGCCACGGGCGGCGGCCTAGCTGCTCGGGCACTCGCGCTTGGTGATGCCGTTCTCCACCGCGAAGGCCTCGGCCGAGGCCTCGATCAGCGGCCGCACGACGTCGGTCAGCGGCGGAATCCAGTTCGAGACGCGGTCCCATTCGCTGCCGTCCCAGCGCTGGACGAAGACGGCGCCGGCGCCTTCGTGGTCCTCGCAACTGACCACCACGGGGTTCATGAAGTCGGCGAGGCCGAGTTCGGCCAGCCGGTGCGCCGTCAGATCGAGGGCCTCGAAGCCGTCGCGCACCTCCTCGCCGGTGAGGACGCGCTCGCCGTGGATCGCCTGCGCCGCGCGGATCGCCTCGACGACGATGGCCGAGTTGGTGACGCCGCGATTGTAGAGCACCTCGCCGACGCGGTCGCGGTCGCCGGCGCCGTTGCCCCGGTCGTAGACGTAGGTGAAGATGTCGCGGTGGACGTCGAAGCCCGTGCCGGGGCTGTGGAAGTTCGCCGCCAGATAGCCGATGGCCGCGTCGCCTGCCGGGATCACGTCGACCTCCGCACCCGACCAGTGGTTGCCGATGAAGCGGTCCATCGGGTAGCCGATGGCCGCCGCCTCGCGCACGGCGGTCGAGTTCATCACGCCCCAACCCCACATCACCACCCAATCGGGCCGCAGCCGACGGCCGATGGCGAGCCACGTCGCGCGTTGCTCGAGCCCTGGATGCGCCACCGGGAAGAGGTCGAGTTGGAAGCCCATCTGGTCGCGCAGTACCTCCAGCGTCGGGATCGGCTCGCGGCCGTAGGCGCTGTCGTGGTAGACCAGCGCGATCTTCTTGCCGGCGAGGTCGCCGCCCTCCTGTTCCTGGATGTACTGGACGATCGAGGTGGCCTGCGACCAGTAGGTTGACGGCATGGTGAAGACGTAGGGAAAGACGCGGCCGTCGGAGGCGTCCGTGCGGCCGTAGCCCATCGTGAACAGCGGCAGCTTGTCGGCGGTCGCGCGCTCGATCAGGGCGTAGGTGATGCCGGTGGAGAAGGGCGAGACCACGGCGGTGCCCGGCCGGCCCTTCAGCCGCTCGTAGCACTCCACGCCGCGGTCGTTGTTGTAGGCGGTGTCGCACTCCTCGAAGGTGATCCGGACGCCGTTGATGCCGCCGTCGCGCTCGTTGATCATGTTGAAATAGTCGATCTGGCCGTTGGCCAGCGGGATGCCGTTCGGCGCGTAGGGCCCCGTGCGATAGGTGAGCAGCGGGATGAACTGCTCTTGCGCCTCCACCGGAACGGCAAGGCCCCAGGACGCGCCGAACACGGCGCCGGCCACGGCGCCGACCATCAAGTCACGACAAGAACGCATCGACGTCTCTCCCTGACTTCGTGCGACCGGTCTCGACGCGCCGGCCATGGGCGAGAAGCTAGCAAATGATGGCAGCCTTGCAATCTCGTAACTGCTGGCATGCGCCGAGCGCAAGACGAGCAGTGCGGCATGGCAGGGGCGTTCTGGTGTCCGGCGCTGGCGCTCAGGCGCGCGCGCCTCGGCGGGGCAGGCGGGCCGCCAGGAAGGCGTGGAAGTCGTCCACCTGCCGGGGACTGCCCGGCACCCGGTAGCGCTTGCGGTTGCGAAGCATGATCCAGAAGGGGAGGAACAGGAACACGTACCAGACGGACGGTGCCGGCTCGTTCCGGTCGATCCGCAGTTCCAGCCAATCCTCGCGGCGATGGAGGCCGAGCAGGACGAGCGCGCCGCCCATCGCCAGCAGGGCGATGGCCACCAGGGCCTCGAGCCACGCGCCGAAGCCGGTCAGTAGCCCGCCGACGACGAAGACGGCGCCCAGCACGATGCGGAGCATGCCGTGCCAGCTGCGCCGATCGGCGATGCGGTGTCGTGCCTCGACGACCTCCGCATACCAGATGTCGATCGTGCGGCCCTCGCGCCGGCCAAAGAACCGGCGGTCGGTCGCGTAGATCTCGAGGCCCTCGTTCAGCGCGAAGTGCGCTTCGACCGTCTCGTCTTCGGCGAGCGCCGCCTGCACGTCCGGCGGCACCGTCACCGGCGCTGCCGTCGCGCTCGTGTTCTCGCGTTCGCCTCGGCGTCTCCGGGTCACGAGGCGGCCGCCGCCGCCAAGCGGCTCGCCACCTCGCTCGACCGCAGCCGTTCGTTCTGCCGCAGGTGATCGACGGCCGTCCGTCCCCGGCGGTCGCGGAGGCCGGCCGAAGCACCGTGGTCGAGCAACAGGTCCACCACCGCCGGCCCGTTGTGCCGGGCCGCCACCATCAACGGGGTCAGGCCCGCATCGTCCGCGGCATCGACCGCCGCGCCGGCCGCGAGCAACGTCGCCACGGCCACGGCCTCGGCCGCGCCACCCTGCGCCGCGGCCATCAAGGCCGTCCAGCCGGCGACGGTGCGCGCGTCGACGGCAGCGCCGGCGTCGAGCAGGGTGCGGATCACCGGTGGGCCGTTGTGGCGGGCGGCGATCATCAGGGCCGTGGCCCCGTCGCCGTCGCGCGCGTCGACGTCGGCACCGGCTGCGAGCAGCGCCGCCGTCACCGCCGCGTCGTTGGCCCTGGCCGCGATCATCAGCGGCGTCCAGCCGCGCTCGGGCCGAAGGTCGACCGTGGCGCCGGCGTCGAGCAGCGTCCGAACCACCGACGCGTCGTTGTGGCCGGCGGCAATCATCAGGGCGGTCGACCGGCTGCGGTCCTGGGCGTCCACCTCGGCACCGGCCTCGATCAGCGCACGCACGACCCCCGCGTCGTTGTTGCGGGCGGCGACCATCAGCGGGCTGGCGCCACCGAGATCGCGCGCCTCCAGATCGGCTCCGGCCGCCACCAGCACCCGGACCACCGCCTCGACGTTGTCGGACGCGGCGAACATCAACGGCGTCACGGCGCGACGGTCGCCCACGTTCACCGTGGCGCCGGCATCGACCAAGCGCTGCACGACCGAGGCGTCGTTGCGCGCGGCGGCGAACATCAGCGGCGTCCGCGCCTCGGCGTCCATCGCTTCCACGTCGGCGCCGGCGGCCAGCGCCGCCTCGACCTCGTCGACGGTGCCCGACAAGGACGCCTCCAGCAGTTGCCGGTCGGCCCGATCGCAGGCACCGATCACCAGTGCGAGGCCGAGTGCCGCCAAGCCGCGACACACCTGCCGCCAGCCGGCACCGCGCGCCGGCGCGACGTGGCTCGCCACGCGGCCGCTAGACGACCAGGACCGGTATCGCACCTTGGTGCACGAGCTTGTTGCTGACGCTGCCGAGGACGAACTCCTCGAGGCGGCCGACGCCACGTCTGCCGACGACCAGCAACGCCGGCTTCAGCTCGCCGGCCACACGCAGGATCTCGGGGACGACGGCGCCGGTCTCGATCCGCTCTTCGATCGTCGGCCCGCGCTCGCCGATGGCTTGGCGCGCTGCTCCGAAGACCCGCGTGGCGGCTGCCTTCTTCGCCTTGTCGATGGCTTCGGAGCTCAAGGAGGCCGGGTCAGCGAGCGCTCCGGCGACCGTATCCATGCTGACGAACTCGTCGGGGCCGGGCATGGGCAGCACGTAGAGCAGGGTCAGCGGCCGGTTCATGTCGTTGGCGAGGCCGGCGGCAGCGGCCGCCGCGCGGGCCGCATGCTCGGAGCCGTCGACCGCCGCGATGATGCGGGCGTAATGCGTCGTCATGGTGCGCATCCTCTCCAAACCACGACCGGGGCGGCGTCCGGCGGCCCGTTGGCCGTCGGGCACGGCGCCAGCCGCACCTCAGGTCTTCTCGGCCAGGGCTTCGGGCGTCGGCGCCACCTCGTCCGGCTGGAGCGCGTCGTAGCGCTCCAACTCCTCCCGCGATGGCGAGCGATAGCAGAACGCCATGATGACGACGGCGACGGCGATCGGTGCCGCCCAGGCCAGGAGAACCAAGAAGGTGCTCATCCCTGCGCTCATCTCTCTCTCCAACGCTCTAGCCGCGCATGTGGTCGATCGAGGCGAGGGCCGTCTCGTCGCGCGGCTGTGGGGTGAGTCGCGGGGCGGTCGCCATCTGCGCCGGCCAGCACATTGCCCAGAGCATGAACACGCCGGTCGCCCCGCCCAGGATCAGCCAGGTCCACAAGCCGGGCAGCCCGAACACCAAGCCGTCGAGGAAGTTGCCGAACTCGATACCGGGGCCGACGAACATGATCCACCAGAAGGGGATGTAGAACCACAGGAAGTTCCGCCACCACTGGGCCTTCGGCTCGTAATAGGCGGGGTCGTGCTTGCGGTAGAACGCGTCGAGGCGATCCATCCATTCCTCGTGCTCGGGGCTCGGCGTGGTGACCGAGGAGACGAGCCAAATGGTGAGGAGATTGAAGATGATGCCCCAACCCGCCGAATGGATGCTGAGCGGGTAGCGGTACTCCTCCCACCAGTAGCTGAGCGTGACGAAGACGATGCCCATGATCAGGCCGGCGAGCACCCCCTGCGGGGTCCACCGCATGGGCCAGCCGCGGAAGCCGTAGCAGATGACGATCAGCGCCGGGTAGAGCTGGAAGCCGTAGGACACGGCGAGCCCGCCGAGCATCACCATCAGGTCGCGCTGCGCGAAGGCGACGTAGAGGGCGCAGCCGAGCAGCACGAGGCAGAAGAAGCGCGACCAGTGCACCTGCCAGCGCTCGGGGAAGACGTCGCGGATGCGCAAGCCTTGCGGGCCGTGCGGATTGCCCGGGCTCGGATGCGGATTGCCGGCCGTGGCCGCGGCCGGCCCGCCCTGGCCACGTATCCTCGCCCGGTAGAGCAGGCTCTCGCCGACGATGTTGCGGGTGGCGATCGCGGCGAACGACGACACGTAAGGGCCCGCGGTCGACTGGGCGGCGGCGAGCAGGCCGATCGCCGCGAGCGGGATCAGGATCAGCGGCAGGTATTCCAGCATCAGCATCGGCACGACGCCGTCGGAGCCGGCGCCAGCCGCACCGGCGGCGCGGATGAAGTCGGCAAGCGCGCCGCTGCCCCAGACCTCCGGTGTCTGATGGGCGTGGATCTGGGCACCCATGCCCTGTACCACGGACCAGAGCACCAGGGTGGCGGTGACGACGGTGCCGATACCGACCGTCACCTGCCACGCCAACAGCCGGGTGTGGCGCATCGAGTAGGCCCACATGGTAAAGGCGGGCGAGGCCTGGATGCCGGCGAGCGCGAACATGTAGCTCAGCATCATGACGCCGGTCCAATGCGCCCGCGGCCCGAGCCCCTCGACCTCGGCAACCCAACTCCAGTTCCACAAGATCCAGCCGTGCGAATGCGTGTAGTAGGCGTGGACGCCGTAGACCTGTTCCATGAAGCCGTCCCAGCCGCCGAAGCCGTAGAGCACCGACGCACCGATCAGGGTGATGCCACCGAAGACCAGGAAGTATTGCAGCGCATCGACCCAGGCGATGGTCCGGAGCCCGCCGGCGCCGACGTAGATCAGCATGATCACCGCGAGGGCGATGCTGCCCGTGAGGAACGGGAAGAAGCCGCCGGTGACCACGGTGAAGAGCAGGCCCGAGCCGATCAGCTGCACGGCGACGTAGAACGTGCTGTAGAGGAACGAGACGACGACGATCGTGATGCCGAACAGGTTGGAATCGAAGATCGTCCGGTACTGCTCCGGCGGGGTGATGAAGCCGTAGCGCCGGCCGAGCATCCACTGGCGTTTCAAGAACAAGGCGCCGGTAAAGGGGATGGTGATGGCGTAGAGCCCGGCGAAGGCATAGGCCATGCCGCCCGCGTAGACCGTGCCCGGATGCCCCATGTAGGTCCAGGCGCTGAACGAGGTCACCGACGCCGCCAGCATGAACAGCCAGGGCGGCAGGGTTCGCCCGGAGATGCTCCAGCCCGCAAGAGTGCGGGCCTGACGGTAACCGACGATGCTCCAGTAGATACAGTAGGACCAGTACAACGCGACGGCGATGAGCACGCCGATGATCAAGGGCCAGTTGAAGCCGGTTTCTGGCGTCATCGATCTCTTCCCCCCTGGGTCCCTACCGGGCCCCGCTCCCCGCGCGTGGCAGCGGGGCGGAGGACAGTCCGCGCATTCGCAACAGAGGCGACGCGCCTTATAAGGAGATGTTGCAGCCTAGCGGGCTTCGTCTCCTTTTGCCGACTTCCAGTCTATCTTAAACTGTACCACAGGTTACCATCCGATCAAGTCGGATGCAACGCGAAGTGGCGGCTGGCCGGTCGAGCAGCGGCCCTGAGTTGCCGGGGCGACGGAGAGTACGGCATGGGCAAGGGTGCGGCACCGCCGGCCGAGGCCCTGGCCGTTTCGACGGTCGTCGAGGACCTGTTCGGCGCCGCCCTCGCGGCGGTCTATCTCCACGGCTCGGCGGTAGCGGGGGGGTTGCGACCGCGCAGCGACGTCGACGTGCTGGTGGTCGCCGAGCGACCGATGACGCAGGCGATGCGGGAACGCCTGCTGGCCGCCCTGCTGCGCCTTTCCGCTCCCCACCCCGCGCGTCCGGGCGGCCCGCGCTGTGTCGACCTGATGGTCTTCTCGGTGTCCGATCTGGCGTCGTCGGCGTACCCGGCGCGGTGCGCATTCGTCTACGGCGAGTGGCTGCGCGCCGCGTTCGAGGCGGGTGCGCGCCCCGCACCAGTCGCCGATCCGGAGCACACGCTGGTCCTGGCGCAGGCTCGCCACGGCGCGAAGGCCTTGGTCGGGCCGCCCGCAACGGTCCTGCTGCCGCAGATCCCCGACGATCGGGTCCGTCGGGCGATGCGGGACGCGCTGCCAGCGCTGCTCGCCAACGCAACGGGCGACGCAGGCAACGTGCTGCTGACGCTCGCGCGGATGTGGCGGACGGCGACGACGGGCGACTTCGTCAGCAAGGACGCCGCCGCCGCTTGGGCCGTGCCCCGCCTGCCCGACCCGGCGGCGGCTGTACTGGCCAAGGTCCGGGCGAACTACCTCGGTCGGACCGGCGCTGGCTGGGAGGCTTCCCGAACCGACGTGCTGCGCGCAACCGCCGACCTCCAGCGCCGGGTAGTGGCGCTGTTGTGACCGCCCGTCGCCGGCTCGCTCGTGTCGGCTCAGTAGGGAAACGGCCAAGTCCTGAGCTTCTGTTTGAACAGTTGCCAGATGCGGGCCATGCCGTGCGGTTCCAGCACCAAAAAGGCGACGATGAGCGCGCCCATGATCATGAACTCGAGGTGGCTGGCGAGTTCGACCGCGCCGCGCAGGCCCAGGGCGAGGAGGCCGTTGGCGAGCGCGATGGGCAGGAGGACGATGAAGGCGGCGCCGAGGAAGCCGCCGAGGATGGTGCCGAGGCCGCCGATGATGATCATGAAGAGCACGGCGAAGCTGACGTTGATCTGGAAGGCGAGCGCTTCCACCGCGCCGGTGTAGACGAACGCCCACAAGGCGCCGGCGATGCCGATGTAGAACGAGCTGATGGCGAAGGCCGCGAGCTTGGCCCGGGCCGGGCGGATGCCGATGATCTCCGCGGCGATGTCCATGTCGCGGATGGCCATCCACGAGCGGCCGAGCCTGGCGCGCGTCATGTTCTTGGCGAGCCAAGCGAGCACGACGACGAGGGTGAGCACGAACAGATACTTGGCGGTCGGCGTCGCCTGGGCGCCGGTGACGATCACGCCGGGCCACACCTCGCGCGGCGGCGCGCTGATCACGCCGGACGCGCTGTAGTTGGTGAACCACGGCACCTTGTTGTAGAGCCAGACCAGAAAGAACTGGGCAGCGAGGGTGGCCACCGCCAAATAGAAGCCCTTGATCCGCAGGCTCGGCAGGCCGAAGACGACGCCGACCAGGGCGGTGATGGTGCCCGACATCAACAGCACCAGGACGATGTGCAACTCGGGAAAGGCCGTGGTCAGCTTGTAGCAGGCAAAGGCGCCCGTCGCCATGAAGCCGCCGGTGCCGAGCGAGAGCTGGCCGCAATAGCCGGTGAGGATGTTGAGACCTATGGCGGCCAGCGCATAGACCAGAAACGGCACCATGATCGTGCCGAGCCAGTAGTTGCTGGCGGTGAGAGGGATGACGAGGAAGGCGATCGCGAGGATCAGGGCGATACCGATACGGTCCTGGGCAAGCGGGAAGATTTGCCGGTCGGCGGCGTAGCCGGTGCGGTACTGGCCGGTCTCGAGGTAGAACATGGCTCACACCCGCTCGATGATCTTCTCGCCGAACAATCCCTGCGGGCGGAACAGCAGCACCAGCATCGCCAGCATGTAGGCGAACCAGTCCTCGGCGGCACCGCCGTGCATGCCCTGCCAGAACACCTCGAACACCTTCTCGCCGGCGCCGATGATCAGCCCGCCGACGATGGCGCCCGGCACCGACGTGAAACCGCCGAGGATGAGCACCGGCAGCGCCTTGAGGGCGATCAGGCTGAGGCTGAACTGCACGCCCAGCTTCGAGCCCCACATGATGCCGGCGACGAGGCCGACGATGCCGGCGACCGACCAGACGATCACCCAGATGGTCTTCAAGGGGATGCCGACGCTCATCGCCGCCGTGTGGTCGTCGGCGACGGCACGGAGCGCCCGGCCGGTCGTCGTGTACTGGAAGAAGAGGGCGAGGCTGGCGACGAGAAGCCCGCAGGCGAGACCGGCATAGACGTCGAAGGCGTTGACGTAGATGTCGCCCACGATGATCGGGTGGGTGGGGATGCCGACGTCGAGCCGCTTCACGTCCGAGCCCCAAAGGGTCTGGCCGAAGCCGTCGAGGAAGTAGGTGATGCCGATGGTCGCCATGAACAGGCTGATCGGCGCTTGGCCGACCAGCGGGCGCAGCACCGTCCGCTCGATGGCGAAGGCGAGCAGGACCATCGCTGCGGCGGTGACGAGCAGCGCCAGCCAGAGGTTCCAGCCGAGATCGAGCAGGCCGACGAAGGTGAGGGCGGCGAACAGCACCATCGCCCCTTGCGCGAAGTTGAACACGCCCGATGCCTTGAAGATCAAGACGAAGCCCAAGGCGACCAACGCATACATCACCCCGGTGAGCAGCCCGCCGATCAGCACCTCGAAGAAGAACGGCGGGTACTCGACGATCTCGGCGAGTGGGGTGAGGAGGACGACGTCGAGCACGGGCTAGTCTCCGGGGCGTGTCAGTCGCGCTGGACGCCGAGATAGGCTTGGATGACGTCGGGATTGGCGCGCACTTGGTCGGGCGTACCGTCGGCGAGCAGCTTGCCGTAGTCGAGGACGACGACCCGGTCGGAGATGTCCATGACCACGCTCATGTCGTGCTCGATCAGGGCGACGGTGGTGCCGAATTCCTCGTTCACGTCGAGCACGAAGCGGCACATGTCCTCCTTCTCCTCGACGTTCATCCCGGCCATCGGCTCGTCGAGCAGCAGGAGTTCGGGCTCGGCGGCGAGTGCCCGCGCCAGTTCGACGCGCTTTTGCAGGCCGTAGGGCAGCTTGCCGACCGGCGTGTGGCGGTGGGCCTTGATCTCCAGGAAGTCGATGATGGTCTCGCAGACGCGGCGATGCGCGATCTCCTCCGAGCGTCCGCGGCCGACGTCGAGCATCTGCTCGAACCAGGTGGCCCGCATCTTGAGGAGACGGCCGGTCATCACGTTGTCGAGCGTGCTCATGCCCTTGAAGAGGGCGATGTTCTGGAAGGTGCGGGCGATGCCGTTCTTCGCCGCGAAGTGCGGCCGCATGGCCTTCAGCGGCTGACCCTTGAAGACGATGCGGCCTTCCTGCGGCCGATAGAAGCCGTTGACGACGTTGAGCATCGACGACTTGCCGGCGCCGTTGGGGCCGATGATGGCGCGGACCTCGCCCTTGCGGATGTCGAAGCTGACGTCGGCGAGCGCGCGCACGCCGCCGAAGCGGAGCGACACGTTCTGCACCTCCAACAGCGGCTCGCCGATGCGCCGGACGCGACCGCGCTCGGCGCCGTCGCCCCGAGCTTCGGCGGTAACGTCCATCAGGCCGCCTCCGCCTTGGCCGCCATCAGCGTCGGCAGCATGTCGTGGATCGCCATCTCCGCCCGGATCAACCCCTTCCGGCCATCCTCGAAGGTGACCTCGGCTTCCATCCGCACGTCGGCAGCGCCACCGTAGAGCGCGTCGACGATCGGCGCATAGCGCAGGTCGACCACGCTGCGCCGGACCTTGCGGGTGCGCGTCAGTTCGCCGTCGTCGGCATCCAGTTCCTTGAACAGCAGCACGAAGCGCCGCACCCGCTGCGTCTCGGGCAGCGCCGCGTTCACCTTGGCGACCTCGCCGGCGATCAGCGCGTAGGTCTCGGGGTTGGCGGCGAGGTTCGAGTAGGTGGTGAAGCCGAGACGCCGCTGCTCCGCCCACTTGGCGACCAGCGAATAGCGGATGCAGACGATGGCGGTGGGGAAGGCGCGGCCGTGGCCGAGCACCACGCACTCACCGATATAGGGCGAGAACTTCAGCTTGTTCTCGACGTATTGCGGCGAGAAGCGGTCGCCGGCCGAGGTCGTGGCGATGTCCTTGACGCGGTCGATGACGACGAGACGGTTCTCGCGGTCGAGATAGCCGGCGTCGCCCGTGCGCATCCAGCCGTCGGCGGTCATGGTCTCGCGGGTGGCCTCCGCGGCCTTGAAATAGCCGAGGAACATGTTGGGATGGCGGGTCACGATCTCGCCGACGCCGCTCGCGTCCGGCGCGTCGATCCGGATCTCGACGCCCGGAAAGGCCACGCCGGAGCTGTCGAAGTCGATGGCATTGCCGTCCTGCAGCGTGTAGGCGCCGCAGAGCTCGGTCTGGCCGTAGAGCTGCCGCAGCGGCACGCCCATCGCGAGGAAGAAGCGGAAGGTATCGGGGCCGAGCGCGCTGCCGCCGGTAGCGGCCGACTTGACGAAGCGGAAGCCGAGACGGTCCTTCAGCGCACGGAACAGGACCACGTCGGCCACCGGGTCGCGCCGGCCTGCGGCCACCGCCTTCAGGCCACGCGCCAAGCAGGTCCGGAAGAGCCAGCGGTTGGGCCTGGACGCATCCATGATGCGCGCCCGCACGTCGGCGGCCATCTGTTCCCACACCCGGGGCGCCAGCAGGATGTGGGTCGGGCCGATCTCGCGCATGTCGCGCAGGGCCGTCTCGCCGCTTTCGGGGAAGTTGATTCGGATGCGCGCGAGGAGCGGCATCACCGCGACGTAGACCTGCTCCATGATCCACGGCAGCGGCAGCATGCAGACGTAGTCGTCGGTGGGCTCGCGCGGGTCGCGCTGGAGATAGACGGCGCAGTGCCGGAGAAAGCGGCCGTGCTGCAGCATGGCGAGCTTGGGATTGGCAGTGGTACCCGACGTCGTGCAAAGCAGCGCCACGTCCTCGCCGCTGCCGGCCTCGACCTCGCGCTCGAAGCGCTCGGGGTCGTCGGCGGCGGCCTTCGTACCCCGTGCCATGAGGTCGGCCCACGGGATCAGCCGCGGATCGGCGTATTTGCGCATGCCGCGGTCGTCGTGGAAGACGATCCAGCGGAGATGCCGCAGGCGCGGGCCGAGTTCCAGGAGCTTGTCGACCTGCTCCTCGTCCTCGCACACGACGACGCGGCTCTGGGCGTAGTTCAGGAGATAGGCCGACTCCTCGCCCAGAATGTCCTCGTAGAGGCCGATGGAGACGCCGCCGATCGCCTGGATCGCCCATTCGCTCCAGACCCAGTTGGGCCGGTTGCGGCCGAGGATCGCCACCACCTCGCCGCGCGCGACGCCGAGTTCGGCAAGCCCGAGGGCGAGATGTTCCACCGTCCGCGCGATGTCGGCCCAGGCGTACTCGTTCCAGATGCCGAGGTCCTTCTCGCGCATGGCGACGGCACGACCGTACTGGCGCGCGTTGTGCGCGAGGAGCTTCGGCAGCGTGTCGAACCGCTCGAGGTCGGGCAACTGCATGGCTCGCTCCGCCGCCTGTGCCCGGCGCACGTGCCGCCACGGTGCGCAGGGCCTCCCCATGCGGTGGTCTGCCATGCATCCACCGTCTATCTACCTCCGTCCTATAGCGGTGCGTCGCGACCGCTGCCAGCCCGGACGTGCAAGCTGCGAGCGCCGCCGCTCAGGCGCACACTTCATGGCTGCGGGCGTCGCGCTCGACGGTGGCGACCAGCAGTTCCAGGGCGCGCTTCAAGGCCGCCTGGTCCTTGGCGCCGCTGAGGGCGAGGCGGATGGCGTTGGGGACGCGCGCGCGGCCGAAGGCGAACAGGTCGCCCGCCAGCACGTGGACGTCCGCCTCGCGCAGCCGGTCGACCAGCGCGCTGGCGCGCCAGCGGCCGGGCAGCCGCAGCCAGAGATGATGGCCCTCGGCGGTGCGGTTGCCGGCGAGCGGGCCGAGCACGGCCTTGGCGAGTGCGTGGCGCTGGCGGGTTTCGGTGCGCTGGTGCGCGACCACCTCATCGGCGAGCCCGCTGCGGAGCCAGTGGCGGAAGACCTTGGACGTGAGCGCGGGGACTCCCAAGAGCAGCGTGTGCTGCGCGTCCAGGAGGCGGGCATGCAGGTCCGGCGGGGCGACGAGGAAGCCCACCCGCAGCCCCGGCGCCAGCGTCTTCGAGATGCTGGTGACGTAGACCGTGCGTTCCGGTGCGAGTTCCCGCAGCGTGGGTGGCCGCGGGTCCAGCAACAGGCCGTAGACGTCGTCCTCGACGATGACCAGGTCGTGCGCCCGGGCCACGGTGACGACGGCGCGCCGTCGCTCCTCGCTCATGGTGCTGCCGGTGGGGTTGTGCAGGTTGACGTTCGCGACCAGCAGGCGGGCGCCGGTGTCGCGGCAGGCGGCGTCGAGCGCATCGGGGCAGAGGCCCTGCTCGTCGACCTCGACCGCATGCCGCCGCAGCCCGAAGATGCCGCCCATGTCGTGGAAGTGCGGGTAGCTCAGGGCGGCCGCCAGCAAGGGATCGCCCGGTCGGGTGAGGGCGGCGAGTGCGATCGAGATGCCGCCCTCGGCGCCGGCGGTCACCATCACCTGGTCGGCCCCCGCGCGCACGCCGTGCCGCTCCAGCCACACCGCACCCGCCGCCTTGTCGGCGGCGTGACCGGCGGTGGGGGGATAGGCGAACAGCATGGCCGCCGGATCGGTCTGGGCGAGCGCTGCCTGGGTCGCCTTGGCCAGCATGTCGTACGCCGTCGTCACCGGTTGGTTGGTGCGAAGGTCCATCGGCGAATGGCGCGGGTCGCTCGGCGGCAGTTCCTGCGCCGCGAAAAAGTCGTGGAGGTGAGAGGTCGGCGCCGTGCCGGTCGTCACGAAGGTGCCGCGGCCGACATGGGCGGTGACGAGCTGGCGCTGGGCGGCGATCTCGTAGGCACGTCCGACGGTGCCGACGGTGACGCCGAGCCGGTCGGCTAGCTCCCGCTGCGGGGGCAGCTTGGCGCCGGCCTCGAGGCGGCCATCGGCAACGGCGCGGGCGATGGCGTCGGCCAATGCGCGATAGCGCGGTCCGTCTTCGCGCGCGAGGTCGTCCTTGGATATTGTCATGGTGACAATGTTCGCCTTGACGGCGCATTGTGTCAATCCCATAAATTGATTCGCAACAATGCCCAAGGGATTTCGGCCATGGCCACTCATTATACCCTGACAATGCCGCGACGCAGCATGAGCGCCGTGGAGTGGCTTCGCGCACTGCTGCAGGGGGTCGCGAGGTGGTATGGCCGGGCGCGCGAGCGGCGCGCCTTGGCGCACCTGGACGAGCGGATGTTGCGCGACATCGGGATCTCCGCCGCGGACGCTCGACGCGAGGCGGCCAAGCCCTTCTGGGTCCGCTGACGTGGCAGCGGCGAGGCATCGCGTCCGCTTCGTCACCCTGGACGTCTTCACCGACCGCTGCTTCACGGGCAACCCGCTGGCCGTACTCACCGATGCCCGTCACGCCGACGGGCGGCCGCTGGACGCGGAGACCATGCAGGCGATCGCGGCCGAGTTCGGCTTTTCCGAGACGGCCTTCGTGCAGCCCAGCCGGCGCGCCGACTGTCTCCGCCGCGTGCGTATCTTCACGCCCGCGACCGAGCTGCCCTTCGCCGGCCACCCGACCGTCGGCAGCGCCATCGCCCTCGCCCTGGAGGGCACGCTGGTCATGGTGGGCGATCGGGCGGAGGCGGCGTTCGATCTGGGCGCCGGTCCGACCCGCGTCGGTGTACGCCGCGTCGATGGCAGGCTGTGGGCCGAGTTGACGGCGCCCGAATGTCCCAGCCAGGGGCCAATGACCGATCCGGCCGCTGTCGCCGCGGCGCTGCAGGTGCCGGTTCAGGCGGTCGACGGCACCGCGCATCCGCCGACCGACGCCAGCGCCGGCCTGCCGTTCCTCGTGGTGCGCCTGGCCGACCTGGACGCGCTGGCGGCGGCGGCGCCGGATCGAGCTAGCCTCGCCACGCTGTCGTCGCCGGGTGCCCGCCATGGCGCCGTCTGCTACGTGCCGACCGCCGACGAGTTGCGCGTGCGCGTGTTCGTGCCGGAGATGGGTATCGCCGAGGACCCGGCGACGGGGAGTGCGGCGGCGGCGCTCGCCGGCCTGCTCGGTGGCCTCGGCGAGGTTACGGACGGAACGCACAGCTTTCGCATCGTCCAGGGCGTCGAGATGGGCCGCGCCTCGCGCATCGAGGCGGCGGTCGACGTTCGCGGCGGGCGGGTGGTCGCCGTGCGCGTGGCGGGTACGGCCGTGGTGGTGACCGACGGCTGGCTGCACCTGCCGCCGGCCAACTGATTGGGTTCCTTCCTATTCAAGGATGGTTCAGCTAGGCGCTCACAAGACGAGCGCATGCGACTAGCGCGGCGATGGATCGGATCGACGGGGCTCGGTGTGGCGACGGTATTGGCCGTGGACGGCGCCTTCGCGCTCGACGAGCACGATGCGGCCCGGGCGGCGGTCAACGCCCGCGCGAGCCTGCCGTTGGAGGCCATCATCCACCGTGCGGGCCTGCAGCCCGGCCAGATTCTCGACGCCAAGATCGTCCGCACCGAACCGACCTATCGCTATCGCCTGCGCCTGCTCGACGAGAACGACCGCGTCCGCGAAATTCTGGTCGACGGTCGCACGGGCGCGATCATCAACGGCGAGTGACGTCATGCGGCTCCTGATCGCCGAGGACGAGCCGGAGCTGGCCGAGCAGCTGAAGGATGCGATGGAGGAAGCGGGCTACGCCGTCGACCTCGCATTCGACGGCGAGGACGCGCTGCATCTCGGCAATACCGAGCCCTACGACGCCGTGATCCTCGATCTCGGCCTGCCACTGTTGGACGGCATCAAGGTGTTGGAGAGCTGGCGCCGGGACGGCCGCGCCATGCCGGTCCTGGTGCTGACCGCCCGCGACCGTTGGAGCGACAAGGTGGCCGGCATGGACGCCGGGGCCGACGACTACGTCGCCAAGCCCTTCCACATGGCGGAACTGTTGGCTCGGCTTCGCGCGCTGATCCGTCGCGCCTCGGGGCACGCCTCGGCCGAGTTGGTGTGCGGACCCGTGCGGCTCGACACCCGCGCCGCGTCGGTCACGGTGGCCGGCGCGCCGGTTCGACTGACCGGCCACGAGTTCCGGGTGCTCACCTACCTGATGCACCACAAGGGTCGGGTGATCTCGCGCACGGAACTCACCGAACACATCTACGACCAGGACTTCGACCGCGACAGCAACACCATCGAAGTCTTCATCGGCCGGCTGCGCAAGAAGCTCGGCGCCGACGTGATCGAGACCGTACGGGGCCTCGGCTACCGGCTGATCGATCCCGCAGACGCCGGATGACCGCGCCCGACCCGACGGTCGCCCCCGAGCGGCCGCGGCGCACGGGCTCGCTCGCCGGACGCCTCGTCCTCTTGGCGAGCCTCTGGTCGCTCGTCGTCTTCGCTGCCGGCGGCTTCGCGCTCTCCTGGATCTTCGCGCAAAGCGTCAAGGACGGGTTCGACGAGCGGCTGGAAGTCTTGATGCAGGGGCTGATCGCGGTCAGCGATTTCGGCCCCGACGGTCAACTCACCGTCGGCAGTCCGCCCGGCGAGCCTCGTTTCCGCGCGCCGCTCTCCGGTTGGTATTGGCAGGTCGAAACCCCTGACGGCCTGATCCGGTCGCGCTCGTTGTGGGACCGCGACCTGCCCAAGGCGGCCGTGCCGGTGACCTACGTGCGCGGTCCGGGCGAGCAGCGTCTGCGGATGCTCAGCCGGGCCATTCTCATGGGCGACACGGTCTATCGTTTCCGCGTCGCCGGCGAGACCGATTCGATCACCCAGGCGACGGCCCGGTTCTCGGTCACGGTCGCGGTGGCGCTGGGCGTGCTGGGGCTCGGCCTCGTGCTCGCCGTGCTCGCCCAGGTTACCTTGGGCCTGCGGCCGCTCACCCGCCTGGGCGGCGCCATCCAGCGCATCCGGTGGGGCGAGGCCGAGCGGCTGGAGGGTATCTATCCGCGCGAGCTGGCGCCCGTCGTCGCCGAGCTGAACTCGCTGCTCGCGCACAACCAGGAGGTGGTGGAGCGCGCTCGCGCCCATGGCGGCAACCTCGCCCATGCGCTCAAGACGCCGCTCTCGATCCTCGCCAACGAGGCCGAGCGCGGCGACGACCGGCGGCTTGCCGCGGCGGCGCGGCGCCAGCTTCCGCGCATGGAGCGGCTGATCAACCATCATCTTGCCCGCGCCCGCATGGCCGGTGCCGCCGGCGCCTTGACCGGGCACCAGCCGGTGGGGCCGGTCCTGGGCGAGTTGATCCGCACCCTCGGCAAGCTGCACGGTGCAAAGGACCTCGCCATCCGCCGGACGGATACGGTGCAGGCGGTCTTTCAGGGCGAACGCGAGGACCTGATGGAGATGCTCGGCAACCTGATGGACAACGCCTGCAAATGGGCGCGCCAGCGGGTGCACATCACGCTGGCGCCGGCGGGGGACGGGTTCGACGTGCACGTCGACGACGACGGGCCGGGGCTGCCGGAGGTCGAGCGCCAGCGGGTGATCGAGCGCGGCCGCCGGCTGGACGAGAGCGTGCCCGGCTCGGGCCTCGGCCTCGCCATCGTCGCCGACCACGCCAAGCTCTACCGCGGCCGGCTGACCCTGCACGCCAGCCCGCTCGGCGGCTTGCGGGCGAGCCTCCACCTGCCGGGGCTGGCGCTGGCGGCACCCGGCAGCCTGTACGCCGCGGAGTAAGGCGAGGCAGGGGCAAAAGCCCCCCGATCCTTTCGCAACGCGCACGCGTTCGCCGGCTTGCGCCGTGGCGCCCGGCTCGGCACAAGCGGCAGCGCAACGAGCGGGATCGTACCCATGGCCTTCGACTACGACCTCTTCGTCATCGGCGCCGGCTCCGGCGGCGTGCGCGCCGCGCGCATCTCGGCCGGTCATGGCGCGCGCGTCGGCATCGCCGAGCGGCTCTACTACGGCGGCACCTGCGTCAATGTCGGCTGCGTGCCGAAGAAGCACCTGACCTACGCCGCCTCCTACGCCCACCACTTCGAGGACGCGGTCGGCTATGGCTGGCAGCTCGGCGCGCCGCGGCACGACTGGACGACGCTGATTGCTCGGAAGGACGCCGAGATCGCGCGGCTGAACGGCATCTACGAGCGGCTCTTGACTGCCGCCGGTGCGGAGGTGCTCTGGGGCGACGCGACGCTCGCGGGGCCGCACACGGTGCGCGTCGGCGAGCGCGAGGTCACCGCCGAACGGATCCTCGTCGCGACCGGCGGCAGGCCCGTGCTGCCGGCCGTTCCGGGGGCCCGCGAGCACGGCATCACCTCCGATGACGTGTTCGCTCTGGAGGCCATGCCGGAGCGGATCTGCATCGTCGGCGCTGGCTACATCGCCGTCGAGTTCGCCGGCATTTTTGCCCGGCTCGGTGCGGAGGTGGTCCAGGTGCATCGCCGCCAGACGCTCCTGAACGAAGGGTTCGATGCCGACGCGCGACGGGTTCTCCAAGAGGAGATGGCGAAGCAGGGCGTTACCTTCGCCTTCGACTGCCGCGTCACCGCGGTCGAGAAGCTGGAGCATGGGCTCCGCGTCGCCCGTTCGACCGGCCCCGACCTCATGGTCGATCAGGTGCTTTTCGCCACCGGTCGGGCACCCAACGTCGACGGTCTGGGGCTGGATGCGCTGGGGGTCGAACTGGCCCCGAACGGCGCCGTTCGGGTCGACGCCTTGGACCGCACGAACGTCGCCTCGATCTACGCCATCGGCGACGTCACCGACCGTATTCAACTCACCCCGGTGGCCACGGCCGAGGGTCATGCCTTCGCCGATCGGCATTTCGGCGGACGGTCGCGCTCGATCTCCTACGAGAACGTCCCGACCGCCGTCTTCGCCAACCCGCCGATGAGCCAGGTGGGATTGACCGAGGAGCAGGCGCGCGCGCGCTACGGCGACGACCTCGACATCTATTACGACGCGTTCAAGGCCATGCGCTTCGCGCTGACCGACCGCGACGAGAAGACGATGATGAAGCTGGTCGTCCAGCGCTCGACCGACCGCGTCATCGGCCTGCATATGGTGGGACAGGACGCGCCGGAGATCGTCCAGGGGTTTGCCGTCGCGGTGCGGATGGGCGCCACCAAGGCCGACTTCGACGCCACCATCGGCATCCATCCGACGGCGGCGGAAGAGTTCGTCACCATGCGCAGCAAGCGCGCGACCTGAAGCGGCATCCAGGCATGACGCGCTAGTCGGGCTTGGCGACCGGCTTCAGACAACGCTCGACCAGGGCGACCAGATCCTTGGGGCGGAATGGCTTGGCGAGGGTGTGAATGGCGCCGAGCCGCTGCGCCGTGTCGAGAACGTCGTGATCGCCGGAGAGGTGGCCGCCCGACACCGCGATCACGGGCATGGCCGGCCGCAGTCGGCGGACCTCGAGGATCAGCTCGATCCCCTCCTTGCCCGGCATGATGATGTCGGTGACGAGGAGATCGAACGGGTGGTTGCGCAACGTGTCGATCGCGGCGTCGCCGTCGCTCGCCGTCGTCACCTCATGTCCCGCCGAATTGAGGGCATGGCTGACGAGTTGAAGGATCATCGGCTCGTCGTCGACCACGAGAATACGGGCCACGCGTGTCTCCGTCGCCGCTACTGGCCATCGTCGCCACGGGGCTCGGCTCGAGGTAGCGCTGCTCGAACGCATCGGCGGATAACGATGGAGTGAATAAGTAGCCCTGAGCGAGGTTACAACGCAACTGGCGAACGAGCGTAAGCTCGGCCTCGGTTTCGATGCCCTCCGCGACGGTGATCAGCTCCAAATTCTCGGCGATGCCGACGCAGGCACCGACGAGCTGCCGACTACGCAGGTCGTTCGGTGCGTTGGCCACGAAGCGGCGGTCGATCTTGAGGATCGAAACCGGCAGATCCTGGAGGGTCGCGAGGGTCGCGTTGCCGGTGCCGAAGTCGTCGATGGCGAGCCTGGCGCCATGGGCGATGAGCTGGTCCAGCGTGCGGCGGGCAACCTCGACGTCGGCCAGGAGGGCCGTCTCCGTCAACTCGAGGACGACACGGTCGAGGGGAATTGGGGCGGCCGCCGCCGCTTCCATCACGGTCGCGACGAAGTCGGGTTCCTGCAACTGGCGGGCGGAGACGTTGACCCCGATGTTGAACGTCTCGTAGCCGAGGCCGCGCCAGTGGGCGAGGGTGGCAAAAGCGCGCCGCAGCACCCACCGGCCGATGGCGACGATGGTACCGTTCTCTTCCGCCAGCGGCACGAACACGCCCGGCGAGACGGCGGGGCCGTCGTTCGGCAGCCAGCGCAGCAGTGACTCGGCGCCGGTGACCGCACCCGTAGTGCAGTCGACGATGGGTTCGAAGACGAGGTCGAATTCGTCCTCGATGACGGCGCGCTGGAGACGCTGCGATAGGCTCAGCCGCTCCTGCAGGCGGCTGGCATAGGCGGCATCGAAGCGAACGAGTTGACCGTTGCCGAGGCCGCGCGAGGCATCGAGCGCCACGTCGGCGTCGAGGATCAACTCCTCGGCGGTGGCGCCGTCGTCGGGGAAGACGGCGGCACCGGCGCTGACCGACAGCAGAAGCTCGTGGCCCTCGACCTGCATGGGCGTGCGCAGGCTCGCGAGCACCGAGCCCGTCCGAACGGACAGGGCCGCCGGGTCGTCGTCGAGGTCGAGCAGGAGCAGAAACGCGTCGTCGCCGCCGCGGGCGACCACGTCGGTGCGTTGCACCGCAGCCTTGAGCCGTCGGGCCAGTTCGCGCAGCACGAGATCGCCGGTCCGCGCGCCGAAGCACTGGTTGACCTTGGCGAAGCCATCGACGTCGAGATGGACCACGGCAAGCCGGCGACGGCCGACGATGGCCCGTTGCAGGGCGACGTCGAGCGCCTCGATGAAGGTGCGCCGATTGAACAGGTGCGTCAGCGGATCGAAGTACGCGCCGGCGATGACCCGATGCACCATCCGCTGGTCGCGCACCTTGTCGTTGAGGCTCACGGATTGGCTCCCCGGTACACGACGTTGCGGCATCCCCTAGACGACACCTTCGCGCGTGAACGTAAACGAAGCGTTGCCTTGGCGACGAGTAGCTCCCATCCAACGTGAAGTCGAACGTGGCCTGGGCGGAGCGCCTGTGACGTGCCGTGTCATCCGGCGCCGAGGACCTCGCGCAGCTTCGCCGCCAGATCCTGCCTGCGGTACGGCTTGGTCAGCAGCTGGACGCCAGGGTCGAGCCGGCCGTGATGGACGATGGCGTTCTCGCTGTATCCCGAGGTGAACAGCACCCGCAGACCGGGACGACGGCGCTGGGCTTCGCGGGCCAGTTCGGCGCCGTTAATACCGCCCGGCATCACGACGTCGGTAAAGAGGAGCGCCACGTCGGCGGCTTCGGCCAGGACCGCGAGCGCCTCACCGCCCGCCGCCGCTTCGGTGACGCGGTAGCCTAGGCCCCGCAAGAGCTCGGTGACGTGGCGGCGGACCAGAGCGTCGTCCTCGACGACGAGCACGTGTTCCGAGCCGCCGGCAACGCCGGTCGCGGGCGGTGGCTTCGGACTCGTGTCGGCACCGGTGTCGGCGCGCGGCAGGTAGAGCTTGATGGTCGTGCCCTCGCCGAGTTCGGAGTAGATGCGGACGTGACCGCCGGATTGCCTGACGAAGCCGTAGACCATGGGCAGCCCCAGGCCGCTGCCCTTGCCGACCTCCTTGGTGGTGAAGAAGGGGTCGAAGGCGTGGGCCACGACCTCGGCCGACATCCCGGTGCCGGTGTCGGACACCGCAACCTCCACATAGGGGCCGGGCTCCACGTCCTCCGTCGCGCGACCGTAGTCCGCGTCGAGCACGGCATTGCGCGTTTCGACGATGAGCGCGCCGCCGGTCGGCATGGCGTCGCGCGCGTTGATCGCGAGGTTGAGGATCGCCGTTTCGAGCTGGTTCGGATCGACCAGCGCGGGCCACTGGTCGGCCGTGCCGACCATGCGGATGTCGATGCTCTCCGGCAGCGTCCGGCGCAGCAGGCCGTGCATGCCGACGAGCAGGTCGTCGATCTGCACCGTGCGCGGCTGCAACGCCTGCCGGCGGGCGAAGGCGAGCAGTCGGCTGGTGAGTTCGGCACCGCGCTCGGCCGCGGTGACCGTCATCTCGGCCAGGGGGCGCAGTGCCGCGTCCTCGACGCCGTCGGCGAGCATCTCGGCGTTGCCGAGGATCACCGTCAACAGGTTGTTGAAGTCGTGGGCGATGCCGCCGGTCAGGTAGCCGACGGCCTCCAGCTTCTGCGCGTGGCGCAGGCGTTCGTCGACCTGCCGCCGCTGGCTGAGGTCGATCATGCTGCCGATCAGGCGGATCGGTCGTCCCGTCGCGTCGCGCAGCACGAAGCCCCGCTCCAGCACGACGGCGTAGTCGCCGTCGTCGCGCCGGCAGCGATATTCCACCGACCAGCGCTCGCGGTTGCCCGCGATGGCGGCGGCGTACACCGCGGCGACCCGCGGCTCGTCCTCCGGATGGAGCAGCGCCAGCCATCCGGTCGCGCCTGGCGGGATGGCCGTGGGGTGATGGCCGAGCGAGCCGTGCAGGCGATCGTTCCACCACACGTCGCCGGTGACGAGGTCGCAGTCGCGGACGACGTCGTCGGTGGCCTGCGCAACGAGGCGGAAGCGTTCCTCGCTGGCGCGCAGGGCGGCGTCGGCCAGCCGCTGCTCGGTGATGTCGCGCTCGACGGCGACGAAGTGGGTCACCTCGCCCGCGTCATCCGCCAGCGGCACGACGTCGAGGGCAATCCAGTAGGGCTCGCCGGCCTTGGTGTAGTTCACCAGTTCGGCCTGCACGGGCTCGCGGGCGCGCAGTGCCCTGCCGATGCGCGCCCGCTCCTCCGCCGGCGTGTCCGGTCCCTGCAGCATCCGCGGCGTGCGCCCGACGACCTCGTCCGCGCGATAGCCGGTGCGGCGCAGGAACGCGTCGTTGACGTAGACGATCCGCGGCCCGTCCGGCGCGTCGAGCGGGGTGGCCTCGGTGATCACCACCATGTCGTTGAGCCGTGCCACCGCCGCCTCCAGGAGCCGTACCTGTTCCTCCTGCCGCCGGGTCAGGGTGACGTCTTGGAAGTAGATGGCCAGACCGTCCCCAGTGGGGTAGGCCTTGACGGCAAACCAGCGCGCCAGCGGCGCGTAGAACGCGGCGAAGTCGACCGGCAGGCCGGTGGCGACAGCCTTGCGGTACTCGGTTTCGAAGACGGTGCCGACGAGTTCGCCGAACGTGTCCCACACGTTGGCGCCGATCAGTTCGTCACGACGGCGCCGGAGGACGCGTGAGGCCTCGTTGTTGACGAAGCGGAAGCGCCAGTCCGGGTCGATGACGACGAAGGCGTCGCTGATGCTCTCGAGCGTGTCGTGCAGGCGGCTGGCGAGGGCTTCCTTCTCCAAGCGGACCGCGATCAGCTCGGAGACGTCCTGGAAGGCGCCGCGGACGGCCACCACGGTGCCGTAACGGTCGCGCTCGGCCTCACCGATGGCGCGGATCCAGCGCCGCTCGCCGCGCTGGTTCTCGATTTCGAGAAGGTGGTCGAAGGGGGTGCCGGCGGCGAGACCGTCGGCAATGGCGTCCCTGAGGACCGAACGGTGCTCCGGAGCGAAGCGCTCGATCAACGCGGTCAGTGTCGGCGGCCGGGAGGAGTCCGTCTCCAGGATGGCGGCCGTGCCGCCGGTCCATTCGGGCCGTTCGGCACCGCGCTGGATCCGCCAGCCGCCGAGCCGAGCCGCCTTGCCGGCGATCCGCAGGAGTTCGGTCGCCGCCTCCGCCCGGCGCCGTGCCGCAACCTCGTCGGTTACGTCCTGGACCATGCCGACCAAGGTCCGGCGGCCGTCGCTCACGACGAGCTCCGCTGTCTCCTGCATCATGCGCACCGCGCCGTCGGAGCGGACGATGCGATAGACCACGTCGAACGGTCGCCCGTGGGCGATCGCCCGATCCTGGGCGCGTGCTGCGTCGGTGCGATCGTCCGGATGGAGGTAGGCGAGATAGCGTTCCTGCGTCGTGAGGTCGGCGTCGGTCGGGGCGCCGAACATCGCCTGCACCTCGTCGGAACAGGTGAGGGCCAGGCTGTCCAGGTCCAGCTCCCAGCTGCCCATGCGTGCCACCCGATGGGCGCTGCGCAGCATCGTATCGCGTCGGCGCAGCCGTTCGTTGGCCTCGCGCAGCTCATGCAGGCGGAGCACGATGTCGAGTTCCGGATGCAGCTCCGGCTCCAGCGTCCGGGCTACTGGATCGGCGGCGGTCGGGTCCGCTACGTCGAGGACCCGATGCACGACGAACGCGATCCGTCCGTCGGCGCCCCTGACCGGCGTGTTGAGCCAGCTCCGGCGCCGGGTCTCGCCCGGTCGAGAATGCCGGGACGGGTAGGGACGGTGCTCGACCGCGTCCGTCCGTCCGGTCGTGAGGACCGCGGAGAGCGATGCCTCCAGGTTGCCGATGGCGTCGGCGGCGTCGGTGCCCAAC
>JBJHBG010000007.1:54259-60946 GCA_050485385.1 Geminicoccaceae bacterium | reverse complement strand
CGAACCCCTGCTGTTTCCCGCCGACCGCGATCTCCGCTTGCAGCACCTCGCCCGCGGCGACGAGGGCTTCCTGCTGGGCCTCGGCTACGCCACCCAGCGCGGCTTCGGCGGCTCGCACCCCTTCGTCGGCGAGGTGCGGATGGGCGAGGTGACGGTCGAGTTCGCGCCGGAGGAATTGGGCTTCGCCGTGGACCTCGGCGAGATCGAGGTCACCGAGTGCCAGATGGTCAACCAGTTCAAGGGCACGGCCACCGAGCCGCCGCAGTTCACCCGCGGCTACGGCCTCGTCTTCGGCCATGCCGAGCGCCGCGCGATGGCGATGGCGCTGGTGGATCGGGCCTTGCGCGCGAGCGAACTCGGCGAGGAGGTGAAGGCGCCGAGCCAGGATGCCGAGTTCGTACTGATGCACGCCGACAACGTGCAGGCGACCGGCTTCGTCGAGCACCTCAAGCTGCCGCACTACGTCGACTTCCAGGGCGAACTCGGGACGATCCGGGCGCTTCGTGCCGAATGGGCAGAAGCCATCAAGGACGCCGCCGAATGAAGGTGCTCGGCATCGACTTCACGAGTGCACCTTCGCGCAGCAAACCGATCACGGTGGCGCGGGCCACGCTGGAGGGCGCGACGCTGCACCTGCATGGCGTGGACCGGCTCGCCGATCTCGCCGCGTTCGAGGCGCTGCTGGCCGCACCAGGCCCCTGGATCGCGGGGCTCGACTTTCCCTTCGGCCAGGCACGGACCTTCGTCGAGGACCAGGGCTGGCCGCTCGAATGGGCTGCCTACGTGCGACACGTCCATGGTCTCGGTGGCAAGGGGTTCTTCGATCTGGTCAAGGCGTACGAGGCGACACAGCCCGAGGGCCGCAAGCAGCCACGCCGCCGGGTGGACAGCCGCGCAGGCGGCCAGCCACCGCAGAAGGTCCAATGGCAGCCGGTGGGGCTCATGTTCGCTCGCGGCGCACCGCGCCTGTACGCGAGCGGCGTGCATCTGCCGCTCCTGCGCGAGACGGGCGACGCGCGCGTCGCGGTCGAGGTCTATCCGGGCATCCTCGCCCGCGCCCTGCTCGGCCGCACGTCGTACAAGGCCGAGGCTGGCGACACGGCCGACCGACATGCGGCGCGACGGCGGCTGGTGGCTACCCTCCGCAGCGGCCTCGACGCCTATGGGCTTGCCGCCGCGATGGACGACCACTTGGCCGCGACCTTGATCGCCGACGGCAAGGGCGACGACCTGGATGCCGTGCTCTGCGCCGTCCAGGCCGCCTGGGCCTCCGGCCAGCCGCGTTACGGTATTCCGGACCACGCCGACCCGGTCGAGGGCTGGATCTCGGACCCGCACCTGCTGGAGGCCGTCGCCGCATGACCGAGGAAGGCTACAATTTCGCCTATCTCGACGAGCAGACGAAGCGGATGATCCGGCGCGGCTTGCTCAAGGCGGTGGCCATCCCCGGCTATCAGGTGCCGTTCGCCAGCCGCGACATGCCCCTGCCCTATGGCTGGGGCACGGGTGGTATCCAGGTGACCGCCGCCTGCATCGGCCCCGACGACGTCTTGAAGGTGATCGACCAGGGGGCGGACGACACCACCAACGCGGTCTCGATCCGCCAGTTCTTCGAGCGGATGACGGGCGTCGCCACGACCGAACGGACCCAGGACGCGACCTTGATCCAGACCCGGCATCGCATCCCCGAACAGCCGCTCGTAGAGGGGCAGATCCTCGTCTACCAGGTGCCGATCCCGGAGCCTTTGCGCTTCCTGGAGCCGCGCGAGACCGAGACGCGGGTGATGCACGCGCTCCAGGACTACGGCGTCATGCACGTGAAGCTCTACGAGGACGTGGCCCGGCAGGGGCGGATCACCACCAGCTACAACTACCCGGTGCGGGTGCATGGCCGCTACCTCATGTCGCCCTCGCCCACGCCCAAGTTCGACAACCCGAAGATGCACCAAAACCCAGCGCTCCAACTCTTCGGTGCGGGCCGCGAGAAGCGGCTCTACGCGGTGCCGCCCTACACCGACGTGGTGAGCCTCGACTTCGAGGACCATCCCTTCGCGGTGCAGCGCTGGGATCGGCCCTGTGGGCTATGCGGCGCTGTCGACAGCTATCTCGACGAGGTGGTGGTCGACGATGCGGGCGGCCGGCTCTTCTGCTGCTCGGATACCGACCACTGCGCCAAGCGCCGGGGGATCGCCGCATGACGCCGGACGGGCCCTTGCTCCAGGTGCGGGACATCGCCAAGCGCTTCGGCCGCATCGCCGCCGTCGACCGCGTCAGCTTCGACGTCTGGCCCGGCGAAGTGCTGGCCATCGTCGGCGAGAGCGGCTCGGGCAAGACGACGCTGTTGAACCTCCTCGCCGGGCGGCTGCCGGTCGACGGGGGGGCCGTGCTCTACCGTTCCCGCGACCGCGGGCTCGAGGACGTGGTCGCCATGGACGAGCCGCGGCGCCGTCAACTCGCGCGCACCGAATGGGGCTTCGTCCACCAGTCGCCGCGCGACGGGCTGCGGCTCAAGGTCTCGGCCGGCGCCAATGTCGGCGAACGGCTGATGGCGGTGGGCCATCGCCACTACGGCCGCATCCGCCGAAGCGCGCTCGACTGGCTCGGGCGGGTGGAGATATCGTCCGACCGGATCGACGACCTGCCCGAAACCTTCTCGGGCGGCATGCAGCAGCGCCTGCAGATCGCCCGGAACCTCGTGACCGAGCCCCGGCTGGTCTACATGGACGAACCGACCGGCGGGCTCGACGTCTCGGTCCAGGCGCGGCTCTTGGACCTGTTGCGCAACCTCGTCACGGATTTGTCGCTGGCGGTCGTCATCGTGACGCACGACCTTGCGGTCGCCCGGCTCCTCGCCCACCGCATGCTGGTGATGCAGAACGGGCGGGTGGTGGAACTCGGCCTGACCGATCAGGTTCTGGATGATCCGCAAAACGCCTATTCGCAGCTCCTCGTCGCCTCGATCCTCCAGGGATGACCCCGTTGCTCCGCGTCGCTGGCCTCGACAAGACCTTCACCCTGCACCTCCAGGGCGGCCGTACCATCCCCGTCTTCGAGGGCGCCGGCTTCGTGGTGCGCGCCGGCGAGTGCGCGGTGCTGGCCGGCGCTTCCGGCGTCGGCAAGTCGACCCTGCTGAGGCTGGTCTACGGCAACTACAAGGCGGCGGCGGGCGAGGTCTGGGTGCAGCATCGCGGCCGCGAGGTGGACCTCGTCGCGGCCGAGCCGCGTACCGTGTTCGCGGTGCGGCGCGAGACCATGGGCTACGTCAGCCAGTTCCTCCGCTGCCTGCCGCGCGTGCCGGCGGTCGACGTGGTGGCGGAGCCGCTGCGCGCCCTCGGCGTCGACCCCGCGGCGGCGCGGGAGCGCGCGCGCGGGCTGCTCGCCCGGCTGCGCATTCCCCAGGGCCACATGGACCTGCCGCCCGCCACCTTCTCCGGCGGCGAGCAGCAGCGGGTCAACGTCGCCCGCGGCTTCGCCCACCCCTACCCCATCCTCCTGCTCGACGAGCCTACCGCCTCACTGGACGCGGAGAACCGCGCCACGGTCGTCGAGCTGATCAACGAAGCCAAGGCCAGGGGGGCAGCGCTGTTGGGCATCTTCCACGACCGGGACGTGCGCGAGGCCGTCGCCGACCGCGCCATCGACGTCGAAGCGATGCGGATCGCGGCATGACCGACCTCGTCCTGGAGAACGCGCGGATCGTGACGCCTGGGGGCGTCGTGCACGGGCGGCTGGTGGTGCGCGACGGCGCCATCCACGAGATCGCCGACGACGCCCACGCGACGGGCCTGGGGCTCGACCTGGAGGGGGACTGGTTGTGGCCCGGGCTGGTCGAGGTCCACACCGACAACCTGGAGCGGCAGGTACAGCCCCGGCCCAAGGTGCGCTGGCCGGCGGACGCGGCGCTGCTCGCCCACGACGCGCAGGTGACCGCCGCCGGCATCACCACCGTGTGCGACGCCATCTGCGTCGGCTTCTACGGCGGCAAGAAGGAGCGGCTGGAGTTTCTGGAGCTGTCGCTCGACGCGCTCGAGCGGGCGCGGGCTGCGGCCATGCTCAAGGCCGAGCACTTGGTGCATCTCCGCTGCGAGGTGTCGGACCCGAACGTCGTCGAGATCTTCGAGCGCCACGTCGATGCGCCCGACGTCCGCATGGTCTCGCTGATGGACCATACGCCGGGCCAGCGGCAGTGGCACGACCTGGAGCGCTACCGCACCTTCCATCGCGGCCGGACCGAGGGCACCGACGCCGAGTTCCAGGCGCTGATCGAGCGGCGGATCGAGGAGCAGGCGCGCTATGCCGACGCGCACCGGGCGGCCATCGTCGCCGCCGTGCGCGGACGCGGGGTCGTGCTCGCCAGCCACGACGACACCACGGTCGAGCACGTGGCCCAGGCGCACGGCGAGGGCTGCGCCGTCGCCGAGTTCCCGACGACGCTGGCGGCGGCCGAGGCGGCGCGGGCGCACGGCATGGCCGTCGTCATGGGGGCGCCCAACGTCATCCTCGGCGGCTCGCATTCGGGCAACGTCGCCGCCGGCGAGCTTGCCGCCGCCGGGCTGCTCGACGGCCTCTCGTCGGACTACGTGCCGGTGAGCCTGGTGCATGCGACGTTCCGCCTCGCCGCCGACCTGGGCTGGCCGATGGAGCGGGCGGTCGACCTCGTCGCCGGCGCGCCGGCGCGCATGTTGGGGCTCGACGACCGGGGCACACTCGTGGCAGGGCAGCGGGCCGACATGGTCCGCATCCGCAGCATGGGCGAGGTGCCGGCCGTGCTCGCGGTCTGGCGGGACGGGAGACGGGTGGCGTGAACGTGGCGATGGCAGCACTGCCGGCAGCGGAGACCGTCCTCACCGGCGGCCGGCTGGTGCTGGCCGACGAGGTGGTCCAGGGCACGCTGGCGATGGCCGGCGGGCGCATCACGGGCATCGACCTCGGCAAGAGCCGCCATCCCAACGCCATCGACCTCGAGGGGGCCTTGCTGATCCCGGGCCTCGTCGACGTCCACACCGACAACCTGGAGCGCCACTTCCAACCGCGCTCGGGTGTGCTGTGGGACAAGGTGGCCGCCGCCATCGCCCATGACGGGCAAGTGGCGACCGCCGGCATCACCACGGTGTTCGACAGTCTCACGGTCGGCTCCGCTCCCGGCTGGGACACCCGTGCCGAGATGATCGAGCCGATGATCGACGGGCTGGAGCACGCCCAGTCGCACCACATGCTGCGGATCGACCACCTGTTGCACCTGCGCTGCGAGATCACCCACCCCGACATCGTGGCGCTGTTCGAGCACCACGGCCGAAGCCCGCTCACGGCCATGGTGTCGGTGATGGACCATGCCCCAGGCGACCGGCAGTCGCCGGACATCGCCGTCTACCGCCAGCGCTATCAGAAGAACCTGCGGATGACGGACGCCGAGGTCGACCACCACATCGCCACCTTGATCGAGGGCTCCGCACGCTTCGGACCGGCGAACTCCCGGGCCATCGCCGCCCTGGCCCGGGAGCGTGGCCTGCCGCTCGCGACGCACGACGATGCCAAGGCGGAGCACATCGAGGAAGCCGTGGCTTTGGGCGCCTGCCTCACCGAGTTCCCGACCACGCTCGAGGCGGCGGAGGCGGCGCGGACACACGGCCTGCCGACGCTGATGGGCTCGCCCAACCTGATCCGCGGCAAGTCGCATTCGGGCAACGTGGCGGCGGCGGACTTGGCGGCGCGCGGCCTGCTCGACATGGTCGCGTCCGACTACATCCCGGCAAGCCTGATCCAGGCAGCCTTCGGGCTGGCCGCGGGGGAGACCGCCATCGCCATCCCGGCGGCGGTGGCAAAGGTCACCTCCGCCCCCGCCACGGCCGTCGGCCTCACCGACCGGGGACGGCTGGCGGAGGGCCTGCGCGCCGATCTGGTCGAGGTGCGCCTGATCCAGGAGCGACCGGTCGTCCGCTCGGTCTGGTCCGCCGGGCGACGCGTCGCCTGATGGCGCACCGTCAGGCGATCTACTTCGCCCCCGCCGCCGACACCCCGATCCACGCCTTCGGCAGTAGCTGGCTCGGCCGCGACGCCTATACGGGCGAGGCGCTGCCGCAGCCGGCGGTCGACGGCATCGCTGCCGACCGGCTGCACGCGATCACCGCCTCGCCTCGGCGCTATGGCTTTCACGGCACGCTGAAGGCGCCCTTCCGCCTCGCCGACGGGACGACAGCGTACGACCTGCACCACGCCGTGCGGACCTTCGCGGCGACGCAACCGGCCTTCGCGGTGCGACTCCAACTCACCAGCCTGCGCGGCTATTTGGCCTTCACCGCACGGCCGCCGACCGGCGCGCTCGACGACTTCGCCGCCGCCTGCGTGCGCGCGTTCGAACCCTTCCGCGCGCCGCTGGCCGCGGACGAGCTCGCCCGCCGGCTGCCGAAGCTGAAGACCGAGCGGCAGCGGCAGCACCTCGAGCGCTGGGGCTACCCCTACGTCATGGAGGACTTCGAGTTCCACATGACGCTGACCGAGCGGCTGTTCGGCACGGAGCACGACCGTGTGCTCGCAACACTACAGGAACGCACGGCCAGCGTCGCCGCGCTGCCGCTCCAGGTCGATCGGCTCGCCGTGTTCGAGGAGCCGGCACCGGGCGCCGCCTTCCGCCTCGAGGCCAACTACCCGCTCGCGGGCTGACGGAACCGCGCCCGCGCGGTCGTGGGC
>JBJHBG010000007.1:0-54249 GCA_050485385.1 Geminicoccaceae bacterium | reverse complement strand
GTCGTGGGCCGCGTTGGCGTTGGGTCCGATGCCCGACCCCGCGCCGGGTGCGGTGTGTCCGGCAAATGGCTGCATCGTCGGCCGTGCCGCACGCCGAACGTCTCGAGGGACGGCGGGGTCTCGGGCGCCGGTGGACACTGGCTGCGCGAACCCTCGCGACGTGGTTATCGGCAATGCCGGCAGCGCCGTGATGGTCTCGACGGCGCGGCCGGCGCCAGAACCCGTTCCCGACTACGCGCTGGCCCGTCACGACAGCAAGGCCGAGAGGTTGCGCCACACGTTGCGCTTGCTGGGGGTGACGCCCGGTCGCGGCCCGTAGCCCCTCTCAGAGCATCTCCAGCGGACGCTTGCGCCGGGGCGGCGGAAAGTCGGCGTCGATGGCCTCCAGGTCCTCCGCCGTGAGACGGACGTCACGAGCCTTGGCGTTGGCCGCGACGTGGTCGGGCGTTACGGCCTTGGGGATGGCGATGACGCCGGGGTGGGCGAGCAGCCAAGCGAGCGCCACGGCGAAGCGATCGATGCCGTGCCGGGCGGCGACCGCGTCGAGTGCGGTACCGGCGGCGAGCCGGCCCTGTTCGATCGGGCTGTAGGCCATCGCCGGCACGTCCCTGGCCTTGAGCTTCGGCAAGAGGTCCCATTCCGGCCCGCGGCGGCCGACGTTGTAGAGGACTTGGTCGGTCGCACAGGCCGCCCCGCCTTCGACGTCCCAGAGCTCCGCCATGTCGTCGGTGTCGAAGTTGCTCACGCCCCAATGCCGGATCTTGCCGTCGGCCTGGAGCCGCTCGAACGCGCGCACGGTCTCGGCGAGCGGATAGGCACCTCGCCAATGCAACAGGTAGAGGTCGATCCGATCGGTCTCCAGCCGGGCGAGGCTGCGCTCGCAGGCGGCGACGGTGCCGTCGAAGCTGGCATTGTGCGGGTAGACCTTGCTGACGACGAAGACCTCGTCGCGCCGTCCCCGCATGGCCTCGCCCACCACCGCCTCGGCCCCGCCCTCGCCGTACATCTCGGCGGTGTCGATCAGGGTGAGGCCGAGATCGAGGCCGGCGCGCAAGGCCCGTACCTCGGCCGCGCGTTGGCCGGATCGTTCGCCCATGCCCCAGGTACCTTGGCCCAGCGCCGGCACGGTCTCGCCGTCCGGCAGTTGCACGTGCTTCATCTCACGTCTCCGCTAGCTCGTCCCGGGCGACTGCCGGATCTGCAGGCTGCGCCGCTCGATCTCGCGCCGAAACTCGCGGCGGAGGACAGCCGCTTGGTGCCGGCGACGGTCGTCCGGCGTCGCCGGCTCGAAGGGTGGCACCGCGGTCGGACGGCCGTCGGCATCCACCGCCACCATCGTGAAATAGCACGTCATCACGTGCCGGCTCGTGTTCTCGACGATCTTCTCGGCGAGTGCGCGAATACCGACCTCCATCGAGGTGCGGCCGACGAAGTTGACCGCGGCGAGGAAGGTCACGAGTTCGCCCACGTAGACCGGCTCGCGGAAGACCACCTGGTCGACCGACATGGTGACGACGTAGGCGTGGGCGTAGCGCGAGGCACAGGCGAAGGCCACCTCGTCGAGCAGTCGAAGGAGCGCGCCGCCATGCACGTTGCCCGCGAAGTTGGCCATGTCCGGCGTCGCGAGCACCGTCATCCGCAGCGTCCGGTCGGTGACTTCCTCGGCAGCGGCCATCGGCTCGGCTCCGGGTGAGGCGATGCCAGCCCGCCTCAGAGATGCGGGACGGTCGCCGCCATCGACGGTCGCTCGCTGACCTCTGCCGCCCACGCCGCGAGTCGCGGGTACCCGTTGCGCCACTGCCGGTGATCGAAGCGGAAATCCAGATAGAACAGCAGGCTGGCCAGCGCGATCTGCGGCATGTCGAAGCGCCCGGCCGTGGTCTCGGGCCGCGCCTCGAACCAGTCGAGGGTGTCGGCGATCTTGCTCCACTTGTCGGCGATCCAGACATCCCAGCGAAGGTCCTCGGGCCGAAGCGTGGTCTCGTAGCGCATCGCCACCGCCGCCTCCAACATGCCTTGGGCGAGGCCGTGGCGCGCCAGCGCCTCCCAGCGCGCCGCCCCCGCCGGCAACAGCCCGCCGCCGGAACGCTCGTCGAGATAGAGCAGGATCACGGTCGAATCCTGCAACAACAGACCGTCGTCCAGGCGCAGGCTCGGCACCAATCGAAGGGGGGTCACCGTCGCGTAGTCGGCGTTGCGCTCGGCGGGCGACACCGGCGTGCGGACCTCCTCGACCTCGGCCTCCATACCCAGTTCGCGGACGGCGATGCGGACCTTGCGGACGAAAGGGGAAGCGGGCGAGGAGAAGAGCTGCATGAAACGGACCCTCTGCGGCGGACGGAATGCATCCTTAGGCCGCCGTCGGCCGGTGGGGCAAGGACGATGGGGCCGGCGTCGCCCCGCGCGGCTCACCCCCGCAGGATGTCGTCGATGGTGGCGACCGGGACGACGTCCTCGACCGTCCGGGCGAGTTCGCGGTCCAGCGTGACGAACGCATCGGCCTGGAGGCGCGTCAGCGCGACGTACTCCGCTCGGAAGGTATCCGGCCAGTCGAACCGGGCGGCGATCTGCCACGCCAAGCGCTGCAAGACCCGATCGCCGAGCAGGCGGATCCTCAGCGATCGGATATGGTCGAGGTGCCGGCTCGCCACGTCGGTATCGATGTCGCCACGCTTCGCCGCCGCATAGAGTCCCGCGAGCACCTGCGACCGCAACAATGTCGGCGCCAGGAGCCGGTGCTGCGGCGCAGGTACGCCGGTCGATTGCGCCAATCGCAGCGCCACGCCGCAGTCGACGACGAAACGGGTCATGCCGCTTTCCGCGTAACTGTCCGGACGCACAGCCTAGGAAGTGTCGTCCCCTACCGCAACGCACGGTCTCGCCGACGACGCCCGTTCGACCTCCGGAGGACGAGGACGCGCGCCCCGCCTTGGGCTACGATGCAGCGCAGCACGCAGCGTTGGAGCCGACCATGACCGAAACCACCCGCGCCCTGGCCAGCCTGCCCTCCCTCGACGTGGAGATCGTCCACGACCGCAGCGAGGACGGCAGCGCCGAGCGCATCGCCATCCGCCTCACGGGCCGGCCGAACCTCGCCGACGCCGCACGGGCGCTGGAACCCGCGCTCCTGCCCTATGGCGCCGCAGCGCAGCCGTGGCTGGCGTCGCAGCAGGCCTTCTGGCAGCGGGCGATGGCCCCGTGGCTGCGGCTCAACCCGTTTCTCGCCCCGCTGCTGCCGACGCCGCGCAAGGACGACTGAACGGCAGCGTCAGCCGGGCGTCCGGCCGATGCCCGAAACGAAGCGGAGCATCAACGGCGCCAGGCCCACGACTCGGGCGATGCGCACGCCGTGGTGGGTGGCGACGAACGCCGGGTCGATTCCCAGCGCCAGCGCCACCAGCGCCATCTCGGCCACGCCGCCGGGCACGTAGGCGATCAGGAGCGGTAGCAGGGCGATACCGGCGAGCGGGTGAACGGCGACCGCCAGCACCGCCGCGAGCGCCAGCATGAGCGCCGTGATGACCGCACCGTGGCCGAGCGCATGGAATACGTCGCGCGGCGCAAGGCCGGTGAACCGAGAGCCGACGGAAGCGCCGAGCACGACCTGGGCGATGGCGACCAGCACCACGGGCGGGTCGCTCTCGACCCAGCCGACGACGTGCGCGACGCCACTCGCCACCATCGCACCGAGCAGGAGCGCCCCGGGCAGCCGCAAAAGGTGCGCGCCCAAGCCACCAGCGGCACCGACCGCAAGCAGCACCGCGGTGTCGAGCAGGGTGGGTGCGGCGCCGGCGGGTGGCGGTGTCGGCAGGGTGAGGCCGAGTTCGGTGACGACGAAGGGGATGGCGGTGACCAGGAGCACGACCCGCAGGCTGTGCACGAGCGCCACCCGGCGCACGTCGGCACCGTTCTGGTCGGCCAGCAGGATCATCTCGCCGAGTCCGCCCGGCGTCGCCGCGAAATAGGCGCTGCGGGCGTCGAAGCCGGCGACGCGCATCAGGTAGAGCATGACGAGGCCGCCGATGCCGACGACGTAGATCGGCAAGGCACCGAGGCTCCAGAGCCAGCGCGGCGCCTGCTCGACGAGATCGGGAGTGAACGCGCTGCCGATCAGTATACCGAGCACCACCAGCATCGAGCTGCGCAGGCGCTTCGCCACCATGAGGCGCAGGCCGCAAAGGCTGGCGGCGGTCGTGCCGAGCATGGCGCCGAGCAGCCACGGCAGGGGCAGGCCGAGCGCCACGAACACCGCACCGCCGACGCTACCGATGGCGAGGGTCAGCACCATCGCCCGAAGATCGCCGCCACCGCTCACCCGCATTTCCTTCGCGCCGCTCAGTTCCACCACCAGCGCACCAGATCGGCCAGGGCGAACGCCACCAGCACCGGCCCACCGATGCGCGAGGCGATCAGCCAGAGCCCGTACGCGGTCAGGCGCGGCGGGCGGGCGGCGGGTGGACGCGTCGTCATGGCGCCTTTCTCGCACGCCGCGGTCAACACCCGATTAACGCAAACGTGGCACGCTCCACGGTCATGCAGGCCGACCTCGCCCCGATCGACGACCGCAACATCTGGACGGCGCTCGCCCGCCGCACGGGTCCGGGCCAGGTGCAGCAAAGCTGGGCCTACGGTGCGGCACTGCGCGCCGCCGGCAACGCCGTACACCGCCTGCGGCTGATCGAGGCGGGCGTCGACATCGGCATGGTGCAGCTCGTCGGCCGTCGGCTCCTCGGCGGGCCGGTCGTCCTTTGGCACGGGCTCGGCGGGCCGGCTTGGCTCACCGACGATCCCGCCCGCGGCGTCGCCGCGCTGCGGCTCCTGAAGCGGCGCTATGGCTGGCGGCGGGGATCGCTGCTCTTGCTCACCCCCGCCTCCGACGAACCGGCGCAGGACCGAGGGCGCCTGGAACGCGCCGGCTTCCGTCAGGCGATGACGGGCTACACCACGGCACGGCTGGACCTCGGCGCCGAGTTGGCCGTCCTGCGCGCCGGGCTCCATCACGACTGGCGTCGCCGGCTGCGGCAAGGGCCAAGCGCCGGCCTGCGGCTGCAATGGCGGGACCCGCGCGCCGATCCGCTGGCCTTGGACGCCCTGCTCGCGGCCGACGCCGTGACGGCGTGCCGGCGCGGCTATCGCAGCCTGCCGCCAGCGGTCGTCGCCGCAACCGCCCGGCGCGGCGGCGGTCTGCTCGCCACGGCCGCGATCGGCGACGTCACCGTGGCCGGCATGCTGTTCCTCCAGCACGGCACGGGTGCGCTCTACCAGACCGGCTGGAGCGACGACGAGGGCCGGCGCCGTTTCGCGCACCATCATCTGCTCTGGGGCGCCGTCGAACGGCTACGGGCCGACGGCATCCGCGCGCTCGACTTGGGCGGGCTGGACCTGCCGTCGGGCGTCGTCCGCTTCAAGCTCGCCTCGGGTGCCGTACCCACCACCTTCGCGGGCACGTTTGCCTGAGGGTCCGCGCGCGGTCCGACCGAGAACCGTGCTCAAGGCTCCAGTTCGGTATCCCAGTAGAGAAAGTCCCGCCAGCTCTCGTGCAGGTAGTTCGGCGGGAAACCGCGACCGGCGCGCTGCAACTCGTAGTTCGTCGGCCGGCGCGGCGGCGTCCGCGGCGGCATGCCGGATTCCCTCGGCAGCTTGTTGCCCTTCTGCAGATTGCAGCGGGTGCAAGCGGTCACGATGTTGTTCCAACTGGTCTGGCCGCCCCTCGAGCGCGGCACCACGTGGTCGAAGGTGAGGTCCTCCGCGCGGAACTTGTCGCCGCAGTACTGGCAGGCGAAGCGGTCGCGCAGGAACAGATTGAAGCGCGTGAACGGCGGGTAGTGGCTCTGCTGCACGTACTCCTTGAGCGCGACGACGCTCGGCAGGCGGAGCCGGAAGCTGGGGGACCGGATCTCGCGGTCGTAGAAGGACACCACCGCCACCCGATCGAGGAACATGGCCTTGACCGAGTCCTGCCAGCCCCAGAGCGACAGGGGGAAGTAGCTCAGCGGCTGGTAGTCGGCGTTGAGGACCAACGCGGGGCAGGCATCCAGCCGGGAAAGCCGGTGCTGCACCGCCGAGGTCATCGGCGGGGCCCGGCGGAGGCGGCGTTCGATCTACGAAAGCCACCGCAAGACAGCGACCGACCCCTCATGTGTACGTCCATACCGCGAAGGTGTGACAGCTTCATGATGCGGTCAAGCCGCATGCGCCGTTAAGCCGGCGTCAAGGCTTTCGCGGCAGGATGTTTCCAGTGCCGGCGATGGGAGCCGGGGTACCGCGCGCAGGGGCTCGAGGACAGGGCGATGGATGCAGGTGAGGGACCGCGCCGACCCAACGACTGGGCACGCTTGGCGCTCGTGGCGATGCGGGATCGTGGCATTCCGCCGACGCCGGAGAACTATCTCGTTTGGTACACCGTGGCCGCCGAAGCCAATCCGACACTTGCCCGGGTGGTGCAGGTGCTCGACACGCAGAACGCACCCTACGACGAGGAACGCAACCAGGAGTTGTTCGACCGGTTCTTCAGCGATCGCGCCGAGCGCAGCGCGCTGGAGGCCCTGGGCGCCCGCATCGAGGAGCGGCTGAGCGAACTCACCACCCTCTTGAGCGGGATGCGCGCCGACACCGCCAGCTACGGCTCGGCGCTCGACGCGGTGGACAAGCGGCTACGAAGCGTCGCCAGCACGCCGGAACTGGCCGAACTGCTGGCCACCCTGCGCAAGGATACCCAGGAGTTGCGCGCGAACGTCGCTCGCTGGGAACGCTACACGGCGGCCCACGCCGTCGAGATGGGTCGGCTGCGCCAGGATCTCGCCACCGCCCGGCGCGAAGCCGAAACCGACACGCTGACCGGACTAGGCAACCGCAAGCGGTTCGACCGGCGGCTGCGCGAACTGGTGGTCAACGCTTGCGAAACGGGCCGGCCCTTGTCGCTGCTGTTCGCCGATATCGACGACTTCAAGGGGTTCAACGACACCTACGGCCATACCCTCGGCGACCGCGTCCTGACGTTGGTCGCCGGCAAGCTGCGCGAGATGGCAGGGCCGAAGGTCGAACTGTTCCGCTACGGCGGCGAGGAGTTCGCCGCCATCGCGGTCGACGCCGACTTGCTGGCGGCAGTCGAAGTGGCCGAAGCCCTCAGACGGGCGGTCGCCAGCGCCCGCATCACCCGGCGCGGCGGCAGCGAGTCCTTGCGCCGGATCACCGTGTCGCTCGGCCTCACCGAGTACGACCCGGGCGAACCGCTCGGCAGATTCCTGGAGCGCAGCGACGCGGCCCTCTACTCCGCCAAGAACGCCGGCCGCAACCGCACCAGCATCAAGCGCAGCAAGGCGAACCGCGCCGCCTGAGGTCAGGCGCCGAGTGCCGCCAGGATCAGCAACGCCACGATGTTGATGATCTTGATCATCGGGTTGATGGCGGGGCCGGCGGTGTCCTTGTAGGGATCGCCGACGGTGTCACCGGTCACCGCCGCCTTGTGCGCCTCGGAGCCCTTGCCGCCGTAGTTGCCGTCCTCGATGTACTTCTTCGCGTTGTCCCACGCACCGCCGCCGGACGTCATCGAGATGGCGACGAAGATCCCCGTGACGATGCAACCCAGAAGCATCGCACCCAAGGCGGTGAAGCCCGCCGACTGGCCGCCGATGGCGCTCACCGCCCCGAACAGGACGACCGGCGCCAGGACCGGGAGGAGCGAGGGGACGATCATCTCGCGGATGGCGGCCTTGGTCAGCAGGTCCACCGCCTTGCCGTAGTCCGGCCGACTGGTGCCGGCCATGATGCCCGGATCGTCGCGGAACTGACGCCGCACCTCCTCGACGATGGCGCTGGCGGCGCGGCCGACCGCCTGCATCCCCAGAGCGCCGAACAGATAGGGCAGGAGGCCGCCGACGAAGAGCCCCACGACCACGTAGGGATTGCTCAGGGTGAAGTCGACGGTGAGGTGCGGGAAGTAGTGGGTGAGGTCCTCGGTATAGGCCGCGAACAGCACGATGGCGGCGAGGCCCGCCGAGCCGATGGCGTAACCCTTGGTCACCGCCTTGGTGGTGTTGCCGACGGCATCCAGTGCGTCGGTCGTGGTGCGCACCTCGGGCGGCAGGTCGGCCATTTCGGCGATACCGCCCGCATTGTCGGTGACGGGGCCGTAGGCGTCGAGGCTGACGACCATGCCCGTCAAGGCCAGCATCGTGGTGGCCGCGATGGCAATGCCGTAGAGGCCGGCCGAGAGATAGGCCGTGAGGATGCCGAGCGCGATGACGATCACCGGCAGTGCCGTCGCCTCCAGCGAGACGGCGAGACCGGCGATGATGTTGGTGCCGTGGCCGGTGGTGGAGGCCTTGGCGATCTTCTGCACCGGGCCGTACTTGGTCGAGGTGTAGTAGTCCGTGATCGACATCAAGAGCGCCGTCACCGCCAGGCCGACCAGCGTGCAGAGGTAGACGCCGAGGCCGGTGAAGCTGGCGCCGGTGGACGGCTGGAAGGTCTCGGTGAAGCCGATGGTCACGAAGGTCAGCGGGACGAGCACCACGGCCGAGAGCGCCGCCGTGCCCCAAAACCCCTTGTAGAGCGCGCCCATGATGTCGTTGCTCGGGCCGAGCTTCACCATGTAGGTGCCGGCGATCGAGCCGATGAGGCACACGCCGCCGACGATCAGCGGATAGAGCATCAAGCTCGCCTGCACGGCGCCGGTGAAGAAGATGGCGCCGAGCAGCATCGTCGCCACCACCGTGACCACGTAGGTCTCGAACAGGTCGGCCGCCATGCCGGCGCAGTCGCCGACGTTGTCGCCGACGTTGTCGGCGATCACCGCCGGGTTGCGCGGATCGTCCTCGGGAATGCCGGCCTCGATCTTGCCGACGAGATCGGCGCCGACGTCGGCGCCCTTGGTGAAGATGCCGCCGCCGAGCCGGGCGAAGATGGAGATCAAGGAGCCGCCGAAGGACAGGCCGATCAGCGCCTCCAGGATGGTGCGCATGTCGACGCCGCCGAGCAGCATGCCGCCGTAGTAGAGGGCGACGCCGAGAAGGCCCATGCCGACGACCAGCATGCCGGTGATCGCACCCGCCTTGAACGACACGTCGAGACCGGCGGCGAGACCGCCCTTGGCGGCCTCGGCGGTGCGCACGTTGGCCTGGACCGAGACGAGCATGCCGATGTAGCCGGCGCAGCCCGAGAGCACCGCGCCGAGCAGAAAGCCCAGACCGACGAGGACACCGAGGAAGTAGGTCAACAGCGCGCAGACGACGACACCCACGACGGCAATCGTGACGTATTGCCGGTTGAGATAGGCCCTTGCCCCCTCCTGGATGGCGCCGGCGATCTCCTGCATCCGCTCGGTACCGCTCGGGAGCGCCAGGATCGCTGCGCGCGTGCGGACGCCGTAGCCGAGACCCGCAAGGCCGCACAGCACGACCAGGACGAAAAGAAACCACTCGAAACCGGACACCCGCCACACTCCCGCGCGAAAGTCAGCCGGGCGTGGCCATGCCCGCCCGCTCGAGCCGTCATGGCCCTTATTATGCGCGCACGGTCATAACCAAGCTCAATGTGGATGTCCACGCGACGCCGCAGGTTCCGGGCAAGCAACCTAACGGAGCATCGATCATGCGTCGTCCCCGGGCGCCGGGGCTGGTCTTCCGGCGCGAAGCGCCTTAGAGCGACGACGGTAGCGGGGAACCGTTGCCGCCGTTCCAACTCCGCGCGGATCCGCCCGCAACCGATGCTTCCCCAACCAAGCTTCCGCCGCCGTCCGCCGAGTGCGGCGTATCCGACGGCGCCCGCGGCCTTGCCGGGCGACCTCGTCGATAGCCGCCGTGCTACCGGACCCGCGCCTACCTCCACGCCCCTTCGCCGGCATCGTCGCTGCTGCGCGGCGAGCCGATGCCCGACCGGGAGACCGACGTGATCCGCCCGCTCTACGACTGGACCATGGCCAAGGCCACGGCCCCCTACGCTCTGCCGTTCCTGGCGCTGATCGCCTTCATCGAGAGTTCGGTCTTCCCGATACCGCCGGACGTTCTGCTGATACCCATGATCCTCGCCGCCCGCGAGAAAGCGTGGCTCTACGCCGCCGTCGCCACCGCCGCTTCGGTGCTCGGCGGACTGTTCGGTTATGGCATCGGCTACTACCTGTTCGAAGCGATCGGCCAGCCGGTGCTCGACTTCTACGGCTACGCCGACAAATTCCAGCTCTTCCAGGGTTGGTACCACGACCAGGGGGCCTGGATCGTCTTCGGCGCCGGCCTCACGCCCTTTCCCTACAAGGTGATCACCATCGCGTCGGGCGCCGTCGGCCTCGACCTTACCACCTTCATGGGGGCCTCGGTGCTGTCCAGGGGCTTGCGCTTTTTCGTCGTCGCCGCACTTCTGTGGCAGTTCGGCCCGCCGATTCGCAGCTTCATCGAAAAGAACCTGGGCTGGCTCACGGTGGTGTTCTTCGTGCTCCTGATCGGCGGCTTCGCGGTGCTCCGCTGGCTGTGAGGGCTTCATGGTCGACCGCTCGCTCCTGGGCCTGATGGTGGCGGCCTCGGCCGTGGCCCTCGGGCTCGCCTTCTACGTGCAGTACGGGCTCGGCTACGCGCCCTGCTCGCTCTGCCTCCAGGCCCGGCTGCCGCACCTCGTCGTGCTGGTCCTGGGCGGCGCTGCACTGGCGATCCGCTGGCACCGGCTCGGGTTGGCGGTGGTAGCGCTCGCCATGGTCGCGGCCTTCGCCATCTCGCTGCGCCACGTCGGCGTCGAGGCCGGCTGGCTGGCGCTGCCGGACGCCTGTCGGGTGCCGGACGTGGCGAGCGGGATCGACGCGCTCCGTCAGGCGATGCTGGCGCAGGTCAGGCCCGGCTGCGACGTCGAGGGACCGTCGGTCTTCGGCCTGACGATGGCCGGCTGGCACGTCCTCGCGGCCCTCGTCCTGGCGATGCTGGCCGCGCTTGCGCTCAGCCGCTCCCGGCTCGGAAGGTAACCGCGCCCGCGTAGACGCGCGTGGCGGCCGTGATCACGCAGGCGGCGGCAAAGCCCCAGGCGAGCCAGGGAAACCACGCCGGCAGCAGCAGCATGGCGACGAACACCAAGGTCGTCTCCGTGCCCTCGGTCAACCCGCCCAGATAGTAGATCGACTTGTGCCCGCGCAGCCGCGTCGAGAGCCCCCGCTTCGACGCGAAGATCGCATAGGCGAGGAACGACGTGGCGGTGCCGACGAAGGAGAAGAGGAGCACGGTGGCGGCGAGGCCGTTCGCCGCCGGATCGGCCAGGGCGAAGCCGAGCGGCAGGGCCGCGTAGACCAGGAAGTCGAGCACGATGTCGAGAAAGCCGCCTCGATCCGTCGGCCCGACCGCCCGCGCCACGGCTCCGTCGAGGCCGTCGGCGACGCGGTTGAGCAGGAAGAGGGCCAAGCCCGCAGCGTAGGCTTCGAGGGCGATCGCGACGGCGGCGGCCATGCCGAGGGCGAAGCCCAGGAGCGTGATCGTGTCGGCGGCGACGCCACGGGCGGCGAGCCGCCGTCCCGCCGCATCCAGCGGGCCGTCGATCCAGCGCCGGACCAAGGGGTCAAGCATCGTCGGCGCCGTCGCGCACGAACACCCCGTCGAACTGGAGCTGACGCCTGACCTTGCCGTCGAAATAGCCCGGCAGCACCAGTGCCAGGCGGTAGCCCAAGCTCTCCAGCCGCCGGCAGGTCTCGAGGTAGCGCCACTCGCCGGCATAGAGCACGCTCAGCGCCAACTCCAACTGCACGGCGCGCACCCGCGGCCACAACGCCGCCATGCCGTCGAGCGCCGCGTCCTCGCCGCCCTGGACGTCGAGCTTGACGAGGAGACGCTCGCCGGGCTCCGCCGCCAGCAGGGCATCGAGCCGCGCCTGCCGCACCGGCACGCGCTCGACCACGGCCGAACTCGGCGACAGGCGACGCAGCGCGTCGGTCTGGGGCCGCAGGGAACTCATGTCGTCCTCGGCAGCGATCTCCAACGTCACGGTGCCGTCCGTGGCGCCGAGCGCCAAGCGCGGCCCGATCTCCCACACGCCGTCATCGGCCGCCGCCTGGAGCAGGGCGGCGTGGGCGCAGGGCTGGGGCTCGAACGAGAGGATCGGCCCCGCATGGCCGGCACGGCGCAGCCTCGCGGCGTACTGGCCGCGATTGGCACCGACGTCGATCACGCGGTCGATGCCCGCACCTTCCATCAAGAGGACGAGCTGGCGGTCGAGGTCCTTGGGCTTTTCGCTCATGCCGGCTCGAACGCCTCCAGCCGACGGTCGAGGCCGTGCACCGCGTGCTGGCCGAGCGAGCGCACGGGGCGGCCGCAGCCGGCGGCGAAGCTCGGCGACAGCACCAGGCTCCTGCCCAGATCGCGGGCCAGCGCCTGAAGCCGGGCCGCCTCGTTCACCGCCGGGCCGATGACGGTGAAGTCGAGCCGGCCGGGCGTGCCGATGTTGCCGTAGCTCACCGCCCCCCGGTGTAGGGCGAGGCCGCAGTCGATCGGCGGCTGGCCTTCGGCCGCCAACGCCGCGTTCAGGAGGGCGAGGTTGGCGAAGCCTTGCTCGGCAGCGTCGAGTGCCGCCCCGCTGGCGTCGGCTTCGGTGAACACGGCGAGCATGGCGTCGCCCATGAACTTCAGGATCTCGCCGCCCACGGCGAAGACCGGCTCGCCGAACGCCTCGAAGAAGCGGTTGAGCCGGTCGATCAGGAGGTCCTGCGCCATGCTGTCGGCGAGGGCGGTGAAGCCGCGCATGTCGAGGAACCAGACGACCGCGTCGATCCGCTCGACGTCGCCGCGACGGATATTGCCGTCGAGTACCCGGCTGCCGGTGCGCTGGCCGAGATAGGTCTCGCCGAGCGTGCGGGCGAGCCGGCGCACGATACGGATCTCCGCCGCCATCGCCAGGGTCGGCATGACCGCGTCGATGGTCACCAACTCGTCGGTGGTGAAGCCGCCCGGCCGGCGCGTGGCGAAGGACAGGGCGAGGCGCTGCCCGGTCGACATGACGAGCGGCAGGCCGACATAGTCGGTGAAGCCCTCCTCGCGCAGCTCGCCGAGGATCGGGTAGGGGTCGGCCGGACCCGCCACGTCGAGGCGGTGGCGCAGGCCCTCCACGCCTTCGAACAGCGCGAAGACCGGGCTTTGCAGGAAGATCGGGTCGTCGACCAGGCCGTACCCGGCGCGGGCGACGTCGGCCTCCGCCATGCCCGGCCGCCAAAGCAGCCGTGCCGCCATGAACTGCGGATGCAGGATGCGGGCGTGGAGGGTGAGGCGGTCGATCGGGACACCCTCGTCGACGAAGCGCGCGCCGAGTTCGGCGAGTAGGCGCTCGAGGAACCGGATTCGAGCGCCGTCGCCGGCCAGCCAGTCGCGCAGACGGTCGGCTCGGCTCATCGGCCCGGGGCGGCCGGCCGCTCGCGCCGCGCCGCGGTGAGCTGCTGGGTGGTGGCATGGAGGCGGGCGGCAAGCTCCGCCATGATCTCGATCCCCACCTCGGGGAACTGGGTGACGAGGTGGAAGAAGCCGTCCTTGGAGATACGCAGCGTCACCAGATCGCTGGTGGCCTTCACCGTTGCCGTGCGCGGCACGTCGCAGAGGATGGCGATCTCGCCGACGATGTCGTTGCGGCCCACGCTCGCGACCCGGAGCGGGCCTTCGGGCGTCTCCACCAGCACGTCGGCCTCGCCCTGCATGACGATGTAGGCGGCGTCGCCCGGATCGCCCTCGTGGAACAGCTCGTCCTCGGCCATGTAGGTCAGCCGCTCGCTCGTAAAGGCGAGCAGCTTCAGCTTCGCCGGGTCGACCTTGGCGAACAGCGGTATGGTCCGGAGCGCCTGGACGTCCTGGTTGAGACTCATCGGCTCGGCATCCCTCCTGCTCGTGTGGTCACTCGGCGGCCCGAGCGTCGCGGTTCGGCTCGCCCGGCGGCCCGAACGACCGCAGCGTGCCGTTCTCCAGGACGACCACGCGCTCGAAACGTTCCAGCCAGTCCTCGTGCTGGTGCGACCAGAGCAGCGTGCGGCCGCCCATATGGTCCAACAGCCGATCGCGCAACTCGACCTGCTCGGCGCGCTCGAGCGTCGCCAACGGGTCGTCGAGCAACAGCAACCCCGGACGCCTTACGAGCACACGGGCCAGGGCCACCTTCTGCCGCTGCGCCGGCGTCAGGCGAATGCCGCCGAGCCCGGCCTGCGCCTCGAGCCCGAGGGCGACGATCGCCGGACGCAGGTCCAACTCGTCGATCAGCTCGCCCACCAATCGGGCGACCGTCGACTGGGCGTTGGCCTGACCGTAGGCGATACGGCCGAACAGGATGTTGTCTTGAACGGACCCCGACGGATTGACCGTGGCCGGATCGAAGAAGGCGATCTTGGCGCGCTCCGCGTCCGGGAGCGCCTCGCGCAGCGCGTGGCGGGCCTCGACGATGCGGCCCTGCAAGGTCTCGTCCAACAGGTCGAGCCGATGACGGGTCGGGATCAGCCGCAGCGGCAGCGCCAGAAGGCGGCGGCGATCCGCTCGGTCCCCGAGGGTCGCCACGTCGTCGGCGGCGATGCGGCCGACCAGGGCCCGGTAGTCGGGCAGGTCGTCGGGGCCGATGAAGCTGAACTGCCGGTAGTACTCGTGGTCGGGCGGCAGTTCGGCGAACAGCTCGACCATCGTCTCCGCGAGCTGATAGCCGGCCTGCCGCAGGGCCACGTCCAACCTCTGCTCTTCCAAGACGCGCATGACCCAGCGGTTCTCGGGCAGCCGGTCGACCTCGTAGGCGTCGCTGCGCGGCGTGCCGAACAGGAGGTTCTCTGCGACGGTCGCGTTGGTGTTGTAGCGAGCCGGATCGAAGCCCTCGATGAGGCGGGCGAGGCGGCCGTCGGCGGCGCGGCGCTCGGCCATCAGCCGCCGGGCCTCGAGCAGCCGCTCGCCCAAAAGCTCCGCGCCGACGTCGCCGAGATCGCCGCGCAGCCCCATGGCGAAGAGGTCCTGATCCAACCCCACCAGCGTCGCCACCTCGGCGAGCCAAAAGGTCAGCCCCGCCGCGTCCTCGACGCCGCAGGCCGCGTAGTCGACCCAGTCCGCACTGCTGTCGAACGGCGAGTTGGCGGCGGCCCGCGCCTCGTCGTAGTCGCGCTCGGTGCGGCTACCACCGTCCTTGGCCGCTTCCGGCAGATGCTGCTTGACGCCGAAGAGCATGTTCTCCTTGACGGTGCCGCCGAACACCTGCGCCGGACTGCCGACATAGCCGACGTGCCGCACCAGCGCCGAACCCGGCAGCTTCGCGACCTCGACGGCACCCAACTGCAAGCGTCCGGCGGCCACGGGCCGGAGCCCGGCCACCGCCTGCAACAGCGCCTGCTTGCCGGAGCCCGGGCTGCCGGTCACCGCCACGTGCGCGGGCAGGTCGATCTCCAGGTCGATCCCCTCCAGCACCGGATCGCCATCCTCGTCGACCACGCTCAGGCCCTTGGCCTGCAGGGGCGACGCGACGGTCAGATCGGCCGCCTCCTGGCCTTCGGGCTCGGCGAGCATGCCCGGCGGGTCGAACTGGCTCACCACCTGCTCGTACTTGATCATCGCGTCCCACATGGACTGATAGTAGGTGAGCAGTTCCTTCCACGGCGCCGACAGCTTCTCGTGCGCCGCGACCACCGCCAGGATCGCGCCGATGGTCAATTCACCCTGCAAGACCAGATAACCGCCGACCGAATAGAAAAGGAAAGGCGCAAATTGTGCTAAGAAGTTATTCAAGAATTTTATGAAGAATTTCTTCTTGTAGATCGAGAAACGGATGAAGAATACCTTGCCCAGCTCGTCGGAGAAACGGGCCTCCTCGTAGCCGTGGGCGGCGTTGGCGCGGATGTCGACCACACCCGACGCACTCTCGCCGATGCGCTCCGCCACCACCCGCATCTGGCGTACCCGGGCGCGGCCGAGCTGGTTCACCTGCCGTTGCAGCTTGGGGATCAGCCAGATCTGCAAGGGATAGAAGAGGACGGCAGCGATGCCGAGCAGCGGGTTCTGCACGAACATGAAGACGAGGATGGTGAGCAGCATGCCGCCCTGATAGGCGGGCAGCGAATAGGCATCGCCGATGAAGCCGCCGAGGGGCTCCACCTCGGCGTTGATCATCTGCACCAATTGACCCTGGCTCATGACCCGGAAGTGCGCGGGCGGAAAGCGCAGGATGCGCTGGTAGAGCTCGTAGCGAAGTCGCCTCAGCATGCGCTCGCCGACGATGCCCTTATAGACGTTGATGACGTACTTGAAGCCGCCGTTGACCAGGACGAGGGCGAGAAAGAGGAGGCAGAGCGCCAACAGGTAGTCGAGCCGCGTGAGTTCCAGCCCCCAGAGCTGGCGCGGCCCGGGCGGGCCGCCGAGCGCGTCGTCGACGATCCGCTTCGGCAATTCCACCCACAGATAGAAGAACGGCAGCGAGACGAGCGTCAGCGCCAGGATGCAGAGCTGCTGGCGCCAACTGTGCGCCCGGATGTAGGCGAAGATCGTGGGGTGCATCGGGCGCATGGCCCGATGCCGTCAGGCCGCGGCCGAGGGCGCGTAGGGCTGCCCCTCGGCGCGCACGGCCGCGGCCTCCGGATGCGTCGCGTGGAGGTAGCGCCGCCCACAATACTTGCAGACCGCCTGGCCGCCCCTCGCCAGCGTGATGTACTCGACGGGATGTCCGAGCGCGCCGCCGCCGCCGTCGCAGGCCACGTGCCACGCCCGCGTGATCACGACCTCGCGGTCGTTCACCAGGAAGAAGTCCTCGCCATGCGCCATCGACGTCGTTCCTCGAAGAGATCGCCGCTAGTGTAGCGGATGAGGTCGGAGCTACAAGGCGGGCCAGCGCCCACCCGCAGCCACCGCCAAAAACCGAAGGAGCGTCATGGCCACCGTCGCCGCCCCCGCGATCGACATCCGCGGCCTGCAGAAGACCTATCGTGCCCAGAAGGGCCAGCCGGCCAAGCGCGCCCTGGACGGGGTGGACCTGACCGTGCCGCGCGGCGGCATCTTCGGCCTGCTCGGCCCGAACGGCGCCGGCAAGTCGACCCTCATCAACATCCTCGCGGGCCTGGTGAACAAGGACGCGGGCGACGTCCGTATCTGTGGCATCGATCCCGACCGCAACCCACGACGGGCGCGTCGCGCCATCGGCGTGGTCCCGCAGGAGCTGAACCTGGACGCCTTCTTCAGCCCGCGCGAGGCGCTGGAGTTCCAGGCCGGCCTCTATGGCGTACCCAAGGCCCAACGGCGCACCGCCGACATCCTCGACAAGGTCGGGCTCGCCGACAAAGCCGACGCCTATGCCCGTTCGCTGTCGGGCGGCATGCGCCGCCGCCTGCTCGTCGCCAAGGCGCTGGTCCACGGCCCGGAAGTGGTCATCCTCGACGAGCCCACCGCCGGGGTCGACGTCGACCTCCGCCGCCAGCTCTGGGACTACATGGGCGAGCTCAACGCGCAGGGCGTGACCATCGTCCTGACCACTCACTACCTGGAGGAGGCGGAAGAGCTCTGCGACGACATCGCCATCATCGACCGCGGCCGGGTGGTGGCATGCGACACGAAGGACCGGCTGGTCCGCCAGCTCGACGACAAGACGCTGACACTCACCCTCGCCGAGCCGCTCGAGGCGATCCCAGCGCCACTCCTGGGTCTAGGCTTCTCGCTCGACGGCGCGGGCCGCCTGGTCGTCCACTACCAGCCGAGCCGTACGCGGGTCGCCGACCTGCTCGCCGCCATCGCCGCCGCGGGTCTCACCATCACCGACCTCGCCACCTCCGAGGCCGACCTGGAAACCGTGTTCGTCCGCCTCACCGGCCGCAGCAAGGCCGCGTGAGCCGGCGAAACCTTTTGCCCTCGGCGGCGCATGCGCTATAGAGCCGCCGAGGCGCCCGTAGCTCAGGGGATAGAGCGTTGGTCTCCGGAACCAAAGGTCAGAGGTTCGAATCCTCTCGGGCGCACCACTCTTGCTGACGCGGTCGGTCGTCCGCGCGGCGCTGGCCGTGCTGGCGCTGTTGGTAACCTTCGCTTCGGCCCGCGCCGACGGCATCGTCGTGACCCTGCCGGCCGATCTCGATCCGGCGGTGCGCGCGCAGGTGTTGGAAGCCCTGGGTGCGGCCGGTGCGACAACGGCTGCGCCCGAGACCGCGGCACCGATCATGGACTACGGCGCGCTGGCCGAGGTTGGTACGCGCTTCGATGCTGCGGTAGCCGCGCTGCCCACGGCCCTCGCCCGGTTCGGCAACCTGCTCGCGATCTACCTCACGCCCTGGCATTTCGTCGTCGTCGTCGTTGCCCTCGCGCTCGGACTTTTGGTCGAAGGCGGCCTCCGCCGTGCCTTCGCCAAGCCCTCGACCGGCGAGGCGCCCGGCGACTTCCGCCGTCGCCTCGGCTTGGCACTGCCGCCCTTCGGCCGCGATTTGCTGGCGATCGCCGCCTTCATCGGCGTCGGCTTCGCCTTGGGCGCGCTGGCGCTACCGCAGGACGACGCCCCCGGCCGTACGCTGCTCGGGATCTTCGTCATTGCCGTCGCCCGGGTTCTCGGACTTCTGGCGCTGACCCGCTTCATCATGGCCCCGACGCATCCGGAGCGGCGGCTGGCCCCGGTGAGCGACGACGAGGCGGCGCTGGTGTGGCGGGCGAGCCTGATCACGCTGTTGACCATCCTGCCGATCCGCATCCTGGCCGACACCTTCGTCGCCGCCATGCCGACCAACCCCGCCACGCCGCTCGTCGTGCTCCTCGCCGAAATCGGCATCGTCGTCGCCGTGGTCGGTCTGTTCTGGCGGGTCCGCCGGCCGATGGCGGGGCTGATCGAGCACGCCTTCGGCGCCGGTCGCGGCGAGCCGCAGCCGCTCCTCGTGGGCGCCTTCGCCCGCAACTGGCACATCCTCTACAGCGCGGTCGCAGTGCTGCGCGTCGTAGCCCTCGCCGGCGAGAAGTTCGGCGCCGACATGCCGGCCGATCCGGCCGCGAGCACGGCATCCTTCACCGTGCTCATCCTCCTGCCCTTCGTCATCGGCGGCATCACCGCCTGGTTCCGCCCGCCAGCCGCCGACGATACCGAACGTTCGAGCGGCGGGCTCATGTTGAGCGGTTCCCTGCCGGCCTTGCTCAAGGGCGTGGTGTTGCTGTTGGGTGTCGCCGTGATCGCCCGGAGCTGGGGGGCCGACCCGTTCGCGGGCTCGCCGAACGTCGGCGACCGCATCGCCTATGCACTGTTCCACGCCGGTGCCGCCGTCCTGGTAGGCTGGGCACTCTGGCGCGGCGTCCGCGCCATCATCGAGTATTACGGGCCGCTAGCCCGCGCCGCCGCCGAGACCGACGGGGCCGGCGGCGAACTCGGCGAAACCATGGGGCGCAAGGGCTCCAGGCTGGAAACGCTGCTACCGGTGCTGCAAAGCGCCGCCTTCGCCGTCATCGTCGCCATGTCGGGGCTCACCGCCCTGTCCGCGCTGGGCGTCAACATCGGGCCGCTCTTGGCCGGGGCCGGCGTGGTGGGCCTCGCCATCGGCTTCGGCGCGCAGACGCTGGTGCGCGACATCATTACCGGCGCCTTCTATCTGATGGAGGACGCCTTTCGCGTCGGCGAATACATCGTCTGCGGCGCCGGCAAGGGGATGGTCGAGAAGATCTCGCTGCGGTCGGTTCGGCTGCGCCACCACCGCGGGCCCGTCTACACCATCCCCTTCGGCTCGATGGGCACGGTGCAGAACCACAGCCGCGACTGGGTCAAGATCAAGCTGATGCTGCGCGTCCCGCTCGACGTCGATCTCGAGTTGGTGCGCAAGACCATCAAGAAGGTCGGCGCCGAACTGGCCGCCGATCCCGAGTTCAAGGACCAGTTCCTGGAGCCGGTGAAGTCGCAAGGTGTGGTCGACGTCGACGACAGCGCGTTCATCGTCGCGGTGAAGTACGTTTGCCGCCCGGGTCAGCAGTTCGTGCTCCGGCGCCACGCCTACGCCAAGATCCAAGAGGCGTTCCACGCGGCCGGCATCAAGTTCGCCCCGCGCCGGGTCATCGTCGGCACCGAGGCCGCCGGAGGGTTGCCGCCGGAGATGGCGGCCGGCGGCGGCGGCGCGTCGCACCTCGCGGCGCAATGAGCGCCGGCGGGCGCAAGCCTCTCTGGCCAGCGTCGTCGCGGGCGGTTATGCCTCGGGCCGCTGGGCAACCGTCGCGCGGGGGGAGGCGTCGATGGATACCGATGTGGAGGCGCGCACTGCCGCCCTCTTCGACGAGCTGACCGAACGACTGCGCGAGCGACTGGAACCGGCGGAGGCTGCCAAGGCGGAGCGATTCGTCCGCCTCTACTACCGCGGGGCCGCACCGTCGGACATCCTCGCCGACGATCCGCTCGATCTCTACGGCTCGGCCCTCGACCACTACCGGCTGGCCTACGAGCGTCGCCCCGGACAGGCGAAGCTCAGGGTCTACAATCCCGATCTGGAGCGGGACGGCTGGCAGTCGACCCACACGGTCGTTACCGTCGTCACCGACGACATGCCGTTCCTCGTCGACAGCCTGACTGCCGCCCTGGCGCTGGAGGGGCTGGCCCTTCACCTCCTCGTGCATCCGATCCTGCACGTCGCCCGCGACCAGTCGGGCCGCCTGCTCGACTGTGCGGCCGAAGGCGAGGATCGGGCGGAGAGCTTCATCCGGTTGGAGGTCGACCGCATCGCCGCCCCGGACCGGCTGGAGCGCCTGCGCGGACAACTGGAGAGCGTGCTCCGGGACGTAACGCTCGCAGTCGAGGACTGGCGGCCGATGGTCGACCGGATCGACGACGCGCTCGCCGATCTGGAGCCGCATCTCGGCGCGATGGAACCGGCCGAGGCGCAGGAACTGGTCGCCTTTCTCCGCTGGGTCGCGGACAACCACTTCACCTTCCTCGGCTACGGCCGCTACCGCCTGCACCAAGCCGACGACGGTCTGGCGCTCACGCGCGACGACCAGCACTCGCTCGGCATTCTGAAGGCGTCGCATCGCGCCCAGACGCAGACGTTCGCTCAGTTGCCGCCGGAGGTGCGGGCGCGCGCGCAGGACCCGTCGACGCCGTTGGTGCTGACCAAGGCGAACAGCCGTTCCACGGTGCATCGCTCCGGGCATCTCGACTATCTGGGTGTCAAGCGCTACGCGGCCGACGGCACGGTGGTCGGCGAGCACCGCTTTCTCGGCCTGTTCACGGCCTCGGCGTACAACCGCACGCCCGGCGACATCCCGCTCATCCGCCTCAAGGTCGCCCGGCTGATGAAGGCCGCAGGCGTCCGGCCCGCGTCGCACGACGGCAAGGCGATGCTCAACATCATCGACACCTATCCGCGCGACGAACTCCTGCAGGCCGACGAGGCGTTCCTCGGCCGAACGATGCGCGAGATCCTGCACCTCATGGATCGCCAGCGGCTACGGCTGTTCCTGCGCCACGACCCGTTCGGGCGCTTCGCCACCTGTCTCGTGTTCGTGCCGCGCGAGCGCTACAACACCGAGGTCCGCCACCGCTTCGAGACCGCACTCGTCGAGGCCCTGGGCGGCGACGACGTGCAGTTCGAGACGCGGGTCGGCGACGACCTGCACGCTCGCATCCTGTTCACCGTCCGCACGCCGCCCGGGCAGCCGGTGCAGCCCGTCGACGTTGCGGCGCTGGAGCGGGAACTCACGGAGCTCGCGCGCACCTGGAGCGACCGGCTGCGCGCCGCCCTGATCGAGGCCATCGGCGAGGCCGAGGGCAACCGGCTCTACCAGCGTTATGGCGGCGCCATGCCGGCCGGCTACCAGGAGAACGTGCCGCCGCGCCTCGCCGTGCCGGATCTCCTGCACCTCGACCGGCTCGCCGGCGGCAAGGTCAGCTTGGCGATGAGCCTCTACCGGCCGATCGAGCCCGGCTCCGACCTTTTGCGCTTCAAGCTGTTGCGGGCGGACGAGAAGATCCCGCTGGCGACGGTGCTCCCGGTGCTCGCCAATATGGGCCTCACGGTCATCGACGAGCAGCCCTACGCCATCCGCGACCGTCGCGGCCGGCATTTCTGGATGCACGACTTCGGCATGGTGGTGACGCAGGGCGCGGCGCTCGACCTCGACCGCATCCGCGACCGCTTCCAGGAGGCGTTCGCCTGTATCTGGAATTGGGAGGTCGAGGACGATGCCTTCAACCGCCTCGTCCTGCTCGCCGGGCTGAACGCGCGCCAGGTCCAGGTACTGCGCGTCTATTGCCGCTACATGCAGCAGATCAAGATTCCCTTCAGCCAGTCCTACATCGAGGACACGCTCGCCCACCACCCGAAGCTGGCCGAACGCTTGGCCAAGCTGTTCGAGACGCGCTTCGATCCGGCCTTCGGGGGCGACCGTGCGGCGGCGGTCGACGCCGTGGCGACGGAGATCGGCGAACTGCTGGAGCAGGTCGAGGTCCGCGACGAGGACATCATCGTCCGCGCCTATCGCGAGGTCATCCTGGCCACCCTGCGCACCAACGCCTTCCAGCGCCGGCCCGATGGCAGCCCCAAGCCCTACGTCTCGATCAAGCTCGATCCGCGCCGCATCCGGCTCATGCCGGAGCCGCGCCCGGCCTTCGAGATCTTCGTCCACTCGGTGCGTTTCGAGGGCGTGCATCTCAGGGGCGGCAAGGTCGCCCGCGGCGGCCTGCGCTGGTCCGATCGGCGGGAGGACTTCCGCACCGAAGTGCTGGGCTTGATGAAGGCGCAGCAGGTCAAGAACAGCATCATCGTGCCGGTCGGCGCCAAAGGCGGCTTCGTCCTCAAGCGCCCGCCCCAAGGCGACCGCCAAGCCCTCCAGGAGGAGGCGATCGCCTGCTACCGCCTGTTCCTGTCCGGCCTGTTGGACATCACCGACAACCGCAAGGCCGGCGCCATCGAGCCGCCGCCGGACGTCGTCCGCCACGACGCGGACGACCCCTATCTGGTGGTCGCCGCCGACAAGGGCACCGCCACCTTCTCCGACATCGCCAACGACGTCGCGAAGTCCTACGGCTTTTGGCTCGACGATGCCTTCGCGTCCGGTGGCTCCGCCGGCTACGACCACAAAGGCATGGGCATCACCGCCAAAGGGGCGTGGGAGTCGGTCAAGCGGCACTTCCGCGAGATCGGCCGCGACTGCCAGAAGCAGCCCTTCACCTGCGTCGGCGTCGGCGACATGTCGGGCGACGTGTTCGGCAACGGCATGCTGCTCTCCGAGCATACCCGGCTGATCGCCGCCTTCGACCATCGCCACGTCTTCGTCGACCCGGAACCCGACGCGGCGACGAGCTTCGCCGAGCGCAAGCGACTGTTCGAGCTGCCGCGTTCGTCCTGGGACGACTACGACCGGTCGAAGATCAGTCGCGGCGGCGGCATCTGGCCGCGCACGGCGAAGTCGATCCAGCTCTCGCCGGACGCCAAGCGCGCGCTCGGCATCGGCGAGACCAACATCGCCCCCAACGAGTTGATCAAGGCCATCCTCCTGGCGCCGGTCGACCTGCTCTGGAACGGCGGCATCGGCACCTACGTGAAGGCCTCGTTCGAGCGGCACGCCGAGGCCGAGGACCGCGCCAACGACGCGGTTCGGGTCGATGGCGACCAACTGCGCTGCAAGATCATCGGCGAGGGCGGCAATCTCGGCATGACCCAGGCCGGGCGCATCGAGTTCGCCGCGCGGGGCGGCCGGCTCAACACCGACTTCATCGACAACTCGGCCGGCGTCGACTGCTCCGACCACGAGGTCAACATCAAGATTCTCCTGGGCGAGGTGGTTCGCGCGGGCGACCTCACGCTGAAGCAGCGCGACGTACTGCTGGCCGAGATGACCGACGACGTGGCATGGCTGTGCCTGCGCGACAACATCCTGCAGAACCTCGCCCTTTCGATTTCCCAGTCGATGCCGGCGGACTACCTCGACGCGCAGATCGGCCTCATGCACCGGCTGGAGGGCGACGGCGTGCTCGACCGCGGCCTCGCCCTGCTGCCGAGCGACGACGAGCTGGCCGAACGGCGCAAGGAGGGGCGCGGACTGACCCGCCCGGAGATGGCCGTCCTCCTCGCACACACCAAGAACGCCCTCTACGACCAGTTGCTCGCCTCGACCGTGGTCGACGAGCCCTACCTGGAGGCGGACCTCGCCAAGTACTTCCCGAAGGCGCTGCGCCGGCGCTTCCCGCAAGAGATCAAGACGCATGGGCTGCGCCGCGAGATCGTCGCCACTTGGCTCGCCAACAGCCTGATCAACCGCGGGCTCGACGTCTTCGCCAACGAACTCGCCGCCACCACCGGCCGCGAGATCGACGCCATCGCCCGCTGTTACGTGGTGGCACGCGACGCCTTCCGCATGCTGCCGTTGTGGTCGGCGGTGGAGCGGCTGGACGGCGCGTCGGCGGCCGAGCAGATCGGCTTCCTGGCGCGGGCCCGGCAGGTCACCATGGACGGCACCGCCTGGTTCCTCGGGCGACTGCCCGCCGACACCGCCATCGCCGAGGCGGTGGAGCGGTTCGGCACCGGCATCGACACCGTCGTTGCCGCCCTGCCGACCAGCCTCACCGACGGCGACGCCGAGCGGCTCGGGCAGGAGGTGGAGCGCTGTCGCCGGGCCGGGCTCGCCGACGATCTGGCACCGCGGCTCGCGGCCCTGCCCTACTTCATGGCGGCCTGCGACGTGATCGAGGTAGCGAGCGAGGTCGGCACCTCGATCGAGGTGGCGGCCCGCGCCTATTTCGCGCTCGATGCGGCGCTGTCGATGCGGCGCGCCCGCACTTGGCTCGACCAAGTGCCGATCCGCACGCGCTGGGACCGCCTGACTGCGGCCGGGCTGGCCGACGACCTGTTCCGCGAGCAGCGGCGCCTTGCCGCCGCCATGCTCCGCGATGGCGTGGTACCGGACGGCGATCCGGCGGCGGCGGTGGAGACCTGGCTCGAGCGGAGCGCCTCGGCGCGGCGGCGGCAGCAACGCCTCGCTGCCGAGGTGGACGCGACCGGCGCCGTCGATCTGTCGATGATCGCGGTGGCGGTCCGCTCGCTGCGCGACCTCGGTCAGCGGTGAGGCCCCAACCCTTTGCCGCGCCGCCAACGTCTCCTGCATCGGCCCTGGGCCACCGCGACGCTCGGCGTCGCCATCGCCGGCCTCGTTCGCGCGCTGGCGGCGACCGGCCGCTGGCGCATCGAGGCCGATTCGCAAACGCGCGGCATCCTCGAGCGCGGGGAGCCGGCGATCGGGGCCTTTTGGCATTCGCGACTGATTTTGGTGCCGAGGCTTTGGCGACGGCTTCAGGACATGGCCGGCGGCGACCGCCCGGTCTACGCGATGGTTTCGATGCACGGCGACGGCCAACTGATCGCCAGCGCTCTCGACCGACTGGGGATCCCGCCGATACGGGGTTCGACCGGCAAGAGCGGCGCGAAGGTCCTGCGCATCGCCCGGGCCGAGATCGCCCGAGGCGCCTGCATGGCGATCGCCGTCGATGGCCCGCGCGGTCCGGCGGGCGAGGTGCAACCCGGTGCGACCTTTCTCGCGCGGCAAACCGGGGCGCCGGTGATTCCGCTGACCGGCTCGGTGCGGCCGCATTGGCGGGCACGCTCGTGGGACCGCCTGCTCGTGCCATTGCCGTTCAGTCGTGGCGTGCTCATCGCTGGTGCGCCGATGCGCGTGCCCAAGGACAGCGACGCCGCCGGGCTGGAGAGGTTTCGCCGGCAGCTCACCGGTGAACTCGACCGTCTGACGGCGCTCGCCGATGCCCGCGCGAAGGACGGCGCTTGAACGTGTGGCTCGGGGCCTATGGCGCGCTCGGTCGGCTGCTGACGCCGGCGCTGCGTCGCTACCAACGCCGCCGGCTCGCGCGCGGCAAGGAGGATCCGGCGCGGCAGGGCGAACGCTTCGGCTACTACACGACGCTCCGTCCCACCGGCCGGCTGCTCTGGGTGCACGCGGCGAGCGTCGGCGAGAGCCTGTCGGTGCTACCGGTGATCGAGGCTTGGCTGGCGCAGGCGCCCGCCGATCACGTGCTGGTGACCACGGTGACGCGCACCGCCGCCGACCTCCTGGCGGAGCGCCTGCCGCCGCGAGCGCGCCACGCCTACGCACCGTTCGACACGGCCCCCGCCTGGGACCGCTTCCATGGCCATTGGCGGCCTGACGCGACCCTCGTCGTCGAGCAGGAACTGTGGCCGATGCTCTTGGCGAAGGCCCCCGCACCGCGCCTCCTTCTCAATGCCAGGATGTCCGCCCGCACGGCCAGGCACTGGCAGCGCCTGCCGGGCGTGGCGCGCTGGATGCTCGACCGCTTCGACGCCATTCTGGCGATGACGGAGGCCGACGCGACGCGGCTGCGCGCGCTCGGCGCGGCACGGGTGGAGATGCCCGGCAATCTGAAGGAAGCGGCGGCGCCGCTGCCGGTCGACGACGCGACGTTGGCCGCATGGCGGCAAAGCCTCGGGAAACGGCCGGTCTGGGTGGCCGCCAGCACCCACGACCCGGAAGAGCGGTGGATCGCGGCCGCCGATTTGGCGTTGCGGCGGACGCGGCCCGATCTCCTCACCCTCCTCGTCCCACGACACCCGGAGCGAGGCGACGCCATCGTGGCGGCGCTCGACCGCCCGGACGTCCGTCGGCGGAGCCGCGACCGCGATCCGCCCGACGATGCGACCGGCCTCGTCGTCGCCGACACCATGGGCGAGTTGGGGCTGTTCTACCGGTTGGCCGACATCGCCTTCGTCGGCGGTTCGTTGATCCCGCACGGCGGGCAGAACCCCCTGGAGCCGGCGCGGCTCGGTCGGCCCGTGCTGTTCGGTCCGCACATGACGAACTTCGCCGACGCAGCGGCGCGACTGATCGCGGCGGGCGCCGCGCGCGTCACCACGACCGACGCGCTCGGGCACGACCTCGCCCATTGGTTCGACGATCCGACGGCGCGCGCCGAAGCGGCGGCGGCGGCGCGACGCGTCACGGCCGACGCCGGCGCCACCATCGCCCGCACGGTCGCGGCGATCCGCCATCATCTGGAGGCTTGAGCGGTGATGGACGCGCCGCGCTTTTGGCAGGAGGATGGCTGGCCGGCCCGTATCCTGGCCCCGCTGGGAGCGGTCTACGCCGGACTCGGCTGGCTGCGCTGGCGCCTCTCCGCGCCGAGGGGCGTCGGCGTCCCGGTGATCTGCGTCGGCAACGCCACCGTCGGCGGTACCGGCAAGACGCCGATCGTGCTCGACGTCCTCCACCGACTGCGAGGTCAGGGCATCGCGGCGCACGGCCTCTGCCGCGGCCACGGCGGCCGACTGCGTGGCCCGGTCGCGGTCGATCCCCGCCGGCACGACGCGGCTGCCGTGGGCGACGAAGCGCTCCTGCTGGCCGGGGCCGCGCCCACCTGGGCCGCCCGCGACCGGCTGGCCGGTGCGCGGTCGGCGGTGCACGCCGGCGCCGAGGCGATCGTCCTCGACGACGGCCTGCAATACCCCGCGCTGGAAAAAACCCTGAGCGTCCTGGTGGTCGACGCCGCGACCGGCCTCGGCAACGGGCGGATCGTGCCGGCCGGACCGTTGCGCGAGCCCTTGGCGCGGGCGCTCGGGCGAAGCGACGCCGTGGTCGAGGTGGGCGACGGCAAGGGACTGCCGGCCGACACCGGCGCTCGCCCCCGGCTCCGTTGCCGGCTGACGCCGACGGCCGAGAGTGCCGGGCGGTTGCGGGGCCGGCGGGTCTTCGTCTTTGCCGGCATCGGCCGGCCCGCCAAGGCCTTTGCCAGCGCCGAAGCGTTGGGTGCGGCGGTGGTCGGCCGCCGCGCGTTTGCCGACCACCATCCCTTCACCGCCGCCGACCTCGACGCCGTACTCGGCGAGGCGCGCCGCCTGGATGCGGTGCCCCTCACCACGGCGAAGGACGCGGTTCGCCTGCCGGCTGCCGTACGCACGCGGGTCGAGGTGTTGGAGATCGAGGTCGTCTGGGAGGATCCGACGGCGCTCGACCGGCTCTTGGAGGCTGCAACGAGCCACGACTGATCCGGCCCCTGCGACCCTGCGTACCTAACACCAAAGGACCGTGCGTGGAGTCGACGATGGCCTATTTGGACACCCCCGACAGCCAGCGGGCGAACAGGAAGTTCATCCGCCAAGCGATGAACGCCCCGCTCCTGACCCGCGAACACGAGCTTCACCTGGCGCGGCGGTGGCGCAACGACGACGACGAGGAGGCCCTGCACGAGCTGATCGCTTCCTATACCCGGCTGGTGGTCTCGACGGCGTCGCGCTTCAAGCACTACGGCCTCCCCATGGGCGACCTCGTCCAGGAGGGCACCGTCGGCCTGATGCAGGCGGCCGCGCGCTTCGAACCCGAGCGCGACGTGCGCTTTTCCACCTACGCCGCTTGGTGGATCCGCTCCGCCATGCAGGACTACATCCTGAAGAACTGGTCGGTGGTGCGCACCGGGACGACGGCGGCGCAGAAGTCCCTGTTCTTCAACCTCCGCCGGCTCCGCGCCAAACTCCAGGGCGGCACCAAGGCGCACATGGATCAGGCCGATCGCGTCTTCATCGCCCAGGAACTGAAGGTCAACGTGAGCGACGTCGAGGCGATGGAGATGCGCCTCGCGGCCTCCGACCAGAGCCTGAACGCAACGATCTCGATCGACGGCGAAGACCAGTGGCAGGACTTTCTGACCGACGAGCGGCCTTGCCCGGAAAGCTCGGTCGGCGGGACCATGGACCGCTCCAAGGTCCAGGCTTGGCTGGCCGAAAGCATCGCCGAGCTGAACGAGCGCGAGCAGACCATCATCCGCGAGCGGCGGCTCACCGACGATGCCTGCACGCTGGAGGATCTGGGCAAGGTGCTCGGCATCAGCAAGGAGCGGGTGCGGCAGATCGAGCACCGTGCCCTGCAGAAGCTCAAGGCCGCGCTGCTTCGCCGCGCCGCAGACCCGGCCGACGCCGAACTCTTGACCCAAGGTATACTCTAGACAAAGGTCGTTCCGGACGAACCGTTCGGAACGACCATGACGGCCATGTATGACGTCCTCGTCGTGGGTGCAGGCCCCGCCGGTATCGCCGCCGCTGCCGCGGCGGCACACCAGGGTTTGGCCACGGCGCTGATCGACCCCTCTACGCACCATGTCGACGGGGAGAACGATGGCCGCGCCGTGGCGCTGATGGCAGCCTCGCGGGACCGACTGATCGATCTCGGCCTCTGGGACGCCCTGGCGCCGCGCGCGCGGGCCATTCATCGCGTGCGCATTCACGATACCGCGACCGGCGTCGAGCATCTCTACCGGGCGCCCGACCTCGGCCGCACGGCGCTCGCCTTCGCGCTCACCTTCGCCGACCTGCGCGCCGGCCTCGAAGCGGCGCTCCGTGCGGTCGGCTCGGTCGAGCGCTTCGCGCGGCATCGTCTCGCGGCGCTGAGCTTGGAGGGCGGGCAGCGCCGGGTCGTGCTGGAGGACGGCACCGAACTGCTGGCACGGCTGGTGGTCGGTGCCGATGGCCGCGAATCGACCGTGCGCGAGGCCGCCGGCCTCACGGCGAAACAAAGCGAATTCGCACAGAGCGCCGTCGTCTTCGCGATGGCCGGCGACGGTCTCGACCGCGACACCATCGTCGAGCAACTGCGCCCCGCCGGACCGATCGCCATTCTGCCGCTCCGCGACCAAGGCTTTGCCGTAAGCTGGATCGATGGCCCCGCGCAGACCCAGCGCCGCCGCCGGCTGGACGGACGTCAAATTCTGGACGAACTCGCCGCCTGCCTGAACCAGCCGGCCATCCGGGGCATGACGCTGGCCTCGCCGGTCACGGCCCATCGCCTCGGCATCCTCCAGGCCGACCGGTTCGTGGCCCCGCGTCTGGCGCTCGTCGCGGACGCCGCGCACGGCGCCCATCCGGTCCATGCCCAGGGCTTCAACCTCGGCATCGGCGACGTCCACGAGCTGGCCATGCTGTGGCGCGGCGAAGGCGAGCGTTTCGCCAATGCCGAGACGCTGGCCCGCTACCAGCGCAGCCGCCGCTTGTCGGTTGCGCCGCGCCTCGCCGCGACCGACGTCATGAACCGACTGTTCGGCGCGACCAACGCGCCCTGGGCCTTCGCCCGCGGCAACGTCGCCTACGCCCTCGCTGCCGGCGAACCGGCGACGGTCCCCGCCGAATCGGCCGCCGCGGCAGCCGACGACGACCGCTTCGCCGGCTGACCCGCGTCACATGCCGAGTGGGCCGAGGCTCGCGCGCAGCGCCTCGCTCAGCGGCCCCGCCAAAAACGGCGCCGCCATGGCCGCGATCTGCGGCAATTGCTGGGTGATGGCGAAGGAGAGCCCGCGATCCGCGAGCCAGCCGGCCTGCGCACGGGTCGGGATCTCCTGGGTCTGCATCTCCCGCTCGGCGAGCCGGCGCAGCTCGCTCGCGACCGGCAGGTAGTAGCTCGCGATCATCAACGTGAAGGTGGTGCCCCAAAAGAGCGTCACGGCGGTGGCCAGCGTGTCGAGGTCTTCGGCACCGAGCATGGCACCGGCCCAATGCGTCCAGGCCCCCATGTGCAGCACGCCCGCCACCATGAAGGCCGCGGCGACGCCAACCACGCCCTTCACCTGCCGCGCCCGCCGCGCGAGGCTCGCCTCGTCCCAGCCGTCGCGCGGCGGGAGCGCGCTGGCGGCCGCCGCCGTCACGATCGACGCCGGTACGACGACGCTCATCACGTTGATGGCACCGACGATCAAGCCGACCCCGCCCTGCCGCCAAGGCTCCAGGAGCCCCGTTCCGTCGAGGCTGGTCATGGTGACGTGGAAGATGCCGCCGAGCGGCAGTGCGAAGCCGTCGACGACGAGCAGATGGCCGAGACCGGCCACGGTCACGGCGAGCGCCAGACGACCGAACGGGCGGGCTGCCCGGCCACGCACGCGGCTCTGCACGATCCGCCACGTGGCAAGGGCCGTGCCGGTGCCGACCACCAGATAGACGAGCGCCGTCGCCGCCCAGGCGAAGCCGGCCGAGACGGCCGCCGCCGATGGCGGATTCGGTGGTGTCGAGGCGGCAACCGCGGCGAGGGCGTGCTCGAGGTAGGCGCCGCCGACCAACTCGAACAGCACATTGGCGAGCGTGAGCACGGCGAGCGGCGGGGCCGCCCACCACAGGCTGCGCAGGTCGACGGCGTCGAGCCGTTCGGTACGCACGGCGATGCCCACGGGAACGACCACACCCGGCTCCCCAAGCTTGCGTCGCGGCGGCGACCGTGGCGGAACGGACATCTAGCCCGAGCCCGCCCATCGAGGCGAGCCCTTAGCCGTGCGGAGGCCCGCCATGACCGACCGCTTCGACCGTGTGATCGTCGTCACCGGCGCCGCTTCCGGCATCGGCGCCGCCACCGCGCGCCGGCTCGCCGCCCCGGCGACGGCCCTGCTCTTGACCACCGCCAGCAACCGTGTCGGGCTGGAGGCGAGCGCCGACGCTGCCCGTGCCGCTGGCGCCGAGGTGCGGACCGCCCTTGCCGACCTCACCGCGCCGGATGCGGCCGAAGTCCTCGTCGCCGCGGCGCGCGACGCCTTCGGCCGGGTCGACCAGCTCGTCAGCAACGCCGGCCGTGCGGACAAGCGGCTGTTCGGTGCGTTCACGGCCGCCGATCTCGACGGCCAGCTCGCCCTGCACGCCAAGGCCTTCGCCGCCCTGGTCGAAGCCGCCCTGCCCGACCTCCAGACCTCGACCTGGGGCCGCGTCGTCGCCACCAGTTCGTTCGTCGCCAACGACATCGGCATCAACGGCACGATCTTTCCGACGACGGCCGCCGCCAAGGCCGCACTCGAGGCCCTCGCCCGCACCCTCGCCTTCCAGCTCGCGCCGACGGGGACCACGGTCAACGTCGTCGCCCCCGGCTACACCCGCAAGGACGGCGGCCACGCCGCCCTCGACGCCGCCGCCTGGGCCGCTGCGGCCGCCACCACGCCGACCGGCCGCTTGGCCGAGCCCGACGACGTGGCCGCCGCGACCGCCTTCCTGCTGTCCCGCGAGGCGCGGCAGATCACCGGCCAAGTGCTGCGGGTCGACGGTGGGCTGTCCCTGGCATGACCCGGGGACGCATTGACAGCGTCTCGGTGGGCGCTCACGTTCCGGCCCGATTCAAACCCAACCGCCATCAGTAACGTCGAGGCGCCGCCATGCGATTCCTATGGGCTGCCGTGATCGCCAGCGCCGCGTTGGCGGCTTCCGCGCCGATCCTTGCCCAGCCGGCGCCCGGCGACGCCACCCAGGACACGCGCCCGGCGGTGACCGTGGCCGCGATCCAGGTCGAGGAGGTCGTCGCCACCGAGACCTTCATCGGCCGGGTCGAGGCGATCGAGCAGGTCGACCTGCGTGCCCGCGTGCGCGGGTTTCTCGAGCGCGTGGCGTTCCGCGACGGCGACGCCGTGGCGCGGGGCGACCTGCTCTACGAAATCGAGAGCGCCCAGTACGAGGCCGACCTGATCGCCGCCGAGGCGAGCGTCGCCCGGGCGCGCGCCGAGGTGGTGGCGGCCAGGCTGGCCCTGGACCGCCTGGAGACGCTCGCGGCCCGCCAAGCCGTGTCCGAAGCGCAGCGGGACGAGGCTCGCGCCCGCTTCGACGGCGCCGAGGCGGAGGTGCGCGCCGGCGACGCCGCCGTCCGTCAAGCCGAGTTGCTGTTGTCCTACACCCGGATCACGGCGCCCATCGACGGACGCATCGGTGCCACCAACGTGACCGTGGGCAACCTCGTCGAGCCCGAGACCGGCTCCCTCGCGCGCATCGTCCAGCTCGATCCGATCCGCGTACGCTTCTTCGTCGGCGACGTCGACTACGTCACGGTGCAACGGCAGTTGCAGGGCGAGGAGGGCAACCCTCTCGACGGCCGCTTCCGCGCCTCGCTGCGGCTGCCCGACGGGCAGCTGTACGATCAGCGCGGCGAGATCGACTTCTTCGATACCGGCATCGACCCGACCACCGGCACCTTGGCGGTGCGGGCGTCCTTCCCCAACCCCGACCGCATCCTCCTGCCGGGCAAGTTCGTCAACGTGGTGGTCGAAATCGGCGAGCCGCGGCGCGTGCCGGTCGTGCCCTTCGCCGCCGTGCAGCAGGACCGCGAGGGGCGCTTCGTCCTGGTCGTCGACGACGGCGTCGTCGAACAGCGCCGGGTCGAACTCGGCGCCGCCGGCCGCGCCAGCTACGAGGTGGTCGACGGCCTGGAAGAGGGCGAGGAGGTGGTGGTGCAAGGCGTGCAGCGGGTGCGCGACGGGGTCGAGGTGCGGACCGTGCGGGAGAACGCCGCTTGATCTCGACACACTTCATCCATCGCCCGCGGCTGGCGATGGTGCTCGCCATCGTCGTCACCCTGGCGGGCGCCATCTCGCTCGGCCGTATTCCGGTGGCGCAGTTCCCGGAGATCACGCCGCCCGTGATCCAGGTCGAGGCGTTCTATACCGGCGCCGACGCCCAGACCGTGGCGACGACGGTGGGTGCCGCCATCGAGGCCGAGGTCAACGGCGTCGACGGCATGATCTACATGAACTCGGTCAGCTCCAGCACCGGCGCCTATTCGCTCCAAGTAACCTTCGAGGTCGGCACCGATGCCGACCGCGCGCAGGTCGACGTCCAGAACCGGGTCAGCTTGGCCTCGCCGAGCCTGCCGCCGGAGGTGGTCCAGCAAGGGGTGAGCGTCAGGAAGCAGTCGACCAGCTTCCTTCAGGTCGTGATCTTCTATTCGCCGGAGCGGACGCGCGACCAGCTCTTCCTGTCGAACTACGTCAACCTCAACGTCCGCGACGCCATCGCTCGCATCCAAGGCGTCGGCGAGGCGCAGTTGCTGGGCGGCTCGGACTACGCCATGCGCGTCTGGATGGACCCGGACCGGATGGCGTCCTTGGGCATCTCCGGCGACGACGTGGCAAGTGCCATTCGCCAGCAAAGCCTGGAAGCCTCCGCCGGCCAAGTGGGCGCACCGCCGACCCGTGCGGATCAGCAGCTCCAGCTCTCGGTGCGCGCCAAGGGCCGGTTGGTGGACGAGGTCGAGTTCGGCGATATCGTCGTCCGCTCGGGAGAGCAGGGTGGCTTGGTGCGGCTGCGCGACATCGCCCGCACCGAACTCGGGGCCGAGCAGTACGTCACCAGCGCCGCCTTCAACGGCCGGGCGGCAGTGGCGCTCGCCGTCTACCAGCAGCCCGGCGCGAACGCGCTGGACGTCGCCCAGGCGGTCGATGCCGAACTGGCGGCCCTCGCCCGCCTCGCTCCCGACGGTGTCGCCTACACCACCGTCTACGACACGACCGAGTACGTCCGGGCGACGATCCAGGAACTGATCTTCACCCTCGGCCTGACCTTCTTCGCCGTCACGGTCGTCACCTACGTCTTCCTGCAGAGCTGGCGGGCGACGCTGATCCCGGTGATCACCATCCCGATCGCCCTGATCGGCGCCTTCACGGTGCTCTACGCCATCGGCTTCTCCGCCAACACGATCACCCTGTTCGCGGTGGTGCTGGCGATCGGCCTCGTGGTCGACGATGCCATCGTCGTCGTCGAGAACACCGAACGCGTGCTCGACGAGGACGGCCTCTCCGCGAGCGAGGCCGCGATCCGCTCGATGCAGCAGGTGACGGGCCCCATCGTCGCCACCTCGTTGGTGCTGCTTTCGGTATTCGTGCCGATTGCCTTCGTACCCGGCATCGTCGGCCAGCTCTATCAGCAGTTCGCCGTGACGCTGTCGGTGGCGGTGGTGATCTCCACCTTCGTGGCCCTCACCCTCAGCCCGGCGCTGTGCGCCCTGCTCCTGCGGCCGCGGCGACGTCCGGCGCTGCCGTTCCGCGCGTTCAACTGGGGGCTGGACAAGCTGCGCGGCGGCTACGGTTTCGTGGTCCGCCAGTTCGTGCGGGTCTCGCTGGTCGCCGTCGTGCTCGCCACCGCCGCCTTCGGCGGGGTGTGGTGGATCAACGAGCGCCTGGCCCAGAACTTCCTGCCGACCGAGGACCAGGGCTTCGTCCTGATCGACGCCCAACTCCCGCCGGGGGCGGCCTTCGCCCGAACCGAACGGTTCATGGCGGAGCTGGAACGCATTCTCGACGAGACCGACGGCGTGGCCGACTACGTCACCGTACCGGGCTTCTCGATCATCAATCAGACGACGCTCGCGCGGGGCGGCCTCGGCGTGGTCGTGCTCGAGCCCTGGGGCGACCGGCCGATCGTCTTCGAGATCGTCGGCAACATGATGCCACGGCTGCAGGCGTTGGCGGAGGCGCAGGTGTTCCCGCTGATCCCGCCGCCGATCCCCGGTCTGGGTGCCGCCTCCGGCTTCGACTTCCGCCTCCAGGCGCGGGCAGGCCAGAGTGCCCAGGAGCTGGGCGAAGTGGCGCGCGCGATGCTCGTCGCCGCCAACCAGGACCCGACCATCGCCTCCGCCTTCAGCACCTATTCGGCCGACATCCCGCAGGTCTTCCTCGACCTGGAGCGCGACAAGCTCCGCACCCTGGGCCTCGAGGTCGCCGATGTCTTCCGCATGCTGCAGCAGAACCTGGGCAGCGCCTACGTCAACGACTTCACCCTGTTCGACCGCACCTATCAGGTCCGGCTCCAGGCCGACGCGACCTTCCGCGACAGCGATGACGACATCCGCCGGCTGCACGTCAGGAACCAGTTCGGCGAGATGGTGCCGCTGCGCGCGGTCTTGAGCGTGGACCGGGTGCTCGGCCCGGAGGTGGTCGGCCGCTACAACCAGTTCACCACCGCAACGATCCTCGGCGAGGCGGCGCCCGGCTCCAGCCTCGGTGCGGCGATGGACGCGCTGGAGCGCATCGCCACCGACGTGCTGCCCGACGGCTACGCCTACGAGTGGTCGTCGCTGTCCTACCAGCAACAGGAGACCGAGGGCGAGATCGTCTGGATCTTCGTCCTCGCACTGGTGTTCGCCTTTCTCTTTCTGGTCGGTCAGTACGAAAGCTGGACCGTGCCGATCTCGGTCGTGCTGTCGACCGGCATCGCGGTCCTCGGCGCCACGGCGACACTGTGGCTCACCGGCCTCGGCTCCAACCTCTACACGCAGATCGGCCTCGTCCTCCTGATCGGCCTCGCCGCCAAGAACGCGATTCTCATCGTCGAGTTCGCCAAGGTGCAGCGCGAGAGCGGCCGGTCCATCGTCGAGTCGGCCGACCTCGGTGCGCGCATGCGCTTCAGGGCGGTGCTGATGACAGCGTTCTCGTTCATCTTCGGCGTCACGCCCCTGGTGCTGGCGAGCGGCGCCGGCGCCTTCTCGCGCATGTCCATCGGCATCACCGTCATGTCCGGCATGCTGACGGCGACCCTGATCGGCATCCTCGTGGTTCCGGCCCTGTTCGCCTTTTTCCAGAGCATCCGCGAACGCGGCCACCGCCTAGTGGAACGGCGGAACCCGGATACCGAGCCGGCCTGAGCGAGGTTCTCAAACCTGTTCGGTCAGGTGCTCGGCGAGGCGGTGGGCGAGTTGGAGGATGGTGAGCGTGGGGTTGGCGTGGCCGCCGCTCGGGAACACCGACGAGCCCAGCACGTAGAGGTTCGGCTGACCGTGAACCCGGAGATCGGCGTCGACCACCCCCTCGGCCGGCGAGGACGCCATCCGCGTGCCGCCCATGTGGTGGTTGCCGGTGAGTTCGTCGTCGTCCGGGTAGTCGCCGGCGCCGAGCACCCAGTCCCGCAGGCGGACCCGGCCGACGTCGCGCTCGGCGAGGAAGCGCGCGAAGTCGAGCGCCGTCCGCTGCACGGTGACGAGGTCCTCGGCCGATTTTCGCCAGTGCAGCACCGTGCGCGGCACGCCGAACCGGTCCACCTCGGTGGCGGACAGCTCGACCCGGTTGGCGGCCCGCGGCTCCTGTTCCCAGGCGGCGCGCAGGATACCGCCCGCGACGTCGTGGCGCGGCAGGCGCCCTTTCGCCCAGTGCGCCAGTGCCGGTGCCACCGCGGCGAGGTCGTCGACCAGGTCCGCCACCGGCGCGTCCGCCTCCTCGTGGAAGCGCAGCCCGCAGTGCAGAAGACCCAGTTCCCGCTGCCGGTCCGGCGTCAGCGAGAAGTAGACACCCTCGAACCGCCGGAAGGTCACGAAGTCGCCGAGCGTGAAGGTCGGATGGTCCATCCAGTACCGGCCGAGGCTGGTCGCGGTCTTCACCAACCGGCCGCCGGTGACCTCGTTGCTCCACAGCAGGAGGCGGCTGTTCTCGATGCCACCGGTGGCGAGGACGTAGGTCGATGCCACCGCCTTTGCACGACCATCGGCGAAATCGCCGAGGAGGATGCCGGTGACGCGCCGGTCGTCGGCCTCGACGTGGATCGCGTTCGCTTCGAGACAGAGATCGACGTTCGCGTGCCCCACCACCGCCGCGCGATAGGCGGTCCCGAACCGGGTCGGCGGCGAGTAGGCGAAGTGGATGCGCTGCAGACCGCTGCCGGGGACCGGCTCGTCGGGTGGGATCGGTCCGATCTCGACCCTCGCCGAGGCTGCGGCCAGATGGGGATCGAGATCGGGTTTGCGGATCGGCCAGTGCGCCAGCGGATGGTGCGGCTTGGGCTCGAAGTCGATCGCATCGAGCGGCCGGCACACCCCGCCCCAGTAGCCGGAGGTGCCGCCGAAACAGCGGAGGCGGATGAACTCCAGGTCGCGATAGGGATCGCCGACGACGCGGCTCCGGTAGACGGCCTGCGACGCGTCGTCGCGCTCGTAGCCGCCGCCCTCGCACAACAACACCCGCTTGCCGCGCGCGGCGAGGTCGAGAGCGAGGGTGATCCCGGCCGGCCCGGCGCCGACGATGCAGCAATCGTACGGCCCCCGTGCCTCGACGGCGGTGAGCGGCACCAGCATCAGCGGTCGTCCTCGGCGAGCACCCAACCGCGCTCGACGCGGGGCGCGCGCCAAGCCCGCTGCCGCTCCTCGGCCCAGGCCCGCCAGGGCGGCACCGCCGCGATCAACCCGAGCATGGTCAACACAGCACGCCGCTTCACCTCCGCACCTCCCACGTCCCTCGTCAACGACGCCTATCGTTCTTCGTCGACACGCGACGGCGCGATCGGTTCCGCGACGAAGGCGAGGCGCGCCAGGGCCAAGTCGGCTTCGAAGGCGCGGCCGATGGCGACCAGCCCGAGCCGCCGCAGGGAGCCGAGGTCGAGCGGGGCGTCGACCCGGTGCGGCGCGAAGCCCGCGAGCGGCAGGCGGATGCGGTGCCAGTTCGGCAACGCGGCGAAACCTTGACGGTAGGATTGCCACGGGCGCACCGTGTCTCGTGTGCGCAGGTGCAAGCCGTAGAGCTCGCCATTGCCCCTGACGTCCAGTTCGACCGCCGTGAAGCCACGCGCCTCCAGTGGCAGGTCGCGGGCCATCTGCACGAAGCCGCCGCCGTTCTCCAGCCGCACGCCACCCTGGAGGCGCAGACACCAGCGCCCGTCCACCCATTCGCGCCGCAACGACCCCCGGGAGACCCCTCCCATCACCTGGTCGGTCACCAGTCGCCAGGCCGCGCCGCCGCTCTCGGCCTCGATCTCGTCCACCACCATCGCCTGCACGGCCTCCATGCCCTACCTTCGTCCCGTCACTACGGGAGGGACGTCATGACCGATCTTCGCCTTGACCGACGACACGCCATGGCGGCGGGTGCCGGAGCACTCCTGTCGCCGCTCTCCATCGGCGCCGCGCACGCGGCCGCCCCGATGCTGGGGGCCGAGCGGCCCAATTTCTACCGCTTCCAGCTGGGCGCCTTCGAGGTGACGACGCTGCTCGACGGCTACGTCCACGCCGACGACCCGCACACCATCTTCGGCGAGGACCAGGACCCGGCCGACGTGGCTGCCTTGGCCGAAGCCAACTTCCTGCCGGCCGACCGGCTGGAGAACAGCTTCGCCCCGGTGCTCGTGAACACCGGCAACGAGTTGATCCTGTTCGACACGGGCAATCCCGCCGCCCGCCAGCCGACCGCCGCCAATCTCGTGAATGCGATGGCCGCCGCCGGCTACACGCCGGATCAGGTGAGCGTCGTCGTCATCACCCACTTCCACGGCGACCACATCGGCGGACTGCTGGAGGACGGCCGCCCGCGCTTCGCCAACGCCCGCTACGTCACCAACGCGGTCGAGTACGACTGGTGGACCGACGACGCGCGCGTCGGCACGCCCGCCGAGGGTGCGGCCCAGAACGTCCGCGCCAACGTCGTGCCGCTGGCCGAGCAGACGACGTTCGTCGGCGATGGCGGGGACGTGGTGAGCGGCGTCACGGCGCTTGCCGCCTACGGCCACAGCCCCGGCCACACCATCTACCACCTGGAGAGCGAAGGCCGCCGGCTCTTGATCTGGGCCGACACCGCCAACCACTTCGTGCTGTCGGTGCAGCGCCCGGAGTGGCACGTCCGCTTCGACATGGACAAGGAGGCAGCCATCGCCACCCGCCGGCGGGTGTTCGACATGGCGGCAGCCGACCGCATCCCGGTCAGCGGCTACCACATGCCGTTCCCCTCGGTCGGTTTCGTGGAACGCCAGGACGACGGCTACCGCTTCGTCCGCGCAAGCTATCAGCTCAACCTCTAGGCCAGAGGACGGGGGGACATCACGTCCCCCCATCTTCTGGCCCGGCCAACGTCAGCCGTAGAGCAGCTTCGGCAGGCCCAACGCGATCTGCGGGAAGACGTACACCAGGAACATCGCCACGAAGACGAGCCCCAAGAAGGGCATGATGCCCGCGAATATGGTCATCAAGTCCGTCCCTTTGGGTGCGACACCTCGTAAATAAAATGCCGACATGGCCATCGGCGGGGTGAGGAACGACGTCTGGATGTTCAGGGCGATCAGGATGCCGAAGAGAAGCGGATCGACTCCGAATATCGGCAACAGCGGTAAGAAAATCGGCACGAAGATCACGACGATCTCGGTCCACTCGAGCGGCCAGCCGAGAAGGAAGATGATGAGCTGGGCGATGATCAAGAACTGCCAGGGTGCGAGGTCGAGCGCCATGAACCAGCCCTCGATGACGCTATGGCCGCCGAGCAACGAGAACACCGACGAGAAGGCCCAGGAACCGACGAACAGCCAGCAGACCATGGCCGTCGACTTGGCGGTCAGGTGGACCGAGTCGGTGATCTTGCGGAAGTTGAGCGAGCGGTAAGCGGCAGCGAGAATCACCGCACCGGCAGCACCCATGGCCGCGGCTTCGTGCGGCGTCGCGAGCCCGAACAGGATGGCGCCGAGCACCGCCATGATCAGCACGGCGAGCGGCACGAACGACGTCACCAAGTCCCAGACGACCTGCGTCGTCTTGGGCGGCACGGCGGGCTTCGGCGGCTTGGGCGCGAGCGCCGGGTTCAGCCAAGCCCGGATGATGATGTAGACGACGTAGAGGCCTGCGAGCAGCAGGCCCGGGAAGATCGCCGCGGCGTAAAGCCGCACGACCGACACGCCCGACGTCGCTCCGTAGAGGATCAGCATGATGCTCGGCGGAATGAGGATGCCGAGGCAGCCGCCGGCGCAGATGACGCCGCTGGAGATGCGCTTGTCGTAACCGGCGTTCAGCATGGCCGGCAGTGCCAACAGGCCCATCAGCGTCACTACGGCACCGACGATGCCGGTCGCGGTGGCGAACAAGGCACAGGTGATGAGGCTGGCGACGGCGAGCGAGCCCGGAATAGCGCTGGTAGCGGTTTGGAGACTCTTGAAGAGCTTGTCCAAAATATTCGCTCTTTCCACCATGTAGCCCATGAACAGAAAGAGCGGCACGGCGATCAACACCTGGTTCGACATCACGCCGAACGTCCGCTGCACCAACAGATTGAAGATGGCCGGGCCGATCGCGTAGTAGCCGAAGCCGAAGGCCATGGCGATGAGGGTGAATGCGATGGGAAAGCCGAGGAGGATCAGGACGACCAGCAACCCCAGCATCACGATGCCGAGTTCGGGATTCATCGACGGGTCACCGTCTCGGTGACCGGCTGACCGAGCATTTCCTTGGCAGCCTCCGTATCGACTTCCTGAACGTCGCCGACCCGGGTAGGCCAGCGGCCGTTTATGAGGCACATGATGCAGCTCATGACTTCGGCGAGCCCTTGCAGGATGAGGAACCCGGCAGCCACCGGGATCAGCGTCTTGAAGTGATAGATCGGCGGCCCGGCCGGGCTGGCGCTGCTGCGCTCGCCGATACGCCACGAATACTCGGCGAAGTTGTAACCGGCGTACAACAGCGCGATCACCGCCGGGAAGAAGAAGAGGAGGTAGAGCAGCAGGTCCATGCTCGCCTGCACCCGCGGTGGCCACAGCCGGTAGATGACGTCGCCGCGGACATGCGCCGCCGTGGCCAATGCGTAGGCCCCGGCCATGATGAACAAGGCGCCGTAGAGCATGTAGCCGGCGTCGTAGGCCCAAGCCGTCGGCGCCCGCAGGGCGTAGCGCATGAAGACTTCGTAGCAGATGGCGATGGTCATCACGACCACCGCCCATCCGAACAGCTTGCCGACGAACATGTTGAGTCGGTCGATAGCGATGATCAGTTTCTGCATGGCCGTGCCACGATGGTTCCGGTCGCCTTGGGCCAAGAGCCCGACACGCGAGCGGCACGGCAGCGTCGCTGCCGTGCCGCTCTCGAGTTCAGTCCCCGCTCAGAGGACCGTGACGGGCAGGGGCGGGCTGCCGAAGAAGTGCTCGTAGGCCTTGGCCTTCGGCGCCTCGTTGATCTGGTCGAAGCCGACCACGTCGCGCACCCACGCCTTCTGCGACTCGATCACCTTGGCGAAGAACTCGTTCTCCGCGCTGTTGTTCTCGATGACCGCATCCCAAGCCGTGAGCTGCGCGTCGAGGATCGCGTCCGGGGTGATGTAGAGGCCCACGTCGTGGTCCTCCACCAGCGAGCGCTGCGCCGCCGGATAGCGGGCCATCGCCTTCCACGCCATGTCGGACGAGGCGGCCTCGCCGGCGTGCCGGATGATCGCCTTCAGATCGTCGTCGAGTGCCTCGTACTTGGTGCGATTGAAGCTGATCTCGAAGGCCTCGCAGTCCTGGTGGTAGGACTGGAGCATCCAGGTCTTGGAGACGTCCTGGAAGCCGAGGTGACGATCCGACGACGGGTTGTTGAACTCGGCCGCGTCGATGACGCCGCGGTCGAGCGCCGGCACGATGTCCGGGCCGCCGAGGATGGTGACGGCGGTGCCGAGTTCCTGGAACAGGTCGGCGGCCAGGCCCACCGTGCGGTAGCGCAGCCCGCGCAGTTCCTCGGCACTGGTGATCGGTTGCGCGAACCAGCCGAGCGCCTGGGTGGGCATGGGGCCGGTGAGGAACCCCATGAGGTCGAGGCCGAGCACGTCCTGCACCAGTTCGTCGTACAGCTCCTGGCCGCCGCCGTACTTCATCCAGCCGAGAAACTGGTTGGCGTTCCAGCCGAAGGCGGGCGGCGTGCCGAACAGGGATGCGGCCTTGTTCTTGCCGTACCAGTAGGCGGTCACGCCGTGCGCGCCGTCGAGGGCGCCGCCGACGATAGCGTCCTGCAGCTCCAGCGCGCCGACCACGGCACCCGCGGGCAGCATGGTGATCTGCAGACGGCCGCCCGACATGGTGTTGACCATGTTGACGTAGTCGTTGGCGAACTCGGCGAAGATGTCACCGCTCGGCCAGCCCATCTGCATGGTGAAACGCGTGGTCTGCGCCCTGACGACGTTGGGGAAGGCGACGGCCGTGCCGCCGACCGCTGCCGCTGCGCCAACCTTGAGGAACGTCCGGCGATCCTTCGCCGGGGTCGCGGCCTCTGCCGCCACCGGCTTCGTCGTATCGGTCATGGTCATCTCACTCCCTGAAAAATGGCCCAGCCCGCCCTCGGCGGTCCTGTCGGTCACCCGTTCGGGGGGCATGCCGACGCCGGTGCGGCGGGTGATGAGGCCGTCGCAGGTGTAGACTATTGTCGAAAGCCGAAGAATCAACGGAAAACGGCGCAACTGAAGATTGACCGGGCACGGCCGGCGTGCTGCCTCGGCGGGCCATCGCGGGAGCGTCCCATGCAACCACCGGCCGCAGCCGGCACCTATCGCGTCATCTACGCCGACCCGCCCTGGTCGTTCCGCACCTACTCGGCCCGCGGCAAAGGGCGCAGCGCCGATGCGCACTACGATACGCTCGACCTCGCCGGCATCGCCGCCCTGCCCGTCGCCGATTGGGCGGCACCCGACTGCGTGCTCTTCCTGTGGGCGACGGATCCCCTGTTGCCGCAGGCGCTCGACGTCGTCCGCGCCTGGGGGTTCACCTACAAGACGGTCGGCTTCTACTGGGCCAAGCTGAACCCACGGGCGAACGGCGCGCTGATGCTGACCGAGCGGGACTTCTTCACCGGCATGGGGTTTTGGACCCGCGCCAATCCGGAGCCCTGCCTCTTGGCCACGCGCGGCAAGCCGAAGCGCGTCTCCGCCGGGGTGAAGAAGCTCGTGGTGAGTCCCCGGCGCGAGCACAGCCGCAAGCCGGACGAGGTCGTCCGCCGGATCGAGGCGCTGGTCGACGGCCCCTATCTGGAGATGTTCGCCCGCGAGGCACGGCCGGGCTGGGACGGCTGGGGCAATCAGGCCGACCTGTTCGACCGTGGCACCGTGCGGACGCGGCGGCTGCCGTCGTCGTTCAAGGAGCGGCCCTGAGCGGCCGCCGGAGGTTGTGGCGCAGGGCCTCCACGGCGGGGCGGCGGTCGCACGCCTCGTGGTGGTCGTTCACCAACCCCATCGCCTGCATGAAGGCGTAGACCGTGGTCGGCCCGACGAAGCGCCAGCCCCGCGCCTTCAAGGCCTTGCTCATGGCACCGGCGGCCGCCGTGGTGGTGAGGCTGCGCAGGGTGGCGTCGTCGAAGCGGGCCGGCCGCTCGTCCAGGGGGGGCTCGAACGACCAGACGAAGGCGGCGATCGAGCCCGCCTCGTCCTGCAAGCTTTGCGCGAGACGGGCGTTGTGGACCGTCGCCTCGATCTTGCCGCGATGGCGCACGATGCCGGGATCGCCGAGCAGCCGGTCCACGTCGCCGGCACCGAAACGGGCGACGCGGTCGATGGCGAAGCCCTCGAACACCGCGCGGAAGCGAGGACGCTTGCGCAGGATCGTCAGCCACGACAGGCCGGCCTGGAAGCCCTCCAGCGCCAGCTTCTCGAACAGTCGGTCGTCGTCGACCACCGGCACGCCCCACTCCTCGTCGTGGTAGCGCACGTACTCGGCGTCGCTGCCGCACCACGCGCAGCGGCGCGGCGGCTCAGCCATCGACGCGGTGCGGCTCGGCGGCGAGCGCCTCGGTCAAGAACGCCGCCAAGATCCGGTCGGAGCGGCTGCGGGTCGCGGGGTCGCCCTGGATCACGTAGCCCCGGTCGTCGGCGCACCAAGCCAGTGCCGCGCTACGGCCGAGATAGCCGTCGAGCGCCAGGAACGTGCGGTTGTCGCGTACGCGGCCGTCGTTGGCGACGCGGAAGTTGCAGTCGGCGAGGCCGCGCGGCGCGCGCCACCCGGCACCGCCACCGCGCGCGTCCCACTGATGGGCGGCCCCCTCGAACGCCTCGACCAGCACCGGACTGCCACCGCTGGCGATGTCCTCCAGCACCTCGGCGCAGCGCGCCGGATCGACGATCTCGTCGGCGGTGCCGTAGAGCATGGCGAAGGGAGCACCGGTCGTGGTGACGTCCTCGAACCGGGCGATGCAGGGGGCGTAGTAGGCGGCATGGGCGCGGAAGCGGGGGCCTTCGGGCGCGAAGGCGCGCGCCACCACGTCGTGAACGGCATAGGTCGCAGCCATGCCGCCGTAGGAGAAGCCGACCAGCGCCACCCGCTCGCCGTCGACCGCCGGATGCTCGTCGAGAAAGCGCAGTCCGGCATAGGCGTCGGCGAGGAACATGGCCTCGGTCACGTTCAACAGCCGCTCGGTGAAGCGGGTGCCGGGCTCCACCCTGGAGCCGAACACGTCGATCACCAGGGTCGCCCAGCCCATGGCCGCGAACTGGCGTGCATAGGTCGGCTCACGCGGGCCGAGGATGCCGCCCGAGCCGTGCAGCAGGATCACCGCCGGGACCGGCGCCACGCCGCGTGCATCGGGCAGGAACAGCCGGCCCCGCGCCTCGACCGGCTCGCCCCGGCCGTGCACCGCATCGCGCAGGCCGAAGGGGCTGGTCGAGGCGAAGCGCACGGCCTCGCCCTCGACCGCGGCCGGCGGCGGCAGGGCGGTGGCGGCCGGCGGCAGCAGCGCGAGGGCGGCGAGGACGAGCAGCAGGCGGGAGAGGGGACGCATGAGCATGGCTGTCGCAGTCTCCGAACGGGGTTCGCGCCTCCCTATGTAGGGCCGCGCGGCCGAGGCGGTAGCCGTCGCCGCCGAGACGATCAGGGGTCGGTCCATCTGACGCGCCAAGCCGTGCTTGCACGACGCCACCGCCTGCGTCCATAAATGTCGGTGGCGGCGCGATGGATGCACGATTGTTCGGGAAGCCATTTTGCGGATGACGCGTGACCTTAGCGCCGACCAAGGTTCCGGGTCGGCAGGCTGCCGCTCGGAGCAAGATCTCGGAACAGGGTTTGACTGGCATGCCTAGTGGTACCGTAAAGTGGTTCGACACCACCAAGGGTTACGGCTTCATCCAGCCTGACGACGGCAGCAAGGACGCGTTCGTCCACATCACCGAGGTGCAGCGAGCCGGCCTCGACACGCTCCAGGAGGGCCAAAAGGTCTCCTACGAGCTGGTCACCGGACGCGGCGGCAAGCTTGCAGCGGCCAATATCTCGTTGATGAGCTGACGCGCGCGGCCACGCCCAGGCGTGTCCCCGCGGCGGACGAACCGGTCGGTCGACGGCAGCATTCGCGAGGCCGCACGTAACGACGCGCGCCGCGCCGGGCCATAGCGGGTGTTCGGCGCGGAAACTCTGACACTCGTCCTCGCGATCTACTTCCTGGCCGGGGTCGTCAAGGGTACGGTGGGGCTCGGCTTGCCGACCGTGACGCTGTCGTTGCTGGTACCGACGCTCGGGCTGGCACCGGCCATTGCGTTGACGCTGGTGCCGACCCTGGTCACCAACGCGTGGCAGGCGGTCGACGGCGGCCATATGCGCGCGATCCTCCGCCGGCTGTGGCCGCTCTTCCTGCTCGCCATCGTCGGCACGTGGCTCGGGACGTGGGTATTGGCGCGCGCCGACGCCGGCCTGCTCTCGGCGCTTTTGGGCGTCGCCCTCTCGTTCTACGCGCTCTACGGCCTCTTGGCACCGCCGCTGCCGCATCCGGGTCGGCTGGAGCCGATCCTGACGCCGGTGGTGGGCATCCTCGGCGGCCTGATGGCGGGCATGGTCGGCGCGTTCCTCATGCCCGGCATCATCTATCTGCAGGCCCTTCGGCTCGGCCGCGACGAGCTGATCCAGACGCTGGGCATGATCTTCTTCGCGCTGACCATCGCGCTCGGCGCCGGCCTGACGCACAATGCCCTACTGACCGCCGACCTCATGGTCCTCTCCGGCCTTGCCGTCCTGCCGGCGCTGTTGGGGATGGAGGCCGGGCGGCGCATCCGCCGGCGTCTGTCCGAACAGCGGTTCCGCCGGATCTTCTTCGTGGCACTCCTGCTCCTCGGCCTCAACATGGTGGTGCGCGCGCTCACCTGAGCGGCACCGTTGCCGCTTGACCTCGACGCGCTTCTGCCGAAAAGGGGCGCCGCCGATCGTTTCCGGGAGAGATGACGTGACCTCCGCCATCGAGCAGGCCCCGGAAGCCCATCCGCCCGCAACCGCCGTCCCGCAGCGGCCCGTCGTCGGCCTCGGCCTCGCCCTCGTCGGGGCCGGCGGCCTCTATCTCGCCCTCGAGACCGGTTGGCGGCTCGGCCTCCTGTGGCTGATCGGCGCCGGGCTCGGCATTGCCCTCTACCACGCGGCGTTCGGCTTCACCTTCGGCTTCCGCACCTTCCTGCGCAGCGGCCGCAGCGCCCACGTCCGCGCCCAACTGCTGATGCTCGGCCTCGCGATCCTGATCGTCCTGCCGCTGCTGGAGGCGGGCTCGGTGTTCGGCCAGCCCGTCCGGGGCTTCGTCTTCGCGCCGGGCTTGGCGGTGGCGCTCGGCGCCTTTCTGTTCGGCATCGGCATGCAGCTCGGCGGCGGCTGCGCCTCGGGCACACTCTACACCGCCGGCGGCGGCTCCACCCGCATGGCGCTGACGCTCCTCTTCTTCGTCGTCGGCGCCACGCTCGCGGCGTTCGCCGCACCGCTTTGGACGAGCCTACCGGCCCCGCCGCCGATCTCGCTGCCGGCAACGCTCGGCCTGCTGCCGGCACTCGGCCTCCAACTCGCGCTCTTCGCCGCGCTCTGGTGGCTGCTGACGCGGTACGAGCGGGCGCGGCACGGCGCCGTCGAGCCGATCTTCCACGGCCCCCGAACCTCGTTCCTGACCGGTCCCTGGCCCTACGCCTACGCCGCCCTGGCGCTCGCGCTCTTGAATGCGCTGACGGTCGTCGTCGCCGGCCGGCCCTGGGCGATCACCACGGCGTTCGCCCTTTGGGGCTCCTTCGCCACCGACGCGCTGGGCATCGACGATCCCGCCTTCTGGCCCTACTGGGAGGATCCGACGCGCGTGGCAGCGCTCTACCGGCCACTCCTCGTCGACGTGAACACGGTGATGATCGTCGGCCTGATGGCTGGGGCCTGCCTCGCCGCCGGACTGGCCGGCCGCTTCGCCCCCACCTTGCGCATCCCGCTGCCGCACCTGCTGGCCTCGATCGTCGGCGGGCTGCTGCTCGGCTTTGGCGGCATCGTCGCGACGGGCTGCAACATCAGCGCCTATTTCTCGGGCGTCGCGTCGGGCAGCCTGCATGGCTGGCTCTGGCTTGCGGCAGCGCTGCCGGGCAACTGGCTGGGCACCAAGCTGCGCCCGGCCTTCCGTCTCGACCCGCCACCTGCTGACCGGTAGACGATCCTTCCCCAGAGCGCCCGTCCGACAGCACGACCATGCCACCGGCGCCGGGTCCGGCACGCAGCCCGTCCCAAACCGTACAGCCGCGAGCGCATGGCCTTGAAGCGCAATCGGGCACCACCTAGTACGTTGGGGTTGATCGTGGCCGTCCCGGCCGCGACGCCATTTTTTGTGCGGGTGTCTCGACCATGCCAACGAGAACGACAAGCCCCCTCGCCTTCGCCGCCGTGGTCGCTGCCTGCTGGGCCCTGCCGTCGAGCGCCACTGCGGACGACCGCACGCCGCTTCTCGCCCAGGCCTGCGCGGGCTGCCACGGCCAGGACGGTGCGGGCATGGGTCGCGTGCCGCGGATTGCCGCCTACGACCGCGACGACTTCATCCTCGTCTGGGAGCAGTTCCGGGAGGGCGAGCGCCCCGCAACGATCATGGGGCGCATCGCCCGCGGCTACACGGCGGAGGAGATTGCCGTGCTCGCCGACTACTTCTCCAACAAGCGTTGAGGAGCGGCGTCATGCTTCGTCACACCCGTCGCAGCTTCACCACCCTGGCGCTGGCCGGAGCCGCCAGCGTCGCCGCACCCAACGTGCTCCGCGCGCAGACCGCAGGCCGGCTCGTCATCGTCGGCGGCGGCTTCGGTGGGGCGTCCGCCGCGCGTTTTGCTCGGATCAACCATCCCGACGTCACGGTCACGCTGATCGAGCCGCAGACCTCGTTCGTCACCTGCCCCTACGGCAACCTCGTCCTCGGCGGCGTGCGCCAGATGGCCGACATCACCCACTCCTACGACGGCCTGCGCGCCCTGGGGGTCGACGTCGTCCACGACTGGGCCGATGCCATCGATGCGGCCGGCAAGTCCGTGCGCCTCAGGGGCGGCGACGACGTCGCCTACGACAAGCTGATCCTCTCGCCGGGCATCGCCATCCGCTGGGGGGCGCTCGAGGGCTACGACGAGGCGGCGGCCGAGACCTTCCCGCATGCCTGGGTGCCGGCCGCGGGCGACCAGACCCGGCTCCTGCGGCAGCAGTTGGAGGAGATGGAGGACGGCGGCGTCGTCGGCTTCGCCATCCCGGCCAACCCGTTCCGCTGCCCGCCCGGCCCCTACGAGCGCATCAGCATGGTCGCCAACTACCTGAAGCGGCACAAGCCGCGCTCGAAGATCTTGGCGCTGGATGCGAAGGACGCGTTCTCCAAGCAGGGCCTGTTCCAGGACGGCTGGGCGGAGCTGTACGGCGACATGATCGAGTGGGTGCCGGCCAACGCCGACGGCAGGGTCGTCCGCGTCGATCCGTCGGCCCGCATCTTCGAGACCGAGTTCGGCACCGAACACCGGGTCGACGTGGGCAACGTCATTCCCCCACAGTCGGCGGCGACCATCGCCATCGACGCGGGGCTCGCCAACGACGCCGGTTGGGTCGACGTGAACCCCTTGACCTTCGAGGCCATGGCCGCCGAGCACATCCACGTCATCGGCGACGCCAACACCGCCTCGCCCATGCCGAAGTCCGGCTACGTCGCCAACTCGACCTCGAAGCAGGCGACGGCCTCGGCGATCGCGCTGATGCGCGGCGAGGCGCCGCCGGCCGACCCGGTCTACTTCAACACCTGCTACAGTCACGTCGGCGACGACTACGGCATCTCGGTGGCGGGGGTGTATCGCCTCGATGCCGACGGCCAAATCGTCGAGACGCCGGACTCGGGCGGCGTGTCGCCGCGCGGGCCGCTGGCGGAACAGCGGGAACAGCGGCGTCTGGAGGCGCGTTATGCCGACGCCTGGTACGACAGCATCGTGCTCGATGCCTTCGGCTGAGCCCCAGCGAGGAGACACCATGCAGCGACGGAGCGTCCTTCTGGCCGGCGTCGGCCTCGTCACCCTGGTGACGATCCCCGCCGCGCGGGCAGCGGTGCCGGACGACGTGGCCGAGGCCATCCGCGAGCTGGTCGGCGAGGTGGACGCGCCCGAGGGCGACGTCCTGTTCGACCTGCCGGCGCGGGCGGACAACGGCGCCTTCGTGCCGTTCACGGTGGCGGTAGAGAGCCCGATGACGGCGGACGACCACGTCACGGCCATCCACCTCTTCGCCACCCGGAACCCGACGCCCGGCATCGGCAGCTACCACTTCACCCCCAAGAGCGGGCGGGCCTCGGTGAGCGGCCGGCTGCGGCTCGCCGAAGATCAGACGGTGCTCGCCTACGCCGTCACGAGCGACGGCAAGGTGATGCGCGCCGCGGCCTCGGCCGAGGTCAGCGTCGGAGGATGCATCACGTGAGCGACACCCTGAACCACCGGCCGCGCCTGCGGCTGCCGTCGTCGGCCCGCGCCGGCGAGGTGATCGAGATCCGCACCCTGATCGACCATCCGATGCTGACCGGCGTGCAGGAGGACGAGCGGGACATGCTGGTCCGCTTCGTCGCCGAGGCGAATGGCGAGCCGTTCTTCGAGGCCGACCTGAGGAACGGCACCTCGGCCAACCCCGCCCTCACCTTCCACGCACGGGTCGAGGAGACGACCGAGTTCCGTTTCGTCTGGTACCACGAGGACGGGCGGAGCATCAGCGCCACCGAGCGGGTGCGCGTCGCCTGACCGGCATCCGCATCGGCTCCGGATCGGTCCTCGACAAGCGCTGAGAGCCTGCGGGCTCAACCTGGATTTTCGCCTCTCGCGCGAACTTGCTACCCGCAGTTCTAGCGGGTATCTTTCCTATTGGGTGATCGCCGCGTGGACGACGGTGGAGCCTCGCGCCGGAGAGGAGCTGCCATTCCATGCATGTGCGGCGTCGTCGCCCCTTGGCGAAGTCGGCCTTCGGGCTGCGCCGCCTGCCCCTCCGCTGGCAGATCGTCGGTCTGTTCCTCACGTTGTTTTTCCTCGTGGCGCTCGGGCTCACGGCGATGGCGGGCCGCGGCTCGCAGGCGCTGGTGGATCGAGCGGTCACGACCGCCTTCGAGGCCAGTGCGGACCTCGCCCTGCAGGAACTGCACCGACTGCAGGAGACCGCCCGCGCGGGCGCCGAAGCCCTCGCCCTGAGCGACCTCGTCGAGGCGGTCGATGCGGAGGCGCGCGCCGCCCGCCTCGACGTGCTCGCCGCCGTCCTGCGCGCGGTACCCGGCATCTCCGCCGCCTATGTCGGCTGGCCCGACGGCACCTTCGTGCTGCTGCGCCCCGTCGCGGCCGTGGCGGAGAGCATGGCAGTGCCGGCGGGCTCCGCTTGGCTGGCGCAGTGGTCGGATGCAAGCGGCGCGCGCTTCGACTTCCTCGATCCGGCACTCGAGGTCCTGGCCCAGCGGGAGCAGGCGGACCATCGATTCGATCCGCGCGAGCGTCCCTGGTTCCGCGACGCAAGTGCCTTGGACGTGACGGTCATCACCGCGCCGTATGTCTTCTTCACCACCCGCGAGCCGGGCATCACCGCGGCGCGGCGGGCGCCGTCGGGAGCGGTGGCGGGCGTCGACCTGGCACTTTGGGACCTCTCCGCCCGCCTGCCGCAGGGCCAGCCCGTCCCGATGACCGCAGCCGCCATCGTCGACGGTGAGGGCGGCGTTCTCGCATTTGCCGATACCGAACGCCTGGAGGCGGTGCTCGGTCGCCGGTTCCGGACGATGCTGGCGGCGGATGCGGAGCAGTTGCCCACGGCCGCCGATCTCGGCTCACCCGTGGTCGCCCGGCTGGCCGACCGGTTCCGCGCCGAGCCCGCCCCATTCCAGGGCGTGCTGGACGCCGACGACGGCGTCTGGCTGGGGACCGTCGTGCCGCTCGGACTGGGCGGAACGGCGTTCGTCATGGCCGCCCCCCGCGCCGCGATGGCCACCGGCCCCGAAGCGCTGCGGAGCCAGCTGTTGCAGGGCTTCGCACTGGCGATGCTCGCAGCCGTTCCCTTGCTGTGGCTTGCCGCAAGGCTCGTGGCTCGGCCGGTCGAGGCATTCGCGGCCGAGCTCGACCGCGTGGCCCGCCTCGACTTCGGCACGACCACGGCCCCGCTCGACGCACCCACGCCGGAACTCGCCGAGCTGGAGGCCGCCATCCGAGCGATGCGGGCCTCCATGGCGAGCTTCGCCGCGGTTTGCCAAAGCTCGATCGAGGACGAGGACGTCGACCTGATGGTTGGCCGCATCCTCCGGCACCTGATGATCGCGGGCCGCGCGGCGGCGGGAGCGGCTTGGCTGACCGATGCCGACGGCACGCGACGGCGTATCGTCGCTCGACCGGAGGGGGCCGACTTTCCTCGGATCGGCGATCCCGCGACGGCGGCGCGGGCTGCGGCACTCGACGGACCTGCTTTACTGCGGTTCGACGAAGACGGCGACGCCCGCCAACCGCAACTGCTCGGCGTGCCGCTGCGCCTACCGTCGGGGCGCGAACTGGGGGCACTGGTGATCGCCCACGGGGCCGACGACGCCGGCGCCTTTCCGCCGTCGATGCTGGCGCTCGCCGACTTCGTCGCCAAGTCGATCGGGCTCGCCATCGAGCGGCGGCTCCTGGTGCGCGAACTGGCAGCCGCTCGTCACGAGACCGAACTCATCCTCGACACCGTCGCCGACGGTATTTGCGTGGTCGACCTCGACGGCCGCATTCGCCGCCAGAACGCCGCGGCCGCGAGCATGCTCGGCTGGGATCATAGCGGCGCACCGGCGATCCTCGAGGCCGGCGCCGGCGAGAATGCCGGCCGGTCGCTCGCCGAGACGCTGCGCGACGGCGTCACCCGCCGGATCGACCAGGGTGCGCTGGTCCGTCGCGACGGTACGCACTTTCCGGTCGAGTTGGCCTGTGCCGCGCTGCGCGAGGAGGGCAGCGACTTTGGCGGTGCCGTGGTGAGCTTTCGCGACGTCACCGACCGGCGCCGCGCCGAACGCACATTGCGGCGGCGGATGGAGGAGTTGCGCTGCCTCTACGAAGTGGTCCGGCTGACCGCCGACCGGTCGCGCCCGGTCGGCGCCGTCGCCAGCGACGTCGCCGCGCTGCTGGCGGCGTCGCTGCCGCATCCCGACCTCGCCGTCGCCCGCGTCGTCCTGGAGGGCCGCGAGCACGAATCGCCCGGCTGGCGGCTGCCCGTCGCTTCGATCCGCGCCACCATCCGCCGTGGCGACGTCGTCGTCGGCTCGATCGAGCTGGGCTACCGCGAGCGACTGCCCGACGATCCGCTGCTCGGGCCGGACCCGGTCGCCGACGAGGCGGCGTTGCTGGAGGCGGTGGCCGCGCACGTCGGCGGCATGCTGCGCGAGCGCCGGCTGGCCGCGACGCTCACCCAGTCCGAGCGACTGAGTGCGATCGGCGAATTGACCGGCGGCATCGCCCACGACTTCAACAATCGTCTGACGGTGATCCTGGGTAATGCCGAGTTGCTGGAGCGGAGCCTGCCGGCTGGCTCGGACCTCGTCAGGCTGGCGACGATGATCCGTCAGGCGGCCGAGGGCGGCGCCGACCTCAATCGCCGTCTGCTCGCCTTCGCTCGCCGCCAGCCGCTGAATCCGAAGCCGATGCGGCTCGACGACCTGATCGTCAGGATGAGCGATCTCCTGCGCCGACCGTTGGGGGAGCGGATCGAACTCGAGACGGCGGTCGAGCCGGGCCTCTGGCCGGCGATGGTCGACCCGGCGCAGCTCGAGAGCGTGATCCTCAACTTGGTCATCAACGCCCGCGACGCCATGCCCGAGGGTGGCAAGCTCTCCATCGTCCTCGCCAACGTCGAACTCGGCGAGGGGGCCTCGACACTGGGCAGCGAGGTGCGGCCGGGCGCCTACGTGATGATCGCCGTGAGCGATACCGGCACCGGGATCGCCCCCGACATGGTCGAGCAGATCTTCGAGCCGTTCTTCACGACCAAGGACGTCGGCGAGGGCAGCGGGCTCGGCCTCTCGATGGTGTTCGGCTTCGTCAAGCAATCGCAGGGGCACATCGACCTCGATTCGACGCCCGGCCAAGGCACCACGGTGCGGCTGTACCTGCCGCGCAGCACCCTGGAGGCCCAGCCGGAGGCACCGTCGCCCACAACGGAGCCGATACCGCTCGGCGGCCCCGAACGTGTCCTCCTGGTCGAGGACGAGGACCTGGTCCGCGAGCACACGGCACGCCTCTTGCGCAGCCTCGGCTACGAGGTCGTCAGCGTCGAGACCGGCCGCCGTGCCCTCGAACTGCTGGAGGCCGACACGGCATTCGATCTCCTGTTCACCGACGTGGTGATGCCTGGCGACATCGACGGGCTGGAGCTGGCGATCCGCGCCCGTCGCCGCCATCCGCTGCTGCCGGTGGAGGTCGCCTCCGGCCACGCAGACGGCATCGTCCACGGCCGGCGTGCCCAGCCCGACGAGGCTGCCAAGGATGCGGCCGATGAGGTCGTCACTCTCGGTTGCGCCGCCGCCGAAGTGCCGCCGTTCGTAGGTGACGGTCGGCCGGTTGCGCGCCCAGGCCCTGTAGAAGAGCGAGATCGAGCGGTGGGAGAGCATGTCGAGGAAGTCGCGGAAGGCGGTGTTCTTGAACCGCATGACCTCGATCAGCTGCTCGGTGTAGTGC
>JBJHBG010000006.1:0-62808 GCA_050485385.1 Geminicoccaceae bacterium | reverse complement strand
GCTATCGACCGCCGCTCGAGACGAGAATGCCGTTCCCGCCCGTTCCGACCCGCTACCGCCGTCGTCGCTGGATGATCGTACCGCTCGTCGGGCTGGTGATGCTGCTCGGCGCGGTGGGAATGGTACGGTACGCGCCGATCTATCTGCCGCCGCTTACCGAGGAGGCAGCTCCGCTGCCGGAGGAAGACGGGCCCCACCACGTGTTCGGCTACGCGACCCTCGCCAATCCCCTGGTGCGGCTGGTGGTGGTGGGTCGTCCCGTCCCATCCGCGCCGGCGCGCCTCGAGGGCTGGCGCCGGGAAGGGCGTGACATGCTGCCGGACGCCGACTCGATGGTGGACGGGCGCCTGTTCGCCGTCGACCGCGCCGGGCTCTATCGGCTGGATCGTTACGAGGAGACCGGTGCCCGCTATCAGCGGTTCCGGGTCGTTCTGGAGGATGGCCGCGAGGCCTGGGTCTACCGGCTGCTGCCGCTACCGCCCGAGATGCCCTAGGCGCGCCCGACGACGCGCGCGGCGTGGCGGCGCAGGCGTTCGGCCGCCTCCGCCAGCGTCGCCTCGTCGGCCACCAGCCCGACCCGCAGGCAGGACCGGGTGCTCGGCCCGAAGGCGGCGCCGGGCACCACCACCACGTCCTCGTGGTCGAGCAGTCCGTCGGCGAAGGCGATGCCGTCGAGCCCCGTCGCGGCGATGTCGACCATGACGAACATGCCGCCCGCCGGCCGATGCACCTCAATCCCCGCAGCCCCTTCGAGACCCGCGAGCAGCACGTCGCGCCGGGCGCGGAAGCGCTCGGTCATCGCCCTCGCTTCGTCGGCGGTTTCCTCGAGCGCCACCACCGCCGCGTCCTGGACGAACTGGTTGACGCCGTAGAGCAGCGACGACGACAGACTCCCGAGCGCCTTGGCCACGGGCAGGGGGGCGATGGTCCAGCCGATGCGCCAGCCGGTCATGGCGTGCGACTTGGAGAGCGAGTTGACGACGATGGTACAGGCCGCACCGGCCGGTGCGGCGAGGGGCGAGTGGTGGCGGCCGTCGAAGACGAGGCTGCCGTAGACCTCGTCCGACAGCAGCCAGATGCCGCGCGCGGCGCAAAGCTCGGCGAGGCGGGCGAGGTCGCCGGCCGCGAACACCGCGCCGGACGGGTTGCCGGGGCTGTTGACCATGACGACGCGGGTCCGGGGCGTGAGGGCCGCGGCGACCCGGTCGAGGTCGAGGGCGAAGTGGCGTACCGCATCGAGCGGCACCGAGACGGGCACGGCGCCGATGGCGAGGACGCAGCGCTCGTAGGTCGTGTAGGTCGGCGCCAGCAGGACCACCTCGTCGCCCGGCCCGGCCGTGCACACGAGGGCCGCGAACAGGGCGCACTGGGCGCCCGGAAAGACGTGCACCTGGGCGGGGTCGACCTCGGCGCCGAGCCGTTGCCTTGCGTCCACCGCGACCGCCCGGCGCAGGGCCGGCTCGCCCTCGGCGGGCGCGTAGTGCGTGCGTCCGGCGCGCACCGAGCGCTCCATCGCCGCCACCACCCGAGGCGGCGTGGCGAAGTCCGGATCGCCGACGCCGAGGTCGACGATGCGTCGGCCCCGGGCCTTGGCCGCTTCGCCCCGCGCCGTTACCGCCCAGGCGGCGGCCCCGCCGCCCTCCAACCGGGCAACCATGGGAGCGAGGCAAAGGGCGGGCGGCATGACGGGGCTCCTCGACACGGCCCCGACCGAGGGCTGCGTTCGACCACGGGATGAGCCAAAAGCGGTCGGCTCCGCGCGAGCGAGCCCGCACCGAGACGCACCCACCATAACGGCGCCCGTTCAAGCGTACAGAGCCATGGGGGCGAGCGGACGGCCGGGCGCGCCCGTGCTCGGTCCGGACGTGCGTCGCGGACGTGGTTGGAAGATGACGGTCGGGCGGGTGACCGGAGCTTGCCGTGACTGACGTCTTTCTGTCGTGCCAGCGCGAGGACGAGCCGAAGGCGCGCGCCGCTGGGCTGACAAGTCACCCGACAACGCCTGCCCTAGGACCCGCACCGTGGGCGGCTGCCGCGGCTTGAAGCCGCCGGCACCGTCGCCTAGCTTCCGCGGGCGATCATCGCGAGGTTAGGGATGGAAAGCTCACTGGTCGATCTCGTCGGCAACACGCCGCTTCTGCGCCTCAAGCGGGCGTCGGAGGAGACGGGCTGCGAGATTTTGGGGAAGTGCGAGTTCCTGAACCCCGGCGGCAGCATCAAGGATCGGGCGGCACTCGCCATCATCGAGGACGCCGAGGCGAAGGGCCTCCTGCGGCCCGGCGGGACCATCGTCGAGGGCACGGCGGGCAATACCGGCATCGGCCTTGCCGTGGTCGGCAATGCCAAGGGCTACAAGACCGTCATCGTCATCCCCGAGACGCAGAGCCAGGAGAAGAAGGACATGCTCCGGCTGTGCGGCGCGGAGCTGATCGAGGTGCCGGCCGTCCCCTACAAGGACCCGAACAACTACGTGAAGTGGTCGGGAAGGCTGGCGGAGGAGCGGGCGAAGAGCGACCCCAACGGGGCGATCTGGGCCAACCAGTTCGACAACGTCGCCAACCGCGACGGCCACTACCGGAACCTTGGCCCAGAGATCTGGCGCGACACCGACGGCAGGGTCGACGCGTTCGTCTCGGCGGTCGGCACGGGCGGCACGCTCGCCGGCGTCGGCATGGCCCTGAAGGAGCGCAACGCCGACGCGAAGGTCTACCTCGCCGATCCGATGGGGGCGGCGCTCTACCACTACTACGCCCACGGTGAATTGAAGGCCGAGGGCACCTCCATCACCGAGGGCATCGGCCAGGGGCGGATCACCGCGAACCTCCAAGGCTTCACGCCGGACGGCCAGTTCCAGATCACCGATGCCGAGGCCCTGCCCATCGTCTTCCGGCTGGTGCGCGAGGAAGGGTTGGTGCTCGGCGGCTCGTCGGGCATCAACATCGCCGGTGCCGTGCGCGTGGCGCAGGAGCTCGGTCCGGGCCACACCATCGTGACCATCCTCTGCGACTACGGCACCCGCTATCAGAGCCGGCTCTTCAACCCCACCTTCTTGCGGGAGAAGGGGCTGCCCACCCCGGATTGGCTCGCCTGAGGCGGGCGCGCGAAAGGACTGACCCATGGCTTCCGCCCTCGTCTCGACCGCTTGGCTCGCCGACCATCTGGCAAGCCCCGACGTGCGCACGGTCGACGCGACCTGGTGCCTGCCGGCGCAGAACCGCGACCCCAAGGCGGAGTTCGCCGAGGCCCACCTTCCGGGGGCGGTGTACTTCGACATCGACGACGTGGCCGACGAGACGAGCAGCCTGCCGCACATGGTGCCCTCGGCAGCCAAGTTCGCGGCCCGCGTGCGCAAGCTGGGACTAGGCGATGGGTCGCGCATCGTCGTCTACGACTCCAACCGGTTCTGCGCGAGCGCGCGGGTCTGGTGGATGTTCCGCCTGTTCGGGCACCGTGACGTGACGGTGCTCGACGGTGGCCTCGCGAAGTGGCAGGCCGAGGGGAGGCCCGTGGACGACCTCGCGCGCGGCCCGACCGAGCGGCACTTCACGGCGCGGCAGAACACGCTGCTGCTGCGCGAGTTGGACCAGATGCGCCGCAACGTGGCGAGCAAGGCCGAGCAGGTCATCGACGCCCGCTCGGCCCAGCGCTTCGCCGGCAGCGAGCCGGAGCCGCGCGCGGGCCTTCGCGCCGGGCACATCCCCGGCAGCCTCAACCTGTTCTTCGGCGACCTGATCGATCCCGCGGACGGCACGCTGCTGCCGCCGGATCTGCTGCGCCGGGCGTTCGAGGCGGCCGGGCTGGACGTGACGCGGCCCATCGTGACCACCTGCGGCTCGGGCGTCAGTGCGGCCGTGCTCAACCTCGCGCTGCACGAGATCGGCCGGACGGAGGCGGCTCTGTACGACGGCTCGTGGACCGAGTGGGGCAGTCAGCCCGACACGCCCGTGGCCACGGGCTGAGCCGTGCATCACGAGACCCCGCGCACGACCGTCGTCACCTATCTGGAGATGCGCAGGCCGCTCAGGGCCACGCGGACCTGGCCCGGCCCCGCCTTCCGCATCGAGCGTCTGCACGCGCCGACGGTCCGCTTTTATCGCTATCTCTACGGCGCGGTTGGCGAGGGGTGGTTCTGGGAGGCACGGCTGCGCCTGAGCGACGCGGACCTCAGGGCGGTGATCCACCACCCGCAGGTGGAGGTGCATCTGTTGACCGAGGGCGGCGTGCCGGCGGGCTATGGCGAGTTGGACCGGCGTCGCGCGGGCGAGGTGGAGATCGCCTATTTCGGGCTGCTGCCGGAGGTGGTCGGGCGGGGTCTGGGCCGCTGGTTTTTGGAGCAGATCGCGGCGCGAGCATGGCGGACGGGACCCGAGCGAGTGTGGCTTCACACCTGCGACCTGGACCATCCCCGCGCCCTCGCCAACTACGCGGCGGGCGGGTTCGAGGCCTACGACCGCCGGGTGGAGCCCACGCTACCGGGGCCATCCATGCACGAGCAGGAGGCAAGAGGATGACCGATCGAGCCGACGAGGCGCGCTGGAAGCACGACGGGGTGCGGGTGATCAAGGGCGACCGGCTGGATTCGAACACGCCGCAGACGCCCGGCATGTTCCGCCAGGCGGCCATCGATCACGCCCGCGTCGGCGCGCAGAAGATTTGGGCGGGCACGGTCGCCATCGAGCCCAACGCCAAGACCGGGGTGCATCACCACGGTGCCCTGGAGAGCGTGATCTACGTGGTCTCGGGCAAGGCGCGGATGCGCTGGGGCGAGCGGCTGGAGTTCGTCGCCGAGGCGGGGCCGGGCGACTTCATCTACGTGCCGCCCTACGTGCCGCACCAGGAGATCAACGCCGATCCCGGCCAGCCGCTCCAATGCGTGCTGGTGCGCTCCGACAACGAGGCCGTCGTGGTCAACCTCGACGACGTCGACCCCGTCGAGCCGCCGGAAGAGGTCTACTGGGTCGACCCCATCCACCGCCACCCGCACGAGTGAGCCGTCCGCAGCGCGTCGCCGTCGACCTGGAGGCGTCGGGCCGGCTCGCGGCGGGCGGCGAGGGGAAGCGATGCTGCGAACTCGTCGCGTGAAGGTTCCGCCGCCGACCGGACGCACCATGATGCGGCACGCCGGCACCGCGGCTCGTACACGCTCGTTCGTGCGGCTGGCGTCGGCCCGTGCATCGAGGCAGCGAACGGGCAGCCGCCCATCGACGGACCGTGCCTCGCCGTCCCGGCCTCGGACCACGATGCGAGCCGGCAGCGATCGGACGCGACGTTGGCGCCGACCCTTCGGGCGCCGCGCGCCGAGCGCCTCCTCGACTTGCCCGGCCGAGGCGAACCACACCGCCAACCGCCCCTTCGCCCGTCAGTGATGCCGATGCTCGAGTTCGTGCTGGCGATCGTGGTCAAGGCGGTGGCGACCGGTAGCTTCGTGCTGATGATGGCGGTGCTGATCGAGCGCGCACCGCCGGTGGTGGCGGCTGCCTCGATCGGCTTTCCAGTGGTCGTCGGACCCGGCTTCTTTTTCCTGGCGTTGCAGCAGTCGACCCCGTTTCTCACCCAGGCCGCCGCCAACGCGGTGCTGACGTTCGTCGCCACGCTCGTCTTCATGGTCGTGATCGGCCGTTGGTTCGCCGAGCTCCGGGTGGCGCCGTTGCTGATCGCGGGCGTCGGCGCTTGGGCGATCGCGGCGCTCGTGGTCACGTCGTCGACGCTTGCGCCGCCTTGGTCGCTCGCTCTGTTCGCGCTGGCCTTCGTCGCCTCGCACCTGATCCTGCCGTTCACCTTCGCCGGCGCACCGGCGGCGCCGCGTCCACGCGGCCTTCGGCGGCGGCCGCCGTTCGGCCGCGCGATCCAGGCAGGGCTGTTCGTGGCGTTCGTGACCTACGCCGCCGACGCGCTCGGCGAACGGGTGACGGCGGCCCTTCTCACCATGCCCGTGGCGATGATCTTCTTGACCCTCGAATTGAAGCTTCGGCTTCCAGCCGAAGGTGGCGAGCGTGTCTTTCGCTGGGGGCGGATGGGGTTGGTGGCGCTGACGTCGTTCGTGCTCACCATCCACCTCGGGGCCGCAGCGCTGGGCAACGTTCCCGCCACCCTCCTGGCGTTTCCGGTCTCCGCCGCCGTTGCCATCGCCACCGTCGGCGCTGAGCGGGTGCTCTCGCCTCGCCTCAGAGGTTGGGCAGCCAAAGCGCGAGGCCGGGCATGGCGATGAGCACCGCGATCATCACCAGGAGCGTCACCACGAACGGCAGCGCGCCCAGCATCACGTCGTGCAACTGCCCGCGCCCGCGCACCCCCTGCACCACGAACAGGTTGATGCCCACCGGCGGCGTGATCATCGCCGTCTCGATCAACAGCATGATCAAGATGCCGAACCAGATCGGATCGTAGCCGAGGCTCACCACGATCGGCGTGATGATCGGCACCGTGGTGATCATCATCGACAGCGTTTCCATGAACATGCCGAGAATGAGGTAGAAGAGGACGATCAACATCAGGGTCTCGAACGGGGTCAGACCCAGGGTGGTGACGAACGCGTTGACCTGGCGGGTGAGGCCAACCGAGGCCATGACGAAGTTGAGGAAATAGGCGGCCACCAGGATCGTCAGGATCATCGCCGAGGTCAGCACCGTGCCCTCGACCGCTTGGCGCAGGCTGGCGAGGTCCAGCCGGTTCGCCGGATGGACCAGGGTCAAGCCCACGGCGGCGAGTACGCCGAGTGCCGCCGATTCCGTGGGCGTCGCCCAACCGGCGTAGATCGAGCCGATGACCACCAGGAAGATGACCAACGGCGGCAACAGGTCCGGCAGCGAACGGATGCGATCCCGCCAGGCCGAGGTCCGCCGCGTGCCGCCCCATTCGGGGCGAACCCGGCAGATCAGGATGACCGTCAGCATGAACAGACTGGCGAGGATCAGGCCGGGCACGATGCCGGCGAGGTAGAGCTTGGGGATCGAGGTGTCGGTCAGCACGCCGTAGACGATCAGGTTGATCGACGGCGGGATGAGGATGCCGAGGGTGCCACCGGCGGCCAGGGTGCCGAGAAACAGCCGCTCGTTGTAGCCCTGGTTGCGCCCCTCGGCGATGGCGACCGTCCCGACCGTGGCGGCGGTGGCGACGCTGGAGCCCGAAATGGCCGAGAACATGGTGCAGGCACCGACGTTCGAGTGCATCAGCCCGCCGGGCAGCCACGTGAGCCAGTGCGCCAGCGCCGCGTACATGCGCTGCGCCATGCCCGAGCGCAGCATGATCTCGCCCAAGAGGACGAACAGCGGGATCGACACGAGCAGCGTGTCGTTCATCACCTTCCAGGCGATCTCGCCGATCGCGCGGTGCACCGGCAGGAAGGCGTAGGTTTCGGCGAGGACGAGGCCGAGCACGCCGAGCGAAGCCGCCACCGGCACGGCCAGCGCCAGCAGCGCCAGCAGGGTGACGAGAGCGGTGGGGATCATCGGACGCGTCCGCCATCCGCGGCAAGCCGCGTCGCAGCGTCCTCGACCTCTTCCGCCGTTTCCTCAAGGATGGACCGCGAGCCGATCAGGTCCTGCACCTCGTCGAAGCGTCCCCGGGCGAGCGCCCAGAGGCTGCGGACCAGGAGCAACAGCGCACACAGCAGGAACAACACCAAACCGGCCCCCCACAGCGCCTGCGGGATCCAGAGCGGCGTTTCCAGCCGCGACATGGAGCGTGCGCCGACCTCGAACGACCGCGCGAAGACGCCAGTCCAACCGTACCAAGTGACGATGCTCATGAAGGCCAAGAAGAGTCCGAGGCCGATGATGTCGAGCAGCGCCCGCAGCGGCACCGGCAGCAGCACGTAGAGCGAATCGATGCGCACGTGCGCCCGCCGCAGCAGGGTGAAGGCGAGCCCCCAGGCGATGCCGATCGCCATGGCGAAGCCGGCCAGTTCGTCCGTGCCGGGGATCGACATGCTCCAGAACCGGCGCAGCAGAACCTCGACCCCGATCAGACCGGCGGCGGCGAACAGGAGCAGCCCGCCGAACCATGTCCCGATGCGGGAAATGGTGAGCGCAAGCCGGGTGAGACCGTCCACCGCTACACTCCCGTCCGCCGCCGTCGCTGGCTCAGGACTGCGGTGCCGTCAGGCCGAGCACCTCGCCGATCGTCTCGTTCCACTCGGCGGCGCAGTCGGCGCCGCAGCGTCGTGCCCAACCCCGCAGCACCTCGGTCTCGAGCAGGTTGTCGAGCGTGCCGCGATCGGCCTCCGCCACGGACACCAAGGTCATCGACGCCTTGACGCCGATGGTGCACGGGTCTTCGCCCACGTTGCAGCTGACGCCCTCGTCGGTGGCGAGTTGCACGGTCGCCCACATCTTGTCCTCGTAGGCGGCGAACTGCTCCTCGAGGAATGCCTGCACCGCCGGATCGAGGGCATTCCACGAGTCGAGGTTGATGGCGTGCGCGTTCACGCTCCAACCGAGCGAGAGGGGATAGATGTGGGTGGCCACTTCCCACCAGCGCGCGGTGTTGCCGCTCAAGGACCCGGTGACGCCGCAGTCGACGACGCCGCGCTGCAGGGCGGGGACCACCTCGGCGAAGGGAAGGCTGACGGTGGTTCCGCCGATACCCTCGATGAAGTCGTTCATGGTGGCGTTGAACACCCGCACCTTGCGGCCGCGCAGGTCGCTCAGTCCGGAGAGCGCGTCGCGGCACCAGAACACCTGCGGCGGGTTGGCGCCGATGGCCATGAGCTTGGCGTTCCAACTCTCGGCCATCTTGCGGGCCATCACCGGCTTCCAGGCCTCGCAGGCGGCGCGAGCGTCGTCCACCGTGGTGGTCAAGCCGGCGAGGTCGCAGCCCTCGAAGGCCGCGTCGTCGCCGGCCATCTTCGAGATGTCCATGCTGGCGAAGTCCATCACGCCCTGGCTCAACAGCCGCAGCATCGTGCTGTCGTCGATGCCCATCTGGTCCAAGGGCTGAATTTCCATGGTAACCTGGCCGTTCGAGGCGGCGGGGATGGTTTCGCGCCAGAACGGCAGTTCGTCGCGGCTGGAGGCAACCGTCGGGCCGTTGAGGCCGATCCCCTTGAGGGCCGTCGCCGGCAGGTCGCTGGCCATGGACGGTCCCGTCGCCGCGAACGCGACCATCGCCGCTCCGCTCGCCATCATGGTGACTATCGTTCGCATCGTTGCCTTCCCTCGCGCATTGGGCCCCTAGCTGCACTGCAACATGCAAGAGCCGGGCCATGGATCAGTCATGCAGGCAGGCAACACGCGTATCGCACGTGGACACTTGTGCCAATGCCCCCAAACATGCGTCACTCCAGAGCGCGACGCATACCGTGACAGAAATTTGGCAATCGATACGCTGCTTTTGAGGCAGGGCCGGCCGCTGACGAGACGAAAGGACGCCATGTCGACACCCATCGATCCGATCGAGTTCGAGCTGTTCAAGAACGCGCTGTTCTCGATCGCCGACGAGATGGCGCTGACCATCTGCCGGACCACCTATTCCAGCGTCTTGCGCGACAGCATGGACTTCTCCACGGCCTTTGCCGATCGCGACGGCAAGCTGGTCGCCCAGGGCCTGACCTTGCCCGGCCATCTCGGCTCGATCCCCACGGCGCTCGACGTGGTGGTGGAGCGCTATGGCGCGACGATGGTGGAGGGCGACGTGTTCGCCATGAACGATCCGTTCGATGGCGGTATGCACCTGCCCGACATTTTCGTGTTCAAGCCGTTGTTCGTCGACGGCGAGCGGGTCGCGTTCGCCTGCACCATCTGCCACCATACCGACGTCGGCGGCCGCGTTGCCGGCTCGAACGCCGCGGACTCCACGGAGATTTACCAAGAGGGTCTGCGGATTCCTCCGCTGCACCTCTATCGGGCGGGGGTGCGGAACGACACGTTGTTCGCCCTGGTCGAGACCAACGTCCGGGTGCCGGTGAAGGTCTTGGGAGACCTGCGCGCGCAACTTGCCGCCTGCCACATCGCCGAGCGGCAGTTTCACGATTTGGTGAAGCGGTACGGCGCTGACAAAGTGACACGCTACATGGCGGAAGTGATCGACTACGCCGAGCGCTTGACCCGTGCGGCAGTGGCCGAACTGCCCGACGGCGAGGTCAGCTTCGAGGACTGGATCGACGACGATGGTATCGACGTCGGCAAGCCGATCCGCCTCTTCTGCACGATGAAGAAGCAAGGCGACCGCATGACGGTCGATTGGACCGGTTCCTCGCCGCAGGTGAAGGGGGCGATCAACAACACGCTCTCCTACACCAAGGCCGCGAGCTACTGCGCCATCCGCTCGGTGCTGCCCGGCGACATCCCGAACAACGAGGGCGTGTTCCGGGTCATCGACGTCATCGCCCCCTCGGGCACCATCGCCAATGCCGTCCTGCCGGCGGCCTGCGCCGCACGCGGTCTCACCGGCTTCCGCATGGTCGATTGCGCCTTCGGCGCGCTCGCCATGCTGGTGCCGGATCGGGTGTTCGCGGCCTCCGACGGCGGCAATACCGGCATCTCGATCGGCGGCTATCACGCCGATCGCAAGCCGTTCATCTTCGTCGACTTCGCCTGCGGCACCTGGGGTGGACGGCCGTGGGCCGACGGTCTCGAGGGCAACGCCAACATGCTGGCCAACATGGCATCGGTCTCGGTCGAGGTGATCGAGGCCGAGTACCCCGTGCAGATCACGGCTTACGAGTTGCTGCCGGATCGAATGGGGGCGGGCAAGTTCCGCGGCGGTGCGCCCTACACCCGCTCCTATCGCTTCCTGGAAGAGGAGGCGGTGCTGCAGATCCGCTCCGACCGCCGCACCTTCCGCCCCTATGGCCTCCACGGCGGCCATCCAGGCCAACCGTCCCGGAACCGACTGACCCATGACGGGACGACGCAAGACCTGCCGAGCAAGTTCACCATGACCATCCGCACCGGCGACGTCTTCCGTCACGACCTTGCCGGTGCCGGCGGCTGGGGCGATCCCTTGGAGCGGGACCCGGCCGCCGTCTCGAGGGACGTGCGCAACGAGCTGTTGAGCGTCGAGAAGGCGGCCCGTGACTACGGCGTCGTGGTCCTTCCGGCGCCTTGGCGGGTCGACGGGCCGGCAACCGAGGCCCTGCGCGCACGCCTGCGCCGCGCCCGCGGGCCGGAACCGTTGCCCACCGTGCGCTGGCACGACCCCGATGCCGGGGACGTCGCATGAGCGAGCATCGCATCGGCGTCGACATCGGCGGCACCTTCACCGACATCGTGGTGGTGGATGCGGCCGGACGTGTCCGCACCAAGAAGGTCTCGTCCTCGGTCGGCAACTACGCGCAGGCCATCGTCGACGGCCTCGCCGCACTGTTCGCCGAGCACGGCATCGGCCCCCGCTCGGTACGGGAAGTCCGCCACGGTACGACGGTCGCCTCGAACGCCATTCTCGAGCAGAAGGGGGCGCGCACCGGGCTCGTCACCACGGCGGGCTTTCGCGACGTCTTGGAGATTCGCACGCTGCGGATGCCCAAGCTCTACGATCTGACCTGGCAGAAGCCGCCGGCCTTGGTCGAGCGCTATCTGCGGCGGACGGTGGACGAACGCATCGACGTCCGTGGCAACGTCGAGCGCCCGCTCGATCCAGCCGATGCCGAAGCGGCGGTGCGCCGGCTGCTCGACGAGGGCGTCGAGGCGATCGCCGTCTGCCTGCTCAACGCCTTCGCCAATCCCGCCCACGAGCGCATCGTGCAGGCGGCGATCCAGCGCCTGGCACCGGGCCTGCCGCACTGCATCTCCTTCGACGTGCTGCCGGAGATCAAGGAGTACGAGCGCACGTCGACGACGGTAGTGAACACCTACGTGATGCCCGTCGTTGGCAGCTATCTGGCGCGGCTGCGCGCCGGGCTGGACACGGGCGAGGTGCGCGCGCCGCTCTACATCATGCAGTCCAACGGCGGCCTGATGACCGACGAGGCGGCGGCGAAGAAGCCGTGTACGATCATCGAGTCGGGGCCGGCGGCGGGGGTCGTCGGCGCCCAATCCATCGCCCGGCGCATGGGCTTCAGCGACGTCGTCAGCTTCGACATGGGCGGCACCACCGCCAAGGCCTCGCTGATCGAGGGCGGCAGCGTCACCCGCAGCCAGGAATATCAGGTCGGCGGCGGCATCCTGATGGGCTCGCGGCTCATGACCGGGGGTGGCTATGCCTTGAAGGTGCCGGCGATCGACCTTGCCGAGGTCGGCGCCGGTGGCGGCTCTTTGGTCCAGATCGACCGCGGTGGCGGGCTGCAAGTCGGCCCCGAGAGTGCCGGCGCCGATCCGGGGCCGGTGTGCTATGCCAAGGGCGGGACGGTGCCGACGGTCACCGACGCCAACCTGATCCTGGGCTATCTCAACCCCGCCCATCTCGTCGGTGGCGAACTGACCATCGACAAGGCGCATGCGGAGGCCGTTTTCGAGGCCCAGGTGGCGCGCCCTCTGGGCCTGGATCTCGCCCAGGCGGCGCATGGCGCCTATCGCGTCGCGGCGGCGCGGATGATGCGCGCGATCAAGGCCGTCTCGACCGAGCGCGGGCGCGACGTGCGTCAGTTCGCGCTGTGCGCCTTCGGCGGCAACGGACCGATCTTCGCCGCGGTACTCGCTCGTCAACTCGGCATGCGCCACATCGTCGTGCCGCCGTCGCCGGGCCTCTTCAGCGCCTTCGGCCTGCTCTACGCCGACGTCGAGCACCATTTCTCGCGCACCGTGCGCCAACTGACCCGCACGGCCGATCTCGCCCACCTGCAAGGGGACTGGGATGCGCTGGTGGACGAGGCACGAGCGCAACTGACCCGCGAGGGCTTCGCTGCGGATCGCACGGAGATCGAGCGCTCGGCGTCGCTGCACTACCAGGGGCAGATCTACGAGTTGACGGTGCCGATGCCCGACGGGCCGATCGACCGTGCCGCGCTCGCCGCCTTGGACGAAGCGTTCGCGCAGGAGCACGAGCGCACCTATGGCCATCGCGCCGGCCCCGACGAGCCGGTGGAGATCGTCAACATACAGGTGGTCGCCCGCGGCATCGCCGACCGCCCCCTGCAACCGGACGAACTCGTGTTCACCCGCCGCGAAGCCGCGGTTACCGGCGGCAGTCGTCAGGCGTATTTCGGTCCGGGCCATGGCTGGCTGGAAACCCCCGTCCTGCGGCGTGCCGACCTCGCCGCCGGCATCGTCGGGCCTGCCATCGTCGAGGAGTACGATGCCACTTGCGTCATCCCACCCGATGCGACGGCACACCTGGATCGCTTCGGGAACATGCTGATCGAACTGAGCGAGGAAGGAGGCGAACCATGAGCACGGACGAGCCGACGCTGGTCGCCCGGCTGGAGGCGTTCGCGGGCCTCTACACGGGTGCCGTCGCCGACATCCTCGACGATCTGGGGCTGCGCGAGCAGTGCCTGCCGCACGACATCCGCCCGCTGACGCCTGCCACGAGGCTGTGGGGGCCGGTGTTGCCGGTGCGCGGCCGGGCGCGGCACTACGACGACGGCAACGATCCGCGCTATCGCCAGATGGACATGCTCGATGCCATCTTCCCGGGCTGCGTGCTGGTGATGGACCCGGCCGACGAGACCAAGGCCGCGCATTGGGGCGAGCTGATGAGCACCACGGCCAAGGCCAAGGGCGCGCGCGGTGCGGTGATCGCCGGGGGCTTACGCGACACGCCGCAGATCCTCGACCTCGGCTTCCCGGTATTCAACCGTTATCACTCGCCGCTGACCGCCGTGTACCGCTACGACATCGCCGAAATCGGCAAACCGATCCGCCTCGGTGGCGTGCCGATCGCGCCGGGCGATTGGATCCTGGGCGACGTGGACGGGCTCTTGGTGATCCCCGCGGGTGCGGTCGACGACGTCATCGCCAAGGCGCGCGAGGTCAAGGACAAGGAGGACATCGTCCGCGCCAGCCTGAAGACGGGCGGGAACATCCGCGAGCTGTTCGAAACCTATCGCGTGTTCTGACGTCGCCTCGAGGCCCGCTGTCGCTTCGTCCGCTGCATGTCCACGTGGCAATCGCCAAGCCGCCGGGATGTCTCCCGGGCCACGCGCGGTTCGGCGTCCCGGAGCCAGCGCGAACGGCCAACCAACACACGGGTCACGGGCGGTGAGCCGGGAGCACGACGGCCGCCGCTGTTGCCGATGCGGGTGGGGGCTCAATCCTCGAACGTGCAGCCACGAGCTCGGAGCGTCTCGTCGACCCAGGCACGATCCCAGCGGCCTTCGGCGATGCCGGCCATCGTCGCTTCCTCCTTCGCGTTGTGGGCCTCGGCGAGCGGGATGATCCGCGGGGCATCCTCGCGCGGCACGACCACGATGCCGTCGCCGTCGCCGACGATCAGGTCGCCCGGCTGCACGACCACGCCGCCGCAGGCGACCTCGTAACCGATCTCGCCCGGTCCGTCCTTGTAGGGGCCACCCGGCGTGACACCGCGCGCGTAGATCGGGATATCCAGTTGCCGGATACCCTCAGCGTCACGGATCGGCCCGTCGATGACGATGCCGGCGATACGCTTCGACATGGCCCAGCGCGCCATGATCTCACCCATGATCGACTGGCGCATGTCGGCACCGGCATCGCAGACGATCACGTCGCCCGGTGCCGCAACGTCGAGCGCCTTGTGCAGCATGAGATTGTCCCCGGGCCGCCCCTTGACCGTGAGTGCGGCGCCCGCCATCGGCGTGCCGGGTTTGCCGAAGTACCGGATCTCGGGGCCCATGCACTGGAAGCGGTTCATGCAGTCGCCGATGTTGGAGGCCGGCAACACTCGTCCGCGTTCCACCCATTCACCGCTCACCCGCTCGAAACGGGTGCGAACACGAAAGCCGATCGACATCGGACATCACTCCTTCGAGGTGGTCGAGAATCGTAGGCTCGGTCCGCCAAGCCGACGCTGCGGGGAGCTGGGACGGAGCCGGCGTCCATCACCGGATCGGCTCATCCGAGGTCCAGCCCTCGCGGCCGCGCTCGTCCCAGGGGTGGTCCCGGCCTCAACGGAGGCGGAAGCGTGCGACGGCGGCCTCGTCGAGACGGAGGCCGAAGCCTGGGCTTTGGTTGAGGGGGAGGCGGCCGGCATTGGCCTCGATGGGATCCCTGAGCACGAGGTCGAAGTTCACCACGTCGTCATGCACGAAGTACTCGGCCATCAGCGCATTCGGACAGGCGGCCACGAGCGGTGCGTGCAGGTCCCAAAAGTAGTGGGGGGCGATGGCGAGCCCGTGCGCTGCGGCGAAATCGGCGACGCGGAGGAACTCGGTCACGCCGCCGACCACCGTCACGTCAGGCTGGAGGATCTCGGCAGCGCCGTAGCGAACGAGTTGCTCGAACGCTCCGAGCGTGCTCTCGAGCTCGCCGGTGGCGATCGGCACGTTGCTCAGCGCCGCGATGCGGGCGCTGAGCGCCATGGCGTCGGGCAAGGTCGGCTCCTCGACCCAGAACACGTCGTATGGCTCGATCGCGCGGATCGTCGCCATGGCCGCGGGCAGCGCGTCCCATGCGTTGTTGGCATCCACCATCAGTTGGACGCTCGGTCCGACGGCCTCGCGGGCGCATCGGACCCGTGCCGCATCGCCTGCGGCGTCCAACCGGCCGATCTTCATCTTGATCGCATCGAACCCGCGCTCGGCGTAGTCGCTCACCTCGCGCTGGAGGCTCTCGAGGTCGCCATCAGGGAAGTAATAGCCGCCCGACGCGTAGGCGCGGACGTCGCCCGCGGTGGAGCCGAGCAGGCGGTGGATCGGCTGTCCCGTGGCCTTGCCCACGATATCCCAAAGGGCGATGTCGATCAGACTGATGCCACGCATCACGGCGCCGCGCCTGCCGACCTGTAGGCTCGAGCGGAACATCCGATCCCACAAGCGGCGGTGATCGAACGGATCCTCGCCGATGACCAGCGGGCCGAGCAGTTCGTCGATCGCTGCGGCGACGAGCACGCCTTCGAGGCAATAGGCGATGCCCTCGAGGCCGTCCTCGGTCCGGACACGGACGAGGGCGTAGTCGCGATGGGTCATCCGCCGGTTGCTGAAGGCCGGCTGCCGTTCCAGCGGGATGCGCAGGACGGACGCCTCGACGGAACGAATCCTCATGGGCAGTCTCCAGTGCCGCCGGCGCGGCGCTCAGCCGCGGCCGATGTGGGCGAAGCGGTCGTGGCGGGCGTAGACCTCCTCGCGGTCGTGGCCCTGGGCGAGGTCCGTCTTGATCCGCTCTTCCATTTCCATGGTGGTGGCCGCATGCCCGGCGACTGCGGCGGCATGCTCGGCGGGAACGACCACGAGCCCATCGACGTCACCCAGGATGACGTCGCCCGTGCGGACGACCACCGCCTGGCCGAGTTGGCCCGGCAGGCGCACCGGCACGTCCAGTTCGGCCCATTCGAACAGGCCCTTGAAGGACATGGGCGTGGTGCCGGTCGCCGCCGTCGGCAGGTCCATCTCGATCAGTTCGTCGACGTCGCGCACCGGGCCGTCGAGGACGATGCCCGCAGCGCCGCGCTGCTTGAAGGCAAGCGCCATGTTGCCGCCGATCGCGGCGCCCAGGCAGCCGGCAGTCTCGCCGACGAAGACGGTGCCCGTGCGCAGCCGCCGGTCGATCTCGAACACCGGCCGGGAACCCGAGGCGGGCGCCGGGCGCGCGCCGACCACGCGGGTGCCGCGCGCACAGAACGCGATGCCGCAGAGCACGCTCTTCGGGTCGACGAGGCGAATGGTGGCGGCGAGGACCCCATTGGCGAGGCCCATGGCGTCCATCACGTCGACCACCACCGCCGGCTGCAGTTGAAGGAAGCGGGCGCGCAGGTCCGCCGTCGGTCCGGTCATGAGTTGTCTCCCTGGTCGTCGTTGGTGCGGGGTCGGTCGGTGCCGGCCGCGTGGGCCTTCATCTCGAGGTAGACGGCGTTCACCCGCTCCAGGTGCGCGCGCATGGCGCGTGCCGCCGCCTCCGGATCGCCGTCGCGGATCGCCTCGTAAATGCGAACATGGTCGCGATAGGCCTCGGCGGTCTGTCCAGGAGCGCGCAGCATCTGCTCGCGGATGTCCAACAGCCACTCGGTCATCGCTTCGTAGAGGGCGAGGAAGATCGGGTTGTCGAGGATCTGCGGGAGGACATGGTGGAACGGCACGTCCGTGCGCACGAAGGCGTCCGGGTCCTCGATGGTGCGGCGGTTCTCCTCCAACGCCGCCTCCAGCCGCCTCAGGTCCTCCGCCGTGCGGGTCTCGGCCGCGTGGCGGGCGAGTGCTGTCTCCAGGATCAGGCGCGCTTGCTGGAAGTGACGCAGCCCCTCCGGCGCGGCGAGCACCAGCTTCGCGGCCCCCGCGAGGTCGCGCACCAAGTGACGGGCGTTCGGCCGCGTGACCCGCGCCCGCTCGCCGCCACTGGTCTTGATCAGCCCCATGCGCTGCAGGGCGAGCAGCGCCTCGCGCACGGTGGTCCGGCCAATGCCGAAGGCTTCGCCCAACTCGCGCTCGGAGGGCAGTTGCTCGCCCTCCAGCAGTTCGCCGTCGAGGATCATCCGCTCGATCTCGGCGACCATCTCTTCGTAGAGCTTGCGCTTGGCTTGCAGCTTGCGGAAACGAGGTGATGGCGGCTGGTTCAACGGTAGAGCTCGGGTGGTGGCATGGGCGTTGTCCTTTTCGCTTCGCGCGGTCAGTCGTCGGTTTTCGATGCTTCCCACTTTCGGTAGCGCTGGGGTGCCAGGCGCTCGAGCAGGAACGGTGCGACGAGCGCGAAGATCGTCAGGCCGATCAGCACCTTGGCGATCGGGCTTGCCCAGAAGAAGCTGATGTCGCCACGGCCGATGGAGAGGCCCTGGCGGAGCCCGCGCTCGAAGATCGGTGCCAGGATCATGCCGAGCACCAGTGCTGCCGGCATGAAGCCGAGCTTGCGCATGGCGTAGCCGAGGATCCCGAAGATCACGAGCAGCCAGACGTCGAACAGGCTGTTCTGCAGCGCGTAGCTGCCGATCACCGAAAGGGCGACGATGAGCGCGATCAAGACCGCCACCGGCACTTGGTTGATGCGCTGGAAGACGCCTGCGCCCAAGAGGCCCAACACCATCATGATGATGTTGGCGAGAAAGAAGCTGAAGATCACGGCATAGGTGATGACGCCGTGGTCGACGAAGAGCCGTTGGCCGGGGATCAGCCCCTGGATCAAGAGGCCGCCGAGGAGGACGGCGGCGGCCGCACTGCCGGGGATGCCGAGTGTCAGGAGCGGAATCAGCGAGCCGCCGGTGACGGCGTTGTTGGCGGCTTCCGGTGCGGCGACGCCCTCCGGGATGCCGGTGCCGAACTGGTCGCGCTTGCGCGAGTAGCGCCGCGCCTCGCTGTAGGCGACCCAGGAGGCGATGTCGCCACCGGCCCCCGGCAGCATGCCGACGAAGGTGCCGAGCCCGCCGGAGCGCAGGATCAGCGGCAGCAGGCGGAGATACTCGCGCACGCTCGGAATGCACTCGCGCCAGGTGAAGTGGAGGAAGGCGCGGACCTGGGGCTTCCAGCGTTCCTCGGCCAGGATCATCGCCTGCGAGAACGAGAACAGGCCGATCAGCGCCGGGACGATGGCCACGCCATCGTAGAGTGGCGGCAGGCCGTAGGTGAACCGGCGCTGGCCGGTGAAGGGGTCGATGCCGATGGTGCCGATGAGGAGGCCGAGCGCGCCCGCGATCAGCCCCTTCAGGATACTGCCGCGGGAAAGGCTGGCGATGATGGTCAGTCCGAACACCGTTACCCAGAGGAATTCGGAGGGACCGAAGCGCAACGAGAAGGTGGCGAGCGGCGGCGCGATCAGCAGCAGCGCCAAGGCACTCATCATGCCGCCCGTGGCCGACGACACGGCCGAGATGCCCAAGGCGCGGCCGCCCTGGCCCTTGAGCGTCATCTGATAGCCGTCGAGGGCGGTGGCGGCACCGGCGGGCGTGCCCGGCGTGTGGAGCAGGATGGCGGGGATCGAGCCGCCGAAGACGGCGGCGCCGTACACCGCCGTCAGCATGATCAGCCCGGAATCGGCGGGCATGCCGAAGGTGAGGGGCACCAGGAGGGCGATGCCCATGGTGGCCGTCAGACCGGGCAGCGCCCCCACCATCATGCCGAGCACGGTGCCGGCGACGACCGCGGCGAGGTTGCGCAGTTGGAAGACCTGCAACAGCCCGTCGACCATCAGCTCGGTCATCGGCCGTGGCTCCCTTCCGGCTGTCGGCGCATGTCAGAGGAGCCCCGGCAGCCACGCCGCACGGGGCAGTGGGATGGTGAAGGTCCGCTCGAACACGAGGTGGACGAAGCCGACGAAGCCGAGCGCGGTGATGGGGTAGACCCACCACCGGCGCATGCCGAGGAAGGCCAGGACCGCCGGGATGAACAGGAGCGAGGCGAGATGGAAGCCGAGCCGGGGGATCAGCAGAACGTAGATCACGGTGGCGACCACCAAGGCCAGCGGCAGCAGCATGGCGGCGACGGTGAGGCTCGTTGGCTCGTCCGCATCGGCTTCGGCCTGGACTTCCGCCGGAACGCGGGCGCGCAGCGTCCGGATCGCCGCCTGGACGATCAGCACCACACCGCCGAGACCCACGAGATAGGCGAGCACGGTCGGCGTCAGCCACCCGTCGCCACGAAAGCCCGATGCCGTCGTCAAGACGTACCAGGCGATCAGGACGAGAACGACGCCGGCAACCGCGTCGCCGATCTGCGCACGTCCGACCTGCATCGCTTCACCTCGTGGACGCGGAAGGGGAGGCTGGCGGCGGCAATTGCCGCCGCCCCCAGGATGGCGTCTCAGAGTTCGCCCAAGGTCTCCAAAAGGCCGCGGACGAAGTCCATGCGCTGGGCCAGGAACTCGCCGTACTCGTCGCGGGTGATCACCCGCACCGATAGCCCCTGTTCGGCCATCCGACGCAGATAGTCCTCGTCCTGACTGGCCGCGGCGATCGCCTCGGCCATGCGGTCGGCATACTCGGTCGGGGTGCCGGCCGGGAAGGAGACGCCGCGCGACGACGAGGCGACGAGATCGACGCCCAACTCGCGGAAGGTCGGGGTATCCGGGAACTCGTCGATCCGCTCCTCGGTCGCGACGGCGAGCACGCGGACGCGTCCCTCGTCGTAGGACACCTTGGTATCGCCGACGTTACCGACATAGACGTCGACGTGTCCGCCGAGCACCGCCGCCATCAGCGGTGCCGAGCCGTCGTAGTGGATGGGGTTGGTCTCGACGTCGAACGCGCGCTCGATCGCCACCGTCGCGAGATGGTCGTCGCTGAGATAGCCCGTGTCGCCGAAGGTGATCTCGCCCGGTCGCTCGCGCACCTCGGCCAAGAGGTCCTCGAAGGTCTCCCAGCGCGAATCGGCCGGCACCGCGATGGTATTGGGGTCATCGACCAGGAGGGCCACCGGCTCGAAGCTCTCGACCGTGAAATCGGCCTCGTTGACGTAGATGTGGACGGCGAGGAAGGGCTGATGGGTGTAGCCCAGCGTGTAGCCGTCGTTGTCGGCATCGGCGAGCGCCTGCATGCCGATCAGGAGGCCGGCACCGGGCCGGTTCTCGATCACCCAGCGCTGGCCGAGATAGCTCTCGATCACGTCGCCCAGAATGCGGGTGCCGACGTCGGTGCTGCCGCCGGCCGGTGCCGGCACGATCACGCGGACCGGCCGCTCCGGGTAGTCGGCGACGGCGCCGCCGATCGACGTCCAGCCGAGTGCGGCAAGGGCCACGGTCGTCATTGCCAGTCTCATGGTCGCTCTCCCTGATGCGCGATCTTGGTCGATCGTCGTTGGTGGATGATCGGTTAGGGGTCGAGGTCCTCGCTCAGTCCGAACTCGCGGCGCAGCGCGCGCAGGTCTTCCACGACGTTGGCCGGCAGGTCGATGCCGTCCCGCCGTTGCCGTTCGGCCATGCGATGCTCGATCTCGCCGGGTACCAGCACCTCGTCGACGCCGGGTGCCGGCTCCCTGGCCTTGAGCTTGTCGATCAGCTCGTCGACCCGCTCCTTGTAGCGGTCCACGTCCGAGAAGGCGTCGATCTTGACGGCCATCATCAGGTGGTTGATCCGCGTCGGCTCGGTCGGGAACTGGAACCACATGGGAATTTCGTCGAGGATCGCCCCGCCCGGCAGGAGACCCGCGAGCGCCTCCCCCGCCACTGCCATCGCGTAGCCCTTGTAGCCTAGCGGCAGGAGGGCGCCCCCGTTGGGCAGGTCGTTGGGGTCGGTCGAGGGGTTGCCCGCCGCATCGACGATCCAGTCGTCGGGCACGCGCTCGCCCTTCTTGGCGGCGAGGCGGACCTTGCCGCCGGCGACCTTGCTCAAGGCGGTATCCAACACCAGCGCCGGATGCCGCTGGGCCGGTAGGGCGATGGCGAGCGGGTTGTTGCTGATCGAGGCACCCTTGGCGCCCCAGGCCACCATCACCGGCGGCCCGTTGCTCCAGGTAAGCCCGATCATGTCGTGCTCGAGCGGCATGGTCGCCCACAACGCGGCCGCGCCGAAATGGCCGCTGTTCTTGGCCGCAACGTAGCCGATGCCGGCGGCCTTCGCCTTGTCGATCGCGACCTTCATGGCGTAATGCGAGACGACGTGGCCGGGCGCTCGGTCGCCATCGAACACGGCGGTCGCAACGGTCTCCCGCTCGATGCGGAGGTCGGGCGTCGGATTGTCGCCACCCTCGCGCAACCGTCGGACGTAGAACGGCAGGCGGATCACGCCGTGAGTGTAGACGCCACGGAGATCGGTCTCGACCAGCGCCTCGCCGACGATCGCCGCGTGCGCGTCCGACAGCCCCGCACAGCGGAAAAGCTCGACGCAAAGGGCCCGCAGCCGCCGGTGGTCGACGCGCGTCATGCTGCTGGAGTCGCTCACGTTGCCATCCCTGGTCTGCCGCTTGGTCGCCTGCGGCTTGTCGCTGGTTGGACCTGCCGCTGGCCGCGTTCGGCACGGGGCAGGTGGACATGTCTTATAGGCATACCGTAAGCCTAGCAGACCAAAACCATCGACCGGCGTCAAGGCCCGGCGCCGCCCGGCAACTAGGGCGCGAGTCATGCAGCATCTCCGGACACCTGGCTCGCTCTGGGCCGTCGCACCCTCCTTGACCGCGCTCGTCATCATCCAGGTGCCGGCTTCCGCAGCCTATGTGACCATCCAGGTGGCGGCCCCCGAAGTGGCGCGCGCCACCGGTCTCGCCGTCGAGCTGATCGGTGTGTTCACCGCTCTCAGCTATCTCGGTGCCACCGTCGGCGGCACGCTCGCCATGCCGCTGATCGGCCGCCTGGGTGCGTTCCGCGCCTGCCAGGTTGCGCTCGTCGCCTGCGGCCTCGCTCTCGCCACGACGACCCTGGGCGTCGCTTGGGCCTTCGTCCTCGGCGCCCTGTTCTTGGGTGTGGCCCATGGTCCCGTCACGCCGCTCGGCTCGCACGTGCTCGCCGGGCGCACCCCAGCCGCGATCCGCAGCTCGGTCTTCTCCATCAAGCAGGCGGCAGTGCCGCTCGGCGGCGTCCTCGCGGGCCTGCTCGTGACCGCGATCGCCGTCGCCGAGGGTTGGCAGGCCGCGGTGCTGACCATGGCGGCGCTGTGCGTCGCGGCGGCCTTGGTGATCCGGCCCTTTCGCGCGCATCTCGACGATCGGGAGCGCCCTGGGAGCGGCGGTTCGCCGTCGCGCGGCATGATGGTTGCGGTGCGTCTCGTGCTCGACGATAGGCCGGTCCTCGAACTCGTGATCGCCGGCTGCATCTTCGGCGCGGCGCAGTGGTGCTTCACGGCCTTCTACGTGGCGTTTCTGGTCGACGGTCGGGGCATCGCCCTGGTCACGGCCGGGCTCGGCTTCTCGGTCGGACAGGCTGCGGGCGTCGGCGGGAGGATCCTATGGGGGGCAGTGGCCGATCGCTCGGGCCGACCGGTCGCGGTTCTGGCGGGCCTGGGCATTGCCATGGGCCTTGCCTCGATGGCGGTGGCGCTGACGATGGCGGACTGGCCGGTTCTGCTCATCCTCGCCGTCGCCGCCGCGAGCGGCCTCACCGCCATCGGCTGGAACGGGGTGCTGATCGCCGAGCTGGCCAGACGCGCGCCGGGCGGTCAGGTCGCCGCGGTGACCGGCGGGTTCGTTGCCCTCTTCGCGGTGAGCACGATCACCTTCCCCTTGGCCTTCGCCGGGCTCGCCCTGGTCGCAGGCTACGAGGCGGGCTTCGTTGCCGTGGGCCTGTCGTGCCTCTACGCCGGTGTCCGCCTGCATCGCGCGGTCGCCGATGACCAGCCTTGACCCGCGACCCGCCGGCCGAGGGTGACGGCGGCCTTGCGCGGCTCCGATCGCCGGGGCCGGCATCGGCCGACCGCATGGCTTGGGCCGAACCAACCCGTCGACCATGTCAGGCGTCGCGAGGACCGTCGAAGAGGCGTTCGAGCGGGCGGGCGGTTCAACGGCCGAAGACCGCCCGTTCGGGCTCAGTCCTCCAGGTCGAGGACCATGCCGTCGTAGGCGGGCTCGACGGCTGGCGGGAGCTTGGCCTTCCAGGTGTCGTAGTCGACTTCGTGGTTCATGTGGGTGAGGACGGCGTGGCGGGGGTGGAGGCGGTCGATCCAGCCGAGGGTGCGCTGGAGATGGGCGTGGCTGGCGTGGGGACGGTCGCGCAGCGCGTCGACGATCCAGAGGTCGAGGCCTTGGAGGGCGGCGAGGCTCGCTTCGGGCAGGGCGTCGACGTCGGGGGAATAGGCGAAGTCGGCGATGCGGAAGCCCGTGGTGACGCCGCGGCCGTGGCCTTGGGCGAAGGGGGTGACCGGGATGCCGGCGGCCTCGAACGGGCCGTCGATCAGGTGGGGGCGCAAGGCAGGGCGCCACCAGCCCCGACCGTCGTGCGTGGCGCCGTGGAGGCAGTAGGCGAAGCGCGTTTCCAGGTGCCAGAGGGTGGGGCGCTCGGCGTAGGCGTCGATCGCGCCGCCCTTCAGGATGTTGAACGCACGGACGTCGTCGATGCCGTGGAGGTGGTCGGCGTGGGCGTGGGTGTAGAGGATGGCGTCGACCGTGCGGATGCCGTGCGCCAGCGCCTGCTCGCGGAGGTCCGGACCCGTGTCGATCAGCAGCGTGCGGCCCCCGGTCTCGATCAGGACCGAGCACCGCAGGCGCCGGTTCTTCGGATTGGGTGACGTGCAGACGGGGCAGTCGCAGCCGATCAGCGGTACGCCCGTGGAGGTGCCGCAGCCGAGGACCGTGACCCTCAAGGTCGGACGGCCTCGGCCTTGGGGAACAGGCGGAAGAAGTTCTCCGTAGTGGCCGCCTCGACGGTGGCGACGCGCTCGCCCTTGGTCTTGGCAAGGGCTTCGGCGATCAGGGGGATATGGGCCGGCTCGTTGGTGCGGCCGCGGTGCGGCGGCGGGGCGAGGTAGGGTGCGTCGGTCTCGAGCAGGAGCCGGTCGAGCGGCAGGTCCTTCACGATCGCGCGAAGCTCGTCCGAGCGCGGGAAGGCGAGGATGCCGCCGATGCCGAGGTAAAGGCCGAGCTCGATGGCCTTCCTGCCCAACTCGGCGGACGAGCTGTAGCAGTGGACGACGCCGGTAAACGCGCCCTTGGCCATCTCCTCCTCGAGGATGGCGGCGGTGTCGGCGTCGGCCGAGCGGGTGTGGACCACGAGCGGCAGGCCGGTCTGCCGTGCGGCCTCGATGTGGGCGCGGAACGAGCGGGCCTGCACGTCCTTGGGGCTGAAGTCGTAGTGGTAGTCGAGCCCGGTCTCGCCGATGGCGGTCACCTTGGGGTGGGCGGCGAGCGGCAGGAGCGGCGTCGGCTCGGCGAGACCTTCCGCGCCCGTGTGGTGCGGGTGGACGCCCATGCCGACGACCACCGAGGGTTGGCGCTCGACCAGCGCGAGGACGTCATCGGCCTTGGAGAGCTTGGTGCAGATGGTCTGCATCACGCGCACGCCGGCTTCGTGGGCGCGGGCCACGACGTCGTCCTCCTGCTCGGCGAGCTGGGGGAAGTCGAGGTGGCAGTGGCTGTCGACCAGCATCAGGCGGCGTCGTCGGTGTAGCGGGGAAAGACGCCTTGCGGCTTGGGCAGGGGCGTGCCGGGGACGAGGGCCGTTTCGAGATGTGCGACGAGGCGGCCGCCCACGGGCACGGCAAGCTGGTCGAGGAGCTTGGCCGAGGCGTCGGGCATGAAGGGCTGGGTGAGGAGGGCGAGGCGGCGCACGGTCTCGGCCAGGGTATAGAGGACGGTTGCCATGCGGGCCGGGTCGGTCTTGCGAAGCGCCCAGGGAGCTTGCGCATCGACGTAGCGGTTGGCCTCGCCGACGACCTCCCAGATGGCCTCCAGCGCCTTGTGGAACTGCTGGAGCGCGAGGTGCTCGCGCACGTGGTCGGCGAGGGCCGAGGCGGCGTCGATCAGCGTCTGGTCCTCGGGTGCCAGCTTGCCGGGATCCGGCACCGCACCGCCGCAGTTCTTGGCGATCATGGACAGCGAGCGCTGGGCGAGGTTGCCGTAATCGTTGGCGAGGTCGGCATTCATCCGCTGCACCATCGCCCGGTGCGAGAAGTCGCCGTCGGCGCCGAACGGCACCTCGCGCATGAGGAAGTAGCGGGTGGCATCCAGACCGTACTGGGCGATCAGTGCGTGCGGGTCGATGACGTTGCCGAGGGATTTCGAGATCTTCTGCCCCTCGTTGGTCCACCAGCCATGGGCGAACACGCGGCGCGGCGGCTTCAGCCCGGCCGCCATGAGAAAGGCCGGCCAATAGACGGCGTGGAAGCGGAGGATGTCCTTGCCGACCATGTGGAGGTCGGCCGGCCAAAGGCGGCGGTAGTCGTCGGCCTCGGTGTCCGGATAGCCGACGGCGGAAAGGTAGTTGGTCAGCGCGTCGAGCCAGACATAGACGACGTGGGCCGGATCGTTCGGCACCTTGATCCCCCAGGCGAAGCTGGTGCGGGAGACCGAGAGGTCCTGGAGCCCGCCCTCGACGAAGCGCATCACCTCGTTGCGGCGGCTTTCGGGCAGGATGAAGTCGGGGTGCGTGCGGTAGTGCTCGAGCAGGCGGTCCTGCCAGGCGGAGAGGCGGAAGAAGTAGCTGGGCTCCTCGACCCACTCGACCGGCGCACCCGAGGGGGCCTTGCCGTCGGTAATCTCGCTCTCGGCGTAGAAGGCCTCGTCGCGTACCGAGTACCAGCCGGCATAGGTGCCTTCGTAGATCTCGCCGGACTCGATCAGCTTGGTCCACAGCGCCTGGACGGCGCGGACGTGGCGCGCCTCGGTCGTGCGGATGAAGTCGTCGTGGGAAAAGTTCATCGCGCGGGCGAGGTCGCGGAAGCGCTGAGAAACCTCGTCGGTAAAGGCCTGCGGGGCGATGCCCGCCGCCTCGGCGGCCTTCTCGACCTTCTGGCCGTGCTCGTCGGTACCGGTGAGGAAGCGCACGTCCTTGCCGTCGAGCCGCATGAATCGGGCCAGCACGTCGCAGGCCAGCGTGGTGTAGGCGTGGCCGATATGGGGCGAGTCGTTGACGTAGTAGATCGGCGTGGTGACGTAGTAGCGATCGGCCATCGGTCGGTTCCAAGCGGGGCGCGTCAGGCGGTGGCTCGTCGCTCCGCACCGACGAGGTCTGCCGCGATGTCGAGGAGGATGAGCCGGCGGTCGAGGCTGAGCCGCTCGGCCTCCTCGTCCAGGCGCGCGAGGTTGTCCCACACCTGCCAGAGCCGATCAAGCCGAGCGCCGAGCGTCTGGAGCACGGCCGGCTCGTCCGTGGCGAGCGGGGCCGGTCGTTCGCCCATCCGATGGCCCACCGCGCGGCGCAGCAGCCGGGCCAGCAGCTCGACCGCGAGTTGCACCTCGCCCGCGCGCTGGATCGCGTCCAGGGTGTCGGCGACGGCGAGCACGCGGCCCTCGCCGGCGCCGCCCGCGACCAACGCCTCGACCAGCCGGCCATAGTGCTCGGGGGCCTCCATCGCGAGCAGCCAGCAGGCGAGGCCGGGGCTGCCCTGGGCCAGTTCCGCCGCCGCCTCGGCCCGTGGGCGGGGCACGCCGTGGCGATCCGCCAGCCAGTCGATCAGCGTCGGCTGCGGCACCGGCCGAAGCCGCAGCTTGGCGAGGCGCGAGTGGATGGTCGCGGGGAACCGGTTCGGGGCGTCGGCCGTGAGGATCAAGAAGACGCCGGGGCGTGGCTCCTCCAGGGTCTTGAGAAGCGCATTGGCCGCGTTCGGGTTCATCAGGTGCGCCTGATCGACGACGAGCACACGGGCGGCGCCGACGCCCGTGCGGTGCAGACGGTCGATGGCCGTACGGATCCGCTCGACGTCGATCTCGATGCGGGCAGCCTTGCCGAGCTTCTTCGGGTCCTTCGGCTCGATGACGACGAGGTCGGGATGGGCGCCGGCGGCGACCTGGCGGGTGACGGGGTGATCCGGGGGCAAGGCGAGGCTCGGACCGCCGCCCGCGAGCAGGAAGCGGGCGAAGCGGAAGGCGAGGGTGGCCTTGCCGAGCCCATGCCGGCCGAACAGGAGCCAGCCGTGAGGTAGCCGGCCGCTTCGCCAGGCGCGCAGAAGGGCGGCCTCGGTGGCCTCCTGGCCCAGCAGGTTGGGGTTCTCACGTGGCGGGACGGGCTCGACGCTCACGGCCGGAGCGACCGGCGGTAGGTGTCGAGGGCGGCGGTGGCGGCGGCGGTGACCCGCCTTGCGTCGCCGCTGGCGTCGACCACGGTGAAGCGGTCGGTTTCCCGGGCGGCGAGGTCGAGAAAGCCCTGGCGGACCGCCTCGTGAAACGCCGCACCCTTCGCCTCGAACCGGCCCGGTGCGGCGCGAGCCAGGCCGATCTCGACCGGCACGTCGAACAGCAGGGTGAGGCCGGGGCGGAAGGGGGCAAGCCAGTCGTCGTGCAGACGGTCGATCAGGGCGAGGTCGAGCCCGCCCACCAGCCCCTGATAGACGCGGGTGGAGTCCCAAAATCGGTCGGACAGCACCCAGGTGCCCTTGGCGAGCGCAGGTCGCACGACGCGCTCGAGATGGTCGCTTCGGGCGGCGAGGAAGAGAAAAAGCTCGGCCGTCGGCGACCAGCGATCGCCGGCGCCCTCGACCAAGAGGCGGCGGATGGCCTCTCCGCCGTCGCTGCCGCCGGGCTCGCGGGTGACGACGACGCGCTCGCCCACCGCCTCCAGATCGCGGGCCAGGGCCTCGATCAGAGTCGACTTGCCGGCGCCTTCGCCGCCCTCCAGCGTGACGAAGCGTTCGAGCGCCGTCAGGACGAGAGGCCGGCGAGGTGGCGGATGGCGGTCCACATCCGGCCGAACAGATTGGCCTCGCCGATGTCCTGGCCCAACAGGAGCGGCACGCGGCGTTGCTCGAGGCCCTCGGCGTCGATGATGAGCTCGCCCACCGGCGTGCCGCGCGCGGCGGGTGCCATGACGGGGCCGTCGTAGGCGAGGCGGACGGTGAGGCTGTCGCGCTCGCTACCGCGCATGGTGACGGCCACCCGTTCGGCGGCGACCAGGGGCACGGTCGAGCGGTCGCCGAACCAGACGGGCGCCAGCTCGATGGTCTCGCCGGCGGCGTAGAGGCGGTAGTGCTGGAACGAGCGGAAGCCGTATTCGAGCAGACGTTCGGCTTCGCGGCGCCGCTGGCCCACGGTCTCCAGGCCGGCGAGCACGAGGACGAGGCGACGGCCCTCGCGCTCGGCCGAGGCGACGAGGCCGTAGCCGGCCTCGGTGGTGTGGCCCGTCTTGAGGCCGTCGACCCCCTCGATCCCCGCCTGCAGGAGCGGGTTGCGCGAGCCCTGCTCGATCCCGGCATAGGTGAAGGAGCGCTCGCCGTAGAAGTGGTAGTAGTCGGGAAACCGGCGGATCAGCTCGACGGCGAGGGTGCCGAGGTCGCGCACACTCATGCGGTGGTCGGGATGCGGCCAGCCACTCGCGTTCATGAAGGTGCTGTTGGTGAGGCCGATCTCGCGACCGCGCCGGGTCATGGCGGCGGCGAAGGCTTCCTCGGTGCCGGCGATGCCTTCGGCGACGACGATGCAGGCGTCGTTGCCCGACTGGATGATGATGCCGCGCAGGAGATCCTCGATGCGCACCCGGTCGCCGACTTCGACGAACATCTTGGAGCCACCCATGCGCCACGCCTTCTCGCTGACGAGGAAGCGGTCGTCCATGTCGAGGGCGCCGGCTTCGAGCCGCTCGAAGACCATGAACGCGGTCATCAGCTTGCTCATCGACGCGGGCGGCCGCGCCGTGTCCGGATCCTTGGCGTAGAGCACTTGGCCCGAGGGAAAATCGAGGAGGATGGCGGCGGGCGCCAGGGTCTCGAACTCGAACTCCGCCCGGGTCGGCAGCGCGAGCGTCAGGGCGACGAGGATGGCGGCGATCAGGCGCATGGCGGAGCCTCCCTTCAGGCCCGGGCGACCGTGCAGCCGGCCCCGCTCCCGCTGGCGGGAGCGAGATAGGCGTCGCGGAAGTCGGCGGCGACGACCCGGCGCAGCACGGCCTGCGCGTTGGCATCGCCGATGAGGGGGCCGACGCGCAGGTTCGTCAAGTCGCTTCCACGTTCCGTCCGCACCTCGACGCCGCTGCCCAGTTGGCGGCGCAGCATCGCGCGGGCGGCACGGGCGTTGCCATCGTCGGCGAAGGCAGCGACCTGAATGTCGAACGTGGCGCAGGTCGGGCGCGTGTGGCTGGCGACGCGCGTCGGGGCGGAGACAGGGCTGCTCGCCACCGTGGGCGAGGGCGGTGTTCCGGTCGACGCGGCGAGCCGGAGAAATTGCACCTCGACCCTGGCGAGACCCTGCTCCTTGAATCCCAGTTCGTGGGCGGCAGCCTCGGACAGATCGATGATCCGGTTGCCGGCGAACGGGCCACGGTCGTTGACCCGAAGCACCAACTCGCGGCCGTTCTCCAGGTTGCGCACCCGGACGTAGCTCGGCAGCGGCAGGGTTGGATGAGCTGCGGACAACAGACGCTTGTCGAAGCGCTCACCGTTGGCCGTCTGCCGGCCGTGGAACGGATCACCGTACCAGGAGGCGATGCCGATCGATCGGTAGTTCGGATCGTAGGCCGGATGGTACCACTGGCCGTTGATCTGGTAGGGCCTGCCGAGCTTGTAGTGGCCGCCGTCGCCGCTGGGGACGCCGGGGCCTCTGGAACCGCAGGCGGCCAGCACCAGGCCGAGCATGAGCACACTTAGAAGCCGGATCGAAGGTTTCATGCGAACGACGCCGTGCATGTGGCTGAAATGTCAGGCGCTTATCGTATCGCTCAATAGCCCGACACTCAAGGCGAAGAAGGTGGACCGGTTCCAGCGCATCAGCACGTCGAAATTGTCGTAGACGAGGTAGGCTGGCCCAGCGCCGTCGTCGGTCAGGATCAGACCGGCATCGATGGGCGCCATCGGCAGCGGGCCGCCGTCCGCTTGGCGGACGCCGGCGGCTTCCCAGAAGGCTAGCGGCCGCTTGTCGTCGCGGCCGACGGGCAGGCCGTCGAAGCCGCCTGGCCGGCTCACCTCGCGCCCCCAGCGGTAGCGTGCGTCCCAGCCGATGGCGCGCAGGTAGTTGGCCATCGAGGCGAATACGTCCGGCTGGCTCCGCCAGATGTCGGCCCAGCCGTTGCCGTCGTGGTCGATGGCGTGGTCGAGATAGGTCGACGGCAGGAACTGGGCTTGGCCCATGGCCCCCGCCCACGACCCGTAGAGATCGGCAACGCCGAGCGGCGTGCGGTCCATGATGACCAAGGCCGCGATCAGTTCCCGACTGAACAGATCCCGCCTTCGGCCGTCGTAGGCGAGTGACGCGACCGAGCGGACGACCTCGTGGTTGCCGGTAACTTGACCGAAGCTGGACTCGATGCCCCAGAGCGCGACGATGATGCGCGGCGAGACGCCGAACGCGGCGCCGATCGGCTCCAGCAGGCTGGCCTGCTCCGCATAGCGGACCCGCGCGCCGTCGATGCGCGCGCGGCTGACGACGCGGTCGCGATAGGTGGTGAAGGTGATGCGGCCCTCGGGCTGGCGGCGATCGAGGGCGATCACGTCGTCGGCCAGCGTGAGGCCGCCGAAGGCGCCATCGACGGTGGCGGGTCGCACGCCCTCGTCGAGGGCGCGGGCGCGCATGGTGGCGAGAAAGTCGCCGAAGGTCTCGGCGCGCGGGCGGCGCGGCGCGCCGAGCGCGGCGCCGGCGGCGGCCAGCGCGGCGAGGCAGGCGCGGCGGTGGAAACGGTGCGGCCCGGTCACTGCGAGGCCCAGACGATGCGCGCAACCCAGGCAACGTCGCTCGGTGCGAAGCCGGTGGTCCGGTCGACGTCGGCGAAATGGGCGAGCGTCAGCCGCTCGGCGGTGCGGCGCTGGAGGACGCCGAGGCGCAAGGCCCCCGCCTTGGGCATCAGGGCGATGCGGTCGAGCCGCCGCACGCCGACGCCGGGCGAGACCAGCACCGTGTCGCCATTGCGGAAGATCGGGACGTAGTCGTCGCGGTCGATCTCAAGCGCGTAGAGGTGGCGGGCGTCCAGGTGGCTCAACTCGACACGCTCGAAACCGGCTTTGGGAAAGCCGGCGCCGTCGAACTGGCCGAGGTCGGCCGCGGACAGGCGGAGACAGGGAATGGTGGCGCGAGCGGCGACGCTCGTGCCCGGCTGCACCAGGCTGACGAACTCGCCGAGCGTGGTCTGCGTCGCTTCCAGGATCTTCGACAAGCTTTCCGTGCTGGGCCAACGCGGGCGACCGTCGCGGGTGTTGCGCTTGCTCTTGTTGAAGGTGGTGGGGTCCAGACCGGCGCGGCGCGCGAGTCCGGAGGGCGACAACCCATTAACTTCGGCGAGGCGATCCACCCCGCGCCAAACGTCCTGATGGCTCAACATCGCCGACGACCTCGCGTTTCGATAGACGATAGGAAAGGGCTCCGTTGGAGTCAAAGCCCATGCACGAGGATGACGGTTTCGAGGTAAACAGGATATGATACCTATCTCGACACCTTTGGAGGCCCGTCGTGCCGCCCGACTCGCTCGTCGTGTTCACCAACCAACGCCAGGTTCCCTGGCTGACCTGGCTGCGGCCCGGCTTTCGCCACTGCTTCGTCGTCGTCGCCGACGAAGCGGGTGAGTGGGTCGCCTGCGACTGGCTCCTCGGACGGCTGGTCTTTCGGGTCTACGGACCGCAGGAACCGGACGAGATCATCGCCCGCCTGGTCGCCAGGGGGCATCGCGTGGTGGCGCTGCGTCGCCGGCCGCGCCCTGGCGGGTCCGGCTGGCTGCGGCCGATGAGCTGCGTCGAGGTGGCCAAGCAGGCGATCGGCCTGACCGGGCTGCGGCCGCTCACGCCGTTCGGGCTGTTCGCGGTGCTGCGTCGCGCCGGCCATCGAATCTACGGGATATAGGAAAATAAGCCGCATACGACTTGACCGTCGGTCGGGGATGGGTTACGCAGCGATAAGTTTATTTTCCTATCTCACGTGAGGCGTCCATGCCGCAACCGGCTCTCCCCGAACTGCTTGCCCGCTACCGCTCGGCGACCGAGCGGCGCGCGGTGTGGGACGGGCTTTGGCGCGACTGCTACGCCTACGCCCTGCCGCAACGCGACGCGACGCGTGCCGCAGCGGGTCGGCAGCCGGTCGACAGCATGTACGACGGCACCGCCGCCGACGCAGTGGATCAACTTGCCGCCAGCCTGCTCGCCGAACTCATGCCGCCGTGGTCGGACTGGTTGGCGCTGGAGCCCGCGGTCGGGCTCACCGACGAGGAGGTGGCGGTGCTGGCGCCGACGCTGGAGGAGGCGGGCCGCCGCACGCTGGTCCAGTTCCATCGGTCGAACTTCGCCGTCGAGTTGCACCAGTGTTTCCTGGACCTCGCTTGCGTCGGCACCGCCACGCTTGCCTTCGAGGAGGCGCCGACCGGCGCCGCCAGCGCCTTTCGCTTCACCGCCGTGCCGATGGCCGACGTCTATGTCGATGCCGGGCCGGGCGGTCAGATCCGTGGCCACTTTCGCATCAACCGCCTGCGCGCCGCCGAGCTGATCGGCCGCTACGGCCACGAGCGGCTGCCGGAGCGGCTCGCCAAGGCGATCGAGGACGAGCCGCAGCGCCAAGTCGACGTGGTGGAGGCGGTGCTCGCGAGCGGTAACGGCTACGGCTACACGGCTTTCCTGCCGGACGGCGTCCACGGCAGCCCCCACGTCCTCGACGAGGGCACGTTCCAAACCTCACCCTTCCTCACCTTTCGCTGGAACAAGGGTGCCGGCGAGGCCTATGGCCGCTCGCCCGTGATGACGGCGCTGCCCGACATCAAGACCGCGAACAAGGTGGTCGAGCTGGTCTTGAGGAATGCCTCGATGGCGGTCACCGGCATGTGGCAGGCCGACGACGACGGCGTGCTCAATCCCCACAACATCCGTCTCGTACCTGGCGCCATCATTCCCAAGGCGCCGGGCTCGAGCGGCCTCACGCCGCTGTCGACGCCCGGCCGGTTCGACGTCTCCGAGCTGGTGCTGAACGACCTTCGCTCCCGCATCCGCCACGCGCTTTTGGTGGATCGGCTGGGTCCGGCTCAGGGGCCGCGCATGACGGCAACGGAGATCCTGGAGCGCACGGCGGAGGCCGCCAGGCTGCTCGGCGCGATCTACGGCCGGCTCCAGGCCGAGCTGATCGATCCGCTCCTGCGTCGTGGCCTCGCCATACTGGTCCGCCGGGGTGAGCTGCCGCCGGTCATCTTGGACCGCCGCGTCACGGAGGTTCGCCATCAGGGGCCGCTCGCGCGTGCCCAGGCGAGGAGCGACGTCCAGCACGTCGTCCTGTGGCTCGAACAGACCCGCCAGCTCGGCGCCGCCGGTGCCGAGGTCGTCGACGAAGCGGCCGTCGCCCGGTGGCTCGCGCGCCGGCTCGGCGTGCCGGGCGAACTGGTCCGCGAGCCGGCCACGACAGCGGTGAGCGCCGAGGACGTGCTCGGCGAACTGGTTCAAGCGGTGGCGGGCGCATGAGCGAGACCATGGCCATCCCGACCGACCTTTCGATGCCTGCGGGCGAGGCGCGGGTCGTCGGTCACGCCGACGAACTGCTGGCCGTCGTTCGCGGCTCGCTGGGCACCGCTGCCGGCACCGCGCTCCTGGCGCACCTACAGCGGCGCTACCTCGACCGTGTTCTGCCGCCGTCGGCCAGCGATGCCGAGCTTCGTCACCTGGAGGGACAGCGCAGCGTCGTCGTCCACCTCCGCCACCTCGTCGCGACCGCACGTCGCGCGCCTTCCGGAGATTTGGAGTGATGATCGACCCGACCAATAGCCCTGAGCTCGACGACGCCCAGGAGGGACTCGTCGCTCCGTTCGACGGCAGCGAGGCGACCGCGCCGGAGGTGACGGCGGAGGTGCCAGCCGCCGCGATCGACCGTCCCGAGGGCGTGCCGGAGAAGTTCTGGGATCCGAACGCCGGCACCGTCCGCACCGACGCGCTCTTGAAGTCGTATGTCGAGCTGGAGCGGCGCATGAGCCGGATGCTGCCGCATCCCGACGATGCGGACGAGGCCGACACCGGCCGTCTGCGCGAGGCCTTGGGCATTCCCGCGACGCCCGACGACTACAGCATCGAGGTCGGATCGGAGGTCGTCGAGATCGATCCCGAGATCAATCGCCGCCTGCATGAGGCGGGCTTCAATCAGACCCAGGCGCAGCTCGTCTATGCGCTTGCCGAGGAGTACTTGCTGCCGGCCATCAGCGATGCCTATGGCGAGGTGTTCGTCCAGCAGGAACTGGGGCGGCTGCAGCAGACCTTCGGTGGCGCCGAGCAGTGGCAGGCGACGGCCGAGCAGCTTCGCACCTGGGGCAAGGCCAATCTGGCGCCCGAGGTCTACGAGACGCTGGCGTCCAGCTACGACGGCGTCATGGCGCTGAGTTCGATGATGCAGGCACGCGAGCCGCAGGTGATGCACGGCGAGGGTGCCAGCGCCGCCGCGGACGAATCGTCGCTGCGCCGCATGATGCAGGACCCCCGCTACTGGCGCGAGCGCGACCCCAGCTTCATCGCCGAGGTGACCCGCGGCTTCGAGCGGCTGTTCCGCGACTGAGCCTTTCGACCGGCGACAACCCGCCCTGGTGCGGGCCGCCGGTTCCTCGCCCAGCTGCCGGCCCCTCGCTCGGGAGAACCGGTGCCGTGCGATCGGTACCCCAACCCTAGGATCGGGAAACTCCCATGACCACGACCATCGACCGTGCCTTCGTCAAGCAGTTCGAGGGCGAAGTGCATCAGGCCTTCCAGCGCCAGGGCAGCAAGCTCCGGCACACCGCCCGCGTCCGCAACAACGTGCGCGGCAGTTCCTGCGTCTTCCAGAAGATCGGCAAGGGCCTCGCCGGCACCAAGGGGCGGCACGATTTCGTGCCGCAGATGAACGCCGAGCACTCGACCATCGAGGTGACGCTGACGGACTATTACGCCGGCGACTACATCGACAAGCTCGACGAACTCAAGGTCAACATCGACGAGCGTCAAGCCCTCGCCCGCGCCGGTGCCTACGCCCTCGGCCGACAGACCGACCAGCTCATCATCGACGCGCTCGACGAGAGCGACAACGTGGTGGGCGACGCGACCAAGCCACTGACCAAGGCCAAGGTGCTGCAGGCGTTGGAAGCGCTCGGCGCCGAGGACGTGCCCGACGACGGCGAGCGTTACGCCGTCGTGGGCTGGAAGCAGTGGGCCAACCTCCTGGACCTGCCGGAATTCGCCTCGACCGAGTATGTCGGTGCCGAGAATCTGCCTTGGCAGGGCACGCAGGCGAAATCGTGGCTGGGCACCATGTGGATTGCCCATTCCGGCTTGCCGTTCGATGCCGCTGCCAAGCGGCGCACCTGTTACTGGTACCACAAGAGCGCCATCGGCCATGCCATCGGCCAGGACGTCACCAGCGACATCAGCTGGGTCGGCGAGCGCGCCGCTCATTTCGTTGCCAACTGGATGTCGCAGGGCGCCGGGCTGATCGATCCGGCTGGCTGCGTGAAGTTCGTCTGCAACGAAACCTGATCGTCATGGCCTACGACCCGATCGGCTTGAGCGCCTTGTCCTATGCCAATGGCTTCACGCTTTGGCACTACCGTAGCGGCGATCGTGCCGAGGAGGTCGATGGCATGGGCTACTTCGATGCTGCGGCCCGTCTTCTGCGCTCCGGGGACTTCATCTTGATGAACGTCGCCACGCGGGACGCGCCGCAGCACCTCATCCGCGTCGTCGCCACCAACGACGGCTCCCAAGTCACCGTCGAGCAGCCCGGCGAAGCCGGGCCAGGCTGGCGAGCGTAAGTCCGGCCGCCAGCGGCATCGCCGCCGGCGTGCCCCGGCCCGGAGGTCGACCGAACCATGCCCAGCGCCCTTACCGATCTGCAGCTCTGCAACGCCGCCTTGGTCAAGCTCGGCGCGACGCCGATCACCGGCCTCGATGCGGGCGACGCCGCCGCGTCGATCGCGCAAACCCTCTACCCGCTCGTGACGGAGGCGGTCCTCGCGGCGCACCCCTGGTCGTTCACGCTGAAGCGCGCGGCACTCACGGCGCTCGCCGATCCGCCGCCGGTCGATTTCCGCAAGCGGTTCGCCCTGCCGGGCGATTTCCTGCGCGCCCTCTACATCGACAACCGGGGCGCCAGCCCGCGCTACGCCATCCTCGGCGACGAACTGCACAGCGACGCCGACCGCGTGGTGCTGACCTATCAGTTCCGCCCGCCCGAGGCCACGTTCCCACCCTTCTTCCGCACGGCGCTGACCGCACGGCTCGCCGCCGACTTCTGCATTCCGCTCACCGAGAACAGCAGCCGTGCCGAGGCGCTCGACCGGCTCGCCGAGCGCGAGCTGGAGCGCGCCTGGGTGATCGATCGCTCGCAGGACACGCCGCCCCTGATCGCCGACGACACCCTGACGCGGGTCCGCTACTGATGACCAGCCTCTACCCGGTGCAGTCGAGTTTCGCTTCCGGCGAGATCGATCCGGCACTGATCGGCCGGACCGATCTGCGGGCCTACGCCGACGGCGCGCGCAAGCTCTCGAACGTGGTCGTCACGGTGGGCGGCGGGGTCAAGCGACGCCCGGGGCTGCGCCACGTCGCCGAGGTGCCGGGGCGCGGACGGCTCGCGCTGATCGGTCTCGACGGCGGCAAGCGGCGCCTCTTCGTGCTGCTCGCAGCGCGGCTGTTGATCTTCGAACAGGATGTGCTGGTCGCCGACATGGCCGCGCCCTGGACCGAGGCGCAACTCGCCAGCCTCGCCTGGACGACCCATCGAGGCGGGCTCCTCGTCTGCCATCCGGCGATGCCGCCACAGCAAGCGACGCCCGACGTCGAGAACGTGTGGCGCATCCTGCCGTGGTCGTTCGCAACGCGTCCGGGCAGCAGCCAAGGCATGACCGTCGTACTCCAGCCCTATGCGAAATATGCCCCGGACGACGCCACGTTGCAGGCGGCGTCGATCGGCGGCGGCTCGTGGTCGTTCACCAGCAACCGCAAGGTCTTCCAGCCCGGTCATGTCGGCGCGCGGCTGCGCTTTCGCGACGTCGAGGTGGCGATCACCTCGATCAACGCCGACGGCACGGTCGCCTTCGGTACACCGCAGGCGCCGATCGACGACGCCAGCCGCACCAAGCTTTGGGAAGAGCAGGGCTTCAGTAGCGTTGCCGGCTATCCGGCGGCGGCCGTCGTCTTCCGCGAGCGCCTCGTCGTCGGCGGCGTGCCGAAGATGCCGAACCGGCGTTGGATGTCGAAGGTCGGCAATCCGTTCGATTTCGACATGCAGGAGGGCCTCGACGACGAAGCCATCGCGTTCCAACTCGGCAACGACCGCGCCCACGCCATCCGCGGCTTCGGCGCCGGACGCTCGCTCGAGATCTTCACCGCCGCCGGCGAGTGGACGGTGGACGGCAACCCGCTCTCGCCGATGTCGGTCCAGGCCGTCCCGCAGACGGGGATCGGCAGCGTCGCCGACCGGTACGTGCCGCCTGCCGAGGTGGACGGGGCGACCGTGTTCATCGCCCGCAGCGACGACGCCGTCGTCGAATACGTGTTCACCGACGTGAACGTGGCCTATCAGGCGCAGGATCTGGCCGTCCGTGCCCGGCATCTGGTCCGGGCCCCGGTCGACCTCGCCTTCGACGAGCATCGCCGGGTACTGTTCTTGGTGCGTGGCGACGGCAAGCTGGTCAGCGCCACGATCGACCGCCACGCCGGGATCGTTGCCTGGTCCGGTCACGACACGCAGGGCGAGGTCCTCGCCGCCGTCTCCACGAGCGGCGTTACCCTGTTCCTGGTGCGCCGCGGCGACCGCGTCCGCATCGAGCGATTGGACGACGGCCTCGTCCTCGATGCCGCCAAGACGCTCGAGGCGGCAACGCCGCAGACCCTCTGGACCGGCCTCGGCCATCTCGACGGCGGTAAGGTCTACGTCATCGCCGACGACATCCCCCGCGGACTGCGCGACGTCTCCGGCGGCACGTTGATCCTCGATACGCCGGCCCGGCGGCTCGTCGTCGGGCTGCCCTTCGGTCACGGGGTGGAGCCGTTGCCGCTGCTCATCGACGGCCGGCGCAAGGCCGGCCGGTACCGTCCCGTGCAGATCACGTTCGAGCTGCACGACACGGCGGGCCTCGCCGTCGACGTCGGCGAGGGCTTGCGCGAGGTGCCGCTCGGCACCGCTGCCAACGGCCGCTTCACCGGACCGCAACCGGTCGCGGCCCGCGGCTGGCGCCGGCTCGGCGACGGGCCGCTCTGGCGCATCCACGACGCTCGGCCGGTTCGGTTCGAGCTGCTCTCCGTAATCTCCGACGTGAAGGTGACACGCTAATGGGCGCCGTAAGCACGCTTGCGAACATCGGTTTGAACGCGGCGACGAGCCGCGCCAGGAGCCAGGCCGCCTCGCGCGCCACGGCGCAGGACCGCGACCTCCGTGTCGCCGAGGTGCAGGCCCGCGACGCGGCCGACCGTCAGTCCCGCGAGCAGCGCCTGCGCGAGCTCTTGGCCCGCCAGCGGGCGTCCGCCGCCAGTTCCGGTATCGGCGGTGCCGGCGGTTCCGCCGCCGCCGTACGGCGCGGGCTCCAGCAGCGGGCCGCCACCGAGGATACGCTGGCCGCCCAGGAGCGCGACATGGCGATCCACGGGATCCGCACCCGGGCCGCCAGCCAGATGCGCCGCAACCTCCTGGAGACGGACAGCCGGCTGGTGCAGCAGGGCTTCGGCGGAGCCCTCGGTATCGGCCGCTCGCTGCTCGACTTCTGAGCGGCGAGTGGGAGATCGCGGATGGTATCCGGTCAGGAGCGCGCCAAGGGGCCGATCAGCTTCCGCCAGTTCGTCTGGCTGTGGAACAAGACCCAGGGCTTCGCCACGCCGCCGCTGCATCTGGAGATCGCTACCTGGATGGAGGAGGCGTGGCACCGGGGCGACGAGCGCCTGCTGTTGATGGTCTTCCGCGATGCCGGCAAGTCGACGCTCGTCGGTCTGTTCTGTAGCTGGCTGCTCGCCATCGACGCCAATCTCCGGGTTCTGGTCGTCGCCGCCGAGCACGGGCTCGCGACCAAGATGGTGCGGAACGTGCGCGGCGTCCTGGAGAAGCACCCGGTGGCGCGCACGCTCGTGCGCCCGGCGAGCGGGGCCTGGGCCGCGGACCAGCTTACCGTGATCCGTACGCGCGAGCTGCGCGATCCGTCGATGCTCGCCCGCGGCATCACGGCGAACCTCACCGGCACCCGCGCCGACATCGTCATCTGCGACGACGTCGAGGTTCCCAACACCGTGGACACACCGACCAAGCGGGCCGACCTGCGCCGCCGCATGGCCGAGCTGTCGTTCATCCTGGTGCCGGGCGGCGTGCAGCTCTGCATCGGCACGCCGCACAGCCACGACAGCATCTACGCCGGCGCCGAGGAACTGCCCGAGGACAAGAAGCCGTTCCTCGATGGCTACAACCGCCTGATTCTGCCGATCCTCGATCCCGCCGGCCACTCGCGCTGGCCCGAGCGGTTCCCCGTCACGAAGATCCGGGCGCTCGAGCGCGAGGTAGGGCCGGCCCGTTTCAAGTCGCAGATGATGCTGCAGCCGGTGGATCTCAGGGACGTCCGTCTCGACGCCTCGCGGCTGGTCCCCTTCACCGGCGAGATCGAGATCGCCTCGGCCAACCGCCGCCGCGAGCTCAGGCTGGAGGGCCGGCGACTGACGGCCGTGCAGTGCTGGTGGGACCCGGCCTACGGCTCGCCGACCAAGGGTGACGGCAGCGTCGTGGCGGTGCTGTTCACCGACGAGTTCGGCGCCTTCTGGCTGGTCGACGTCGCCTATCTCCGGCACGATCCGAACATCGCCGAGCAGGTCGACGAGGCGACGCAGCTCTGCCGCCAAGTCGTGGCCATCGCCCGCCGCTACTATTGCCCCTCCCTGACGCTCGAGACCAACGGCATCGGCCGCTTTCTGCCGAACCTGCTGCGCAAGGCGGTGCAGGCGAGCGGCGGGCGCCTGGCCGTGCGCGAACACGTCTCTACCCGCAACAAGGACCAGCGCATCGTCGAGGCCTTCGATCCGGTCCTCGCAGCGCGCTCCCTCCATGTCCACGATCGGGTGTTCGAGACCCCCTTCGTCGAGGAGATGCGCAGCTTCGTGCCGGGAGCGCAGAACCGCGACGACGGGCTCGATGCGGTCGCCGCCTGCATCCTGGAGCCGGGCATGGGCGTGGGCGAACTCGCCCGCGTCGCCGGCGGCAGCTTCCAGGCGGCCGCCGACTTCCGCCCCTGAGCTCGCTTGCACCCGACCGGGCCGCCCCGTACATCGACGGCAAGGTGGGGTGGCAGAGCGGTCGAATGCGCCGGTCTTGAAAACCGGAGAAGGGCAACCTTCCGCGGGTTCGAATCCCGCCCCCACCGCCATTTCAGTCCCTGACCGCGCAACGAGTTTACGCCGTTTGTTCCGTCCAGTACCTGTAGTAGCCGGGACGTCGACCCCATGCTCCTGACCTGCTTTGGGTCTTCGGACCACGGTTAGCTGGAGCCCGGCCCGTGGCTGTCGCGGGCACGGCGGTCGGTGCTGCCAGCTTTGCGGCGAAGGCCGCCGGCGTCGAACGGCCGAGGCTCGACTGCGGCCACTCTGCCGTGAGCCTCGACTTGCGCATGCTCCCTCTCCTCCGGGGAGCCAGTCTCTCACGTCGTCACCGGTTCGACATCTCGGTCGCAGGCCAAGTCCCATCGCGGCACGGGCGCACTCCCCGCGGAACCAATCCGGAATCAGTCAGTCGTTGGCCCCGGCACCCTTGCGCGGCGCCACCTTGAAGGCCTGGGCAAAGAGCGGAGCGAACATCAACACGAAGCCGCTCCGGCAGACTTGGCAGGTGACGACGAAGGCGGTCTCGATGCCGAGTGCGAAGCTGATGAAGATAATCTCCGCCATGCCGCCGGGTGCCATCGACAGAAGCAGCGCCGAGAACGGCCGGTCGAAGAGAACGGCGCCCATCCGTGCCGCGAGCACCGCGGTCGCGATGACGAGCGCCGCCCAAGTGAAGGCGCGCAGAACGGTCTGGCGGAACTCGCCCCAGGCAATGCCGGCGAAGCGGGCCCCGACCACGGCGCCGATCACCACCTGCACCAGCACCATCATCCAGGGCGGCGGGGCGGCATGGGCAAGACCCGTCGCGTGGACGACGGCGCTCAGCAGCATGGTGATGATCATCACCCCGCCCGGCAGGGCGGTGAAGGTCGCAAGGACGTAGCCGCCGACGCCGCAAGCCGCGACGATCAGCCAGTCGACCATCGTGGGGTCGGGCCGGGCGTCGACGACCGCAGGCGACAGGCCCTGCATCGGAGCGAGTTCGGCCGCACCGAGCGTGTAGACGAGGATCGGCATGGTGAACACGACGGTGACCACCCGTACCGAGTGGATCGTCACGAGCGTGCGCATGCTGCCGCCGAGCGAGCCACCCAGCAACGTCAGTTCGCCGAGGCCGCCGGGGGTCGAGGCGAAGAACGCGGTGACCGGATCGAGGCGGCAGAGCTTGCGGAAGAATACCCAGCCGAGCGCCGAGACGACGAAGCTGTAGGCCGCCACGTAGAGGATCGCCGTCCACCATTCGCCGATGGAGGCGACGACGGCCGGTGTGAAGGCGCTGCCGGCAAGCAGGCCCACGACCGGCCGCGCCACGTTGCGGATCGCGTTCGGCATCAGCCAGGGGGCACCGGCCACCGCCACCAGCGCCGCGGCGGCGAGCGAGCCCAGGGTCCAGGGCAATGGCGCCCCCAGGAGATCGAAGACGAACCCGCCGGCAAGCCCGATCAGCAGGGCGACGAACGCCCGTGTGGCTGCCCGCATCGAGGCCTTTCCCGACCGCGTCGCCGCCGTCTCAGTTGGCGATGCCGGCCGCGCACTTCGCCAGATACTCCCGGCCGGCGACCATGTCTTCCAGCGAGCCGAACGCGTTCATGTAATGACCGGTGAAGCCGGCCCCTTCCAGGCGGCGGAAGACGTGGGCGAAATCGATGTTGCCCTCGCCGGGACGGAGATGCTCCTCCTTGGTGCCGAAGCAGTCGGCGAGGCGCACCTCGTCGCAGCGCGACAGGTCCATGCCGTCGATGAAACCGTCGATGCCCTCGGGCACCAGATGCGCGTGGTTGACGGTAAAGGCCCAGCGTAGCCGTGGCGACTCGAGGCGGCTGAAGTAGTAGTGGCACTCCTCCAAGTCGTGAGCGAGATAATGGACCTCGGCGTCGGCCGGCTCCCAGTTCATGTTCTCCAGCAGCAGCGTGAGGCCGATCGTCTCGCCATAGTCGGCGAAGCGCTTCAAGCGCTCGAGGCCAGCCTCGCGCCGCATCGCGTAGTCGTTGGTGAAGTGGTAGCCGGCGTGGACGACGATCCACTCGCCGCCCAGTTCCTTGCAGGCGTCCATGTGCCCCTTGATGTAGCGATCCACGCCGTCGCGCACGTGCGGCGCCACCTCTGCCATGTTGACCGCTGAAAGCGTATGCACGCCGATGTGGATGCCATGCGCGTCGCAGGCATCGCGGATCGCCTTGATCCGGTCCCTGGTCAGGGTCTCGACGGCATTCGGCGCCACGTCGATCTTGATGTCGAGATATTTGATGCCGTGCTCGGCGGCGGCTTGGATGCCGTCCTCGATCTTGGCGCGGCGGCCCAGATCGACGCCAATGCGGTCGCGCAGGTCCATGTCGGTCTCCTCGGTGCGGGGTGGGGGCTGAACGACGCCCAGTCTCAACTCATGTCCGGGCTTTCGGCTCGCGGCTCCCGGCGGTGCGCATCGCCCGGCGCACGCGCAGCATGATCGAGCCGACGATCAGGAGCGCGGTGATGCCCAAAAGCGTGGCCGAGATCGTGTTCTGGAGAAAGATGTCGTGCGTACCGTAGCTCAACTCGACCGAGCGGCGGTAGTTGCGCTCGATCATCCCGCCGAGGACAAGGCCGAGTACCAGCGGCAGCATAGGGAAGCCACAGGTTCGCAAGAAGTAACCGAGAACGCCTGCGACGATGACGACGTACAGATCGAACACGCTGTAGTTGACTACATAGGCCCCGGACATGATGAGCGCTAGAATGCCCGCCATCAGATAGGGCTTCGGCCGGTTCACGAGCCAAATGCACGGGGTCATCATGGCGAAGCCGAGGATGAAGATGGACATGTTGGCAACGAAGAGGCCGCCATAGAGGCCGTACACGAGATCCGGGTTGTTCTGCAGCAAGAGCGGCCCCGGCGTGATGCCGTGCAAGATCAGGCCGCCGAGCAGGACCGCCATGCTGCCCGACCCTGGAATGCCGAAGGTGAGGGTAGGCACCAGCGCCGTGGCGGTAACGGCGTTGTTCGCGGCCTCGGGGGCGGCGACGCCCTCCGGCGAGCCCTTGCCGAACTCCTCCGGCCGGCTCGACCACCGCTTGGCCTCGTTGTAGGACATGAAGGCGGCGACTGTGGCCCCGGCCCCCGGCATCGCCCCCTCGACGGACCCCAGTCCGGAGCCGATGGCGGTGGGCTTGGCGACCCGGCGCCACATCGCCCAATCGGGCAGGATGATGCGGGTCGTGCGCGCGGTCTTGGCCCAGTCGGGCAGCCCCGCCTGTACCATCAGTTCGCTGAGTGCAAACACCCCGACCATGATCAGGATGGGCTGGATGCCGTCGAGGAGTTCGGTGCGGCCGAAGGTGAAGCGCTGGATGCCGGAGACCGAATCGATGCCGATGGTGGCGATGGCGAGGCCGATGATGGCCGAGAGGAACCCCTTGATCATCGAGCCGTCGTTGAGCGTGGCGATCACGCTGAGCGCCAGGATGCCGAGCGCGAAGTAGCCAGGAGCCGCGAACATCAAGGCGATCTTGGAGAGCGGCTCCATGATCACCACCAGCATGATCAGCCCGAACAGGCCGCCGACCACGCCGCAGGCAAGGTTGAGACCGAGCGCTTCGCCGCCGCGGCCCTGCAGGTGCATCTCGTAGCCGTCGATCGCGGTGACGACGGCGGCGCTGGAGCCGGGCGTGCGGATCAGGATGGCGGGGATGGAGCAGCCATACTCGGCGCCGACATAGGTCGAGGCGAGCAGGATGATGGCCATCGTCGGGTCCATGCCGAAGGTGAACGGCAGGGCCAGGGCCATGGTGATTGCGCCGGAGATGCCGGGCAGCGCGCCGCCGACGATGCCCCAGGCCACGCCAGCCATAGCCGCCAGGATGGCCGGCGTGGTGACGAGCGTCGTGATCGCGATGAGAAAGCCGTCCATCCGGTCGGACCCACTCCACGAGGCGTTGCCGCCGGTTCGTTCCGGGCGGCGAGCGTTGGTGACGAGCCGTTACAGGAGATGCCGCCAGATACCCTCGGGCATCCGTACACCGAGCAGCTCGACGAAGATCAGCCAGAAAAGCACCGCCCCGCCGATGGCCCCGAGGCCGACGCGCAGGGGCGAGAACTCGTAGCGGTAGAACAGGTTCTGATAGATCGACATGGCCAGGATCATCAACGCGATCGCCACGCCGTAGCCGACGTGGGGCAGCAGCAGCGCGTAGGCGCTGACGACGGCGACGACGCCGAACGCTCGCCGGTGCGGCAGCCACGACTGCCAATCGCCGAGCCAGGGCTCGCCCGGCCTTCGGCGCTGCCGGATCTGCGCCAGACCGGAGGCGATCAGCAGCACCGACAGTGCCATGCCGCCACCGCCGAGGAGTTTCGGCAAGGCCGACGAGGTGATCGTCGTGTCGATCAGGCTTCGCGGGAGATGGGAAGCCATGGTGAAATAGAGGAACGACGCGACCAGGAGCACGAGCCCCGGCAGGACGTCCTTGTAGAGGCTACCCATCTCCCCTGGCGCTCCCTCAGTTCTGGATGATGCCGAGTTGCGTGAACAGGTCGCGCGTCCGCTCGGCCAATTCGTTGGTGACGCGGTCGAACTCGGCCGACGGCAAGGGCGCTGCGATCATGTCGTTGGCGCGCAGGATCGCTTGGTACTCTGGCTCCTCGACCAAGAGGGCGATCGCCTGTTCCCAGGCGCGGATGATGTCTTCCGGCAGGTCCTTGTGTCCGACGAAGCCGCGAAAACGCGTCTCGACCGATTCGACGCCCTGCTCCTTCGCGGTCATGATGTCGGGGTAGTTCTCCAGCCGCTCCTCCGTGAGTGCGGCGAGGATGCGAAGCTGGCCGGTCTCGACGTATTGCTGGACCTCCTGTGCGTCGCCGGTGCCGAGCGGCACCGTACCGCCGAGGACGGCGACGAGTTGGGCGCCGCCGCTGTCGTGGGTCGCGACCACGAAATCCAGGCCCTGGGTCATCTTGATGACCTCGGCGGCCATCCGGTCGCCTGAGGCGGCGGAGCCAACGCCCCAGACGAACTGGCCGGGGTTCTCGCGGATCCAGGCGATGAGGTCGCCCAGCGTCTCGTGCGGGAAGTCCGTCGGCACGTAGAGTACGGGCGCGTCGTAGATGACGTTCACGACCGGCAGCATGTCGGTGTAGCTCACGGGGACCTCGCTCAGGATCGAGACGAGGATGTGCTGCGTGGAGACGCCGTAGAACACGGTCCCGTCCGCCGGCGAGTCCATGATCCGCTGCATCGCGCGGACGCCACCGCTGCCGGGCACGTTCTCGACGACGAAGTTGATGCCCCATTTGGGGCCCAGCACGCCGACGAGTTGACGCAGGAAGATGTCGCCACCGCCACCCGGACCCGAGCTGGTGATGAGCGTGACCGTGTCGTGCGGATAGGGCGGATAGTCGCTGGCATGGGTCGCCGTCGGCTGCGCCAACACGAGCGCGCCCGCGAAGGCCAACGAAACGAGACAGCTGCGTCTATGCATGGTCCTTCTCCCTGATCGGTTTCTCGATTGACTCGGCGACCGACGCGGTCGCGACCGCCGTTCGTGGCGCCGAGTGCGCTCGCCCGCCGGCGGTTGCCGGACCGGGCGCCGAGGCAGGTGCCGTCGCAGGCTCGCCCGGCCATGCCGTCGCGGGACCGGGCCATGTGCTGGCGAGCAGGTCGGCGGCGACGTCGTGGAGGGTTTGGACGAGTTGCTCGGCCGTGCGCGAGCGCGGTGTGTCGCGGGCGAAGACGAGCTGCAGGTGGACGGGGACGCGCGGGCGGAACGGCCGCAGGACGAGGTCGTGGGCCGGCGGGTGCACGGTCGCGAAGGGATCGGTGAGGGCGACGCCGCCCCCCTGGCGAACGATCATGCACGCCGTCGTCGAGAGGCTGGTCTGGACGTCGATCTCCTTGTCGACGCCGCAGTCGCGGAAAGCGGCCTGGATGGCGCTGCCGATGCGCGTGCCGGGTCGGTAGGAGACGAGCGGATGGGGGACGATGTCGGCCGGGGCGACGATCCGCAAGCGCGACAACGGATGGTCGGCAGGCATGATGCAGGCGATCTCGGTCGTCAGCAGCGTCTCGAAGCCGAGGCCCGCGCCGTCGACCGGGCTGTGCACGATGCCGAAGTCCGCCTCGCCGTTGCCGACGCGCTGCGCGACCTCGTGGCTCGTCAGCGAGCGGAAGATGACCTGCCGCCGGGGTTGCCGCGACCGGTAACGGGCAACCGCAAACGCGAGGATCGAATTGGCGACCGTGGGGGTGGCAGCGACCGAGACGACACCGTCGCGCCCGCCTCGGAGATCGCGGGCGACGCGGTTGACGGTTTCCAGGCGAGCGAACACGTTGTGCACGTGGCGATAGAGGAGCTGCGCTTCCGGTGTCGGGCAGAGACGGCCTCGCAGCCGCGTGAAGAGCGGCACGCCGACCTGCGATTCCAGATGCTTGATGGCCTTGCTGACCCCGGGCTGCGAAACGCCGAGCGCTTCGGCGGCAGCGATGGTCGTTCCGGCGCGCATCAACGCGTTGAAGATCTCGAGTTCACGCAGTCGCATTCCTTGCCTCCCCGTCGAGCCGGCACGGGGCATGGCTCGAGGCGGTGGCCCGCTTCTCGTCGGCGGCTGAGCCTTCCTTCGCACCACGAGAGCACCACGCTCGCGCACCCGGCCAATACAAACATAAGCGCAGTCTATAACCTGAAGGCATAGGATCGCGATCTGATCGCCGGGGCGACGCCGGTTTCGCGGCGGCAGCGAGCCTCGTGCGTCAAGGATCGCTTTGCTGACGACCACCCTGTCGCTCCGGCCCGCCCGTCATGCTGCGCTGCACGAATGCGGCGCTTCTCAATAGGTCGTGGTTCGACCGTGGCCGGCTCTGGTCGAAGCTCGCGCGCGATCGAGAAGCCAGGAGCTGCAAGGGAGAGCCACGATGCGTCTCAGAAAGACGGTCGTCGAGGGCCGCATGAGCACCGAGTTCCGCCGCCAGCTGCGGGAGGAGCCGCGGCCGCTGGCGTGCATCTCGGGCAGCAACGCGCACCATGCGCAACTCGCCGAGGCGACCGGGTTCCGGCTGTTCAGCGTCTCCGGCTCGCAGACCGCCGCCCATCTCCTGGGCCTGCCGGATGCCGGTCTGATCACGCTGAGCGAGGCCGCCGACAACGTCCGCCGCATTTGCCGCGCGGTGAGCATCCCCGTCTTCGCCGACTGCGAGACGGGCTTCGGCAACGTGATCAACGTGAGCCGCGCCGTCGACGAGTACATCGCGGCCGGGGTTGCCGGCTTCTTCCTCGAGGATCAGGTCTTTCCCAAGCGCTGCGGCTACGCCAAGGGCGTCGAGGTGGTTCCGGTCGCCGAGGCCGTCGCCAAGTACCGGGCGGCGTTGGACGTCCGCGACGCGCTCGATCCCGACGTCGTCGTGCTTGCCAGGACCGACGCGCGCAGCGCCGTCGACGGCGGGTTCGACGAGGTGGTCCGCCGCTGCGAGGCCTATCTCGCAACCGGCGTCGACATCCTGATGGTGATGGCGCTCCAGAGCCGCGAGGAGATCCGCCGTCTGCGCGATCTCTTCCCGACTACCGAACTCTACGTCAACGCGAGTGCGGTGATGCCGCGCCTGAGCCATGCCGAGTTCGTCGAGCTCGGCGTGACGATGTACACCGTGTCGATCAGCAAGGTCGCGCAGATCATGATGCACGACTTTCTGGAGAGTGCCCGCGAGCGGCCGGCCGATGCCTTCAACGCGTTCATGGACGAACGGCAACAGCACCGGCTCGGCGAGTTCGGTTACCTGGAGTTGACGGGCTTCGCCGCGATCGCGGAGATCGAGCGGCGCTACTTGGGCGATGCCGCCCTCGACAAGTACGCGGGCTCGGTCGGCGTCTTCGATCCCTTGGACAGAGGCACCGCCTAGACGTGAACTCCGCGCGGGTTGTTTGCCCGGGGTGATCCCGGTGCGGTGGTTGGTGTCCGCCTACCATCCTTGCCTGAAGCCCAGGATGACTGCCCCCAACAATGCGCGGACGACGGCCGCTCGGTCGAGCGGCGATGGTGGGGCGGATCGAGGTTGAGCGGGGCGGCCCGATGCGATCAGCCTAGGCCAACGCCGAACCGATCACGATGACGGGTACAGGGGGCCATCAAGTCCCCCGCTTGCCTTGCGCTTCAACGGCCGAAGACGTGGTCGAGGACGAGTTGCTTGAAGGCGGTGGCGGGGATTTCGCCTGGGGGGAGGAGGGTGGGGTCGGCGCCGATGACGAGGGGGCCTTGGGTTGGGTCGTCGGTGGGGCGGCCGTGGGTGCCCTTTACCAACTTCGTGTCCTCGAGGGAGATGACGTCGAGGAGGCGGCGTTGGCCGAGCTTGCGCAAGGCGAGGCGCCAGCCAGCCTGGAGTTTGGGGAAGCGGTAGGCGGGGTCGAAGAAGAGTTCGACCGGGTCGTAGCCGGGCTTCCTGTGGATGTCGACGGTGCGGGCGAAGTCGGGGGCGCGGGCGTCGTCCTGCCAGTAGTAGTAGCTGAACCAGCGGTCATGCTTGGCAATGGCGACCAGTTCGCCCGAGCGGGGGTGGTCGAGGCCGTTCGCCTTCTTCTCCTCCTCACCCCAGACCTGTTCGACGCCGTCGAGACGGGTGAGGAGGTCGCGCACGGCCTGCAGTCGGGACGGGTCCTGGACGTAGACGTGGGCGATCTGGTGGTCGGCCAGCGCGAAGGCGGGCGACGCGCCGGCGTCCATGAGTTCGCGGCCCATTTCCTCGCGGATGGCAATGTGGCCAGCCTCGCGCAGCGCCCGGTTGACGTGGATGGCGTCGGTGGCGGCGGTGATGCCGTATTCGGAGACGACGAGGACGCGCATACCGGCGCGCTCGGCGTAGTCGAGGAGTTCGCCGCAGACCTCGTCGACGTCGCCGAGGGAGCGGACGAGGCTGGGGTGGGCGAGGTCGGGGCCGACGCGCTGCAGGTCGTAGTCGAGGTGCGGCAGGTAGCAGAGGGTGAGGGTGGGCTTGCGCGTCTGCATCACGTGCAGGGTGGCGTCCTTGATCCAGGCGCTGGAGGTGATGTCGGCGAGCGGGCCCCAGAACTTGAACAGGGGGAACATCCCGAGCTTGGCGTTCAACTCGTCGCGGAGGCTCGAGGGGTGGGCGTAGTGGTCGGGGATCTTCCGGCCGTCGGCGGGATACATGGGCCGCGGCGTGGCGCTGAGGTCGGCGGTGGAGTACATGTTGTACCACCAGAACATCTTGGCGCAGGTGAAGGCGGGGTCGATCTTCTTGGCCGCCTCCCAGATCTTCTCGCCGTGGACGAGCCGGTTGGACTGGCGCCAGAGCCAGGTTTCGGCGAGGTCGCGGAAGTACCAGCCATTGGCGACGGCGCCGTGGTCGCTCGGCATCAGGCCGGTGACGAGGGTGGACTGGACGGTGCAGGTGACGGCGGGGGTGACGGTGCGCAGGTGCCGCATGCCGCCCCTGGCCGCCAGCTTGGCGAGGTGGGGGGTGTGGGGGCCGACGAGGTGGGGAGCGAGGCCGACGACGAGGAGGACGAGGGTGGGCTGCATGGCGGCGTTCCGGTCGCTTCTGGTGGCGGCTACCCGTAGCGTCGGCTAGCATCCGGCGAAACCCCGGAGGGGCTGGCGAGGGAGGTTGCGCAATGACCGACGGAGCGGCCGAGCTGTTGCGCGCGTGGGTGCGCCGGCAGGTGCCGGAGGATGTCTGGGCCTGGCTGGACGGGCGGCTCGCCGAGGCCGGCGACGAGCGCGACCTCTACATCACGCTGGGGCTGATCCCGCGGCGGCTGGGCAAGGTGGACCTCGCGCTGGACGCGGCCGACCTGGCGGCTGCCCAGGCGGCGCGCGACGGGTGGGACCCGAGCGAGTGGAGCGTGGACGGGGCGGCGCGGGTGCTGGCGCTGCTGGTCCAGCCTGCGGCCGGCCGGCCGTTCCGCGAGACCTTCAAGCAGCTCAGGCGGACGGCGGACGCGCGCGAGCTGATCGCCCTCTATCGCGGCCTGCCGCTCTATCCCGAGCCGGCACGCCTGGAGGCGGAGGCGGGAGAAGGACTGCGGTCGAACATCCGCGCCGTGTTCGAGGCCATCGCCCACCGCAATCCCTATCCGCGCGACGTGTTCGACGAGCACCGCTGGAACCACATGGTGTTGAAGGCGCTGTTCGTCGGCAGCCGGCTCGGCCCCATCGTCGGGCTGGATCGGCGGGCCAATGCGGAGCTGGCGCGCATCCTGCGCGACTACGCGCATGAGCGCTGGGCGGCGGGCAGGCCGGTGACGCCGGAGCTTTGGCGCTGCGTCGGCCCGTTCGCCACGGACGGCGACGCCTTGGCCGACCTGGAGCGCGCGCTCGCGAGCAGGGATGCGGAGCGCGAGGGGGCGGCTTTGGCGCTCGCCGCGTGTCCGGCCGTGGAAGCGAAGGCCTTGCTGCAGAAGGCGCCGGACCTGAAGGCCGCCCTCGCCGCGGGCCGGTTGGGTTGGGACCGCCTCGGAGCCTTGGAGCCCGCATCATGATGTTCATCGATCCGCACGCGCACATGATCTCGCGCACCACCGACGACTACGAGGCGATGGCTGCGGCCGGTGTCGTGGCCCTGATCGAGCCGGCGTTCTGGGTGGGCCAGCCGCGGACCTATGTCGGCACCTACATCGACTATCTGGCTTCGATCGTCGGCTGGGAGCGCTTTCGCGCCGGGCAGTTCGGCATCCGCCACTACTGCACCATCGGCCTCAACTCGAAGGAGGCCAACGACGAGGAGCTGGCCGAGGGGGTGATGGAAATCCTGCCACGCTTCGCCTTGAAGGAAGGCGTCGTCGCCATCGGCGAGATCGGCTACGACGAGCAGACTGCGCTGGAGGACAAGTATTTCCGCCTTCAGCTCGAATTGGCGAAGGAACTCGATCTTCCGGTGATGGTGCACACCCCGCACCGCGACAAGAAGCGGGGGACGACGCGGTCGATGGACGTCTGCGAGGAGCACGGCCTCGACCCGTCCAAGGTGGTGATCGACCACAACAACGAGGAGACGGTGGGGGAGGTTCTGCAACGCGGCTTTTGGGCGGGCTTCTCGATTTATCCCTCGACCAAGATGGGCAATGCGCGGATGGTCGAGATCCTGAAGCGCTACGGTGCCGAGCGGATCATCGTCGACAGTGCGTGCGACTGGGGCATCAGCGATAGCTTGGGCGTGCCGAAGACGGCGAAGCTGGCGTTGGAGCGGGGCGTGCCGGAGGAAGCGGTGCACCGGGCGTGTTATGCCAACGCGCTCGAGGCCTATGGCCAGAGCGGGCAGATGCGCGAGGACGACTGGCTGAACCCGCCGGCGATCGACCAGCGCACCGTCTACGAGGGCAACTCGATCCTGAGGGGCGGGCGCGAGCCGCGGATCGAGGCGCCGGGCGAACGTCGCAAGAGCGATCTGTTCATCGAATGAGGGGGCTCGGCCGGCTGTTGCTGGTCACGGTCGGGCTCGGCCTGCTGGTGGTGCTGCCGTTCCTCGTCTGGGGCGAGGGCTTCGAGACGGCGTTCTCGGTCGAGGGGACCACGCACTGGCTGCGCCAGCAGGGAGCCTGGGCCTGGGCCGCCGGCATCGGCCTCTTGGTGGCAGACCTGTTTCTGCCGATCCCGGGCACGTCGGTCATGGCGGCGCTCGGCATCGTCTACGGGCCGCTCCTCGGCGGCGTCGTGGCGGCGGTGGGCTCGATCCTGTCGGGCTTGGTCGGCTACGGGCTCTGCCGTGCGCTGGGCCAGCGCGCCTTTCGCCTGATCGCCGGCGACGCCGGCGTGGCGACCGCGCGCGACGTGTTCCACCGCCAGGGCGGCTGGATCGTTGCCCTCTCGCGCTGGCTGCCGGTGCTGCCGGAGACCGTGGCTTGCTTGGCGGGGCTCGCCCGCATGCGCTTTGCCGTGTTCGTGGCGGCGTTGGCCTGCGGCTCGGTGCCACTCGGCTTCACCTTCGCCACCGTCGGCCATCTGGGGGCGGCCACGCCCTGGCTGGTGCTGCTGGCGAGTGCAGCAGCACCGGCTGTCCTCTGGGCGGCCTTCCTGTTGGCTCAAGGCGAGAAGCGGTTGCTCAGGATGTAGGCCACCATGTCGATGCGCTCGTCCTGGTCGTAGACGTCGATCCAGCCGGGCATGCCGCGGAAGCCGTAGGTGATGCGGTGGTAGACGAAGTCGGCGCCGTAGCGGCGCGGTGTCAGGCGCGGGGCCTTGCCGGGATAGGCGTCGCGGCCGTGGCAATGGCGGCACTGCTCCTCCCAAAGCACGCGTCCGTTGTCGATGCGCTCGGCATCGGTGAGCATCGCCTCGGTCATCTCGGGGATCTCGTTGGCGTGGACGGTGGCCACGAGGCCCAAGGCGAGGCAGGCGGCAAGCAAGGTCGACGAACGGCGCAACACGAGAACCCCCCTGGATGGTAGACGGTACCAACGGCGAACGGCCCCGGCACGGGGCCGGGACCGTCCGCGTTGGCACCTCGGCCGATGGCCGAGCTTACTCTGCCGGCACGATCTTGTAGATGGTGTCCATGCGGCCGACGGGGCCGGTGGTCACCGAGGTCAGCGCGTAGACCTCGCCGTTGGCGTCCTGCGCGAAGGCGAGCAGGTAGGGGACCGGATCCTGGTTGGTCACGGTCGCGAGTTCCATGCTCCAGTTACCGTCGGCGTCTTCCGTGCCGATGAAGAGCTGGCCGTCCATCGTCGCGAACGACTTGCTCCAGTCGCCGAAGATGTACTTGCCGTCCCAGTCGGCGTGCTCACCGCGATAGACGTAGCCGCCGGTGATCGAGATGCCCATGCAGCCATCCGGGTTGCCGGTGCAGTTGTTGTACTCGAGGATGGGCATGGTCAGCCCCTCGGTATCGCACTCGGCCGGATGGTCGTCGGGGGCCATGTAGTCGAAGCAGTGGTTGCCTTCCATGATGCGCCAGCCGTAGTTGGCGCCGGCCTCCATGATATTGACTTCCTCGTACGCGTTTTGACCGACGTCGGCGCAGAAGAGGCGCTGGTCGCCGCCCATGTCGAACGAGCAGCGCCACGCGTTGCGCAGGCCGGAGGCCCAGATCTCGGGCAGGGTGTCGAAGCTGCCGGAGAACGGGTTGTCGTCCGGTGCGTTGCCGTCGAGGTCCAGGCGCAGCATCTTGCCGTGCAGCGTGGCCATGTCCTGGCCGTTGCCGATGGCCACGTTGTGGCCGATGCCCCAGTCGTTGGCATAGCCGCCGTCGCCGACCGAGATATAGAGCATGCCGTCGGGGCCGACGTCGATCCAGTGGCCGTTGTGGTTGAACTGCGGCCAGTCGATCTGGCTCAGCACGCGCTCGTAGGTCGGATCGGCGCGGTCCGGATCGTCTTCCGAGACACGGAACTCGGCGACCACGTTGGTGTGGCTCCACCAGAGCTGCTTGCCGAGGTCGCCCTGCGGGTCGAGCGGGCGGCTGTAGGCGAGGTAGAACAGACCGTTCTCGGCGAAGTCGGGATGAAAGGCGATGTCCAACAGCCCGCGCTCGTCGAAGTCGGACATCAGCTCGACCATGCGACCGCGGATGTCGATGAACGGTTCCGCTCGCAGCTCGCCGTTCTCGACGATGCGCACCCGGCCGTCCTGCTCGACGACGAACAGGCGATCGTCGCCCTGCGGCTGCTTCATGGCGAGGGGCGCGTTGACGCCGGTGACGAACGGCTCGAACGCGACCTGCACGTCCGCGGTGGCCGGCAAGGCGGTGAGGGCAATGGCGGTCGTCCCGATGAGGGACAAGGCAAGCGTGCGTCCACGCATTCCAGCAACTCCCTGAGATCCTGCATCCCGTTCTATGACGGGCCGATGAACGCTAGACGTTGGTGCGGGGCCTGTCCATCACCCTCGTGCAGCGGCCGCGTGTTGCCGGGGCTGGCGGTGCGGTGCCACGGCGGCTAGCGTCGGCGTCACCTTGCCGGAGGACGATCGATGCTCGAGCCGCAGCGCCGCCCCAACGACCTTTCCGCCTTCTGGATGCCGTTCACCGCAAACCGGCAGTTCAAGCGGGCACCCAGGATGCTCGTCGGCGCCGACCGCATGCACTACACCACGGCGGACGGCCGCGAGGTGCTCGACGGCACGGCTGGGCTCTGGTGCGTCAACGCCGGCCACTGTCGGCCGCGCATCACCGAGGCGATCCAGGCGCAGGCGGCGGAACTCGACTATGCGCCGGCCTTCCAGATGGGCCACCCCAAGGCGTTCGAATTGGCCACGCGACTGGTCGAGTTGATGCCCGACGGCCTCGACCACGTCTTCTACACCAATTCCGGCTCGGAATCGGTCGAGACCGCGCTGAAGCTGGCGCTGGCCTATCACCGGATGCGCGGCGAGGGCGGGCGCTTCCGGCTGATCGGCCGCGAGCGCGGCTATCACGGCGTCAATTTCGGCGGCATCTCGGTCGGCGGCATCGTTGCCAACCGCAAGGTCTTCGGCACGCTCCTGACCGGCGTCGACCATCTCCGCGACACCCATCTGCCCGAGCGGAACGCCTTCGCCCGCGGCGAGCCCGAGCACGGCGCCGAGCTTGCCGACGACCTGGAGCGCGTCTTGAAGCTGCACGATCCCTCGACCGTCGCGGCCGTCATCGTCGAGCCGGTGGCAGGTTCGACCGGCGTGCTGATCCCGCCCAAGGGCTATCTGAAGCGCCTGCGCGAGATCTGCGACCGCCACGGTATCCTGTTGATCTTCGACGAGGTCATCACCGGCTTCGGCCGGCTCGGCACGCCCTTTGCCATCGACCGCTTCGGCGTGGTGCCGGACATCGTGGTGACGGCCAAGGGTCTGACCAACGGCGTGATCCCGATGGGTGCGGTGTTCGTGAAGGACTTCGTCCACGATGCCTTCATGAGCGGCCCCGAGCACCTGATCGAGCTGTTCCACGGCTACACCTATTCGGGCAATCCGATCGCCTGCGCCGCTGCCCTCGCCACCCTCGATACCTATGCCGAGGAAGGCCTGTTGACGCGAGGCGCCGAGCTGGAGGTCTATTGGGCGGATGCGGTGCACGACCTGAAGGGGCTGCCGCACGTGATCGACATCCGCAATCTCGGGCTGATCGGCGCCATCGAACTGGAGCCGATCGAGGGGGCACCGAGCCGGCGCGCGTTCCAGGCCTTCCTCGACTGTTTCGAGCGCGGCGTCTTGATCCGTACCACCGGCGACATCATCGCCCTCTCGCCGCCGCTGATCGTCGAGAAGAGCGACATCGACCAACTGTTCGGCACCCTCGCCGACGTCCTGAAACAACTGGACTGACCCGAGCCGATGTCCCCGACCGCCATTCTCGCTCCGATGCCGGCGGCCTGTGCGCGGACTTCATGGCCTTGGCCAGGAGCGGTCCGGCGACGAGGCGGACCATCCGGTCGGCAGCCTGCCGATGAAGACCTCGTCGGACTGCACAGCGAGCCGGGGCCGATCCCGGAGCAACAGGAGATCGACATCGGCGTGGTGCCCACGGCCGGGCGCTGCGTTGGGTCCGGGTGACGCTGACGGGCCGCGACAGGCACAGCGGCTCGACGTCGATGAATGGCCGCATCGCCGCATGACGTTGGGGCGGCCGGCACGTGCAGCCGGCATTCGAACTCGATCGACATCATCCCTGCGAGGGCGGTGCTGGTGGTCGACTTCCATCGCCGGAACTCGGCGACGGTGGGGGCGCTGCGTCCGGAGGCGGCCAAGATCGCGCACGAGCCGGCGGAGGATGCCGGGGGCGGTGACGATACGCGGTTGCGCGGTCCAGAGCGCCCCCCCGTCGTCTTTGGGGACATCCTGTCCGGTGGCATCGGAGCGGATGCGCAAGGAGCGCTGCGTGCAGGAAGGTGTCGGCCTCCAGCACCGCCACCGGTGCGCCCGCGGCGTCGACCAGGACCACCCAGCGTTTGCCCGAGGCCGCGACCGCGCGAAGGAAGGAATGGATCGTCCGGCCTCGGCGCGATGGTCGGGAACGTTCGCCGTTCGCCGGCGACGTCGAGTTGCAGGATGCTCCGTGGGTCGAGCGGTTCACCCTCGTCCGCCAGGCAAACGTGGTCGAGGTCGAGGAAGTTGGCAGCGCCCTGACCCTCGACCCGGGCCATGGCGCTCGCTGCCGCCGCCATGGGCAACGGGATCAGCCGCCGTAGGTCGCGTTCCTCGAATTGGCGGATCGGCTCGCCGCCGTGCCAACGGCCGAGGACCCAGGCGGTCGGACGCGCCACCGGTCAGAGAACGAACTGGTCGAGACGGAGCACCGGCGCCAACCGGGCGGCGGCCTGCACCGCGTGGCGGCTGAATTAGGCTCGCGGCGCGACCTCGGCGCCGAGGGCGATGACGACGGTCGAGAACGGCAACGCGCCGACGCCGCGCAGGCTCGAGTTGGAGAGGAGGGCGAGGAGCACGTTGAGCGCGACGTTGCGTGCCGCCACCAGCAACTCCAGCTTGCCAACCGAGAACAGGGCGAGGTTCTGTGCCGACCGCATCGCCGATTGCGTCAGGCAGAGACCGATGGCGAGCGAAGTCAGCAGGGTCGTGGCGACACCGGCCTAACGCCCGCCGATGCCGGTTGCACCCCGCCCCGCCTTCCGCTACCACACGGCCGCTCCAGGAGGGATGCCGGAGTGGTTGAACGGGCCGGTCTCGAAAACCGGTGTACCCGCAAGGGTACCGAGGGTTCGAATCCCTCTCCCTCCGCCACACACAACAAATTGCTGTTTGGCAAAAAGTTACGGCGCGGCTTCGAAGCTGCCTTCCCACTCGTGTCCCCGACGCGGTGCAACACCTGCTTGACGGCGGTTGCAGTCCAAGTGTCGCCATCAGGGGGCTTGGTCCGGGGCGTCGAGCTTGCGGAAGGCAGTCTCGAAGCCGAGGACGCCTTTCGGCGAAGGCAACCCCTTGCCCGTGCCGGCGGCACCGCCTTTGGGGGTTGCTCGGCTGCCCGACCATGCGCGGCCAAGGCCCGCCGCCGGGTCGACGTCGACGTGCGCGGCGCAGTGGCCGTACCGCTCGCCACCGGTGCGTCCCGGCGCATCGACCCACGCCCGCCAACGGACCGGCGTCGCGGCGAGTTGCCGAAGCATGCGGTTCTCGTCCGCGCCGGCCGAGTGATGGTCGCGGGTCTCGACCGAACCATCGGCCGACACCCGTCAGCCACGAGCAAGAACGGTTGAGTGGGCAAACGGGTCGTTGCGGCGCAACGTCGACCGGCGGCCGAGGGGAGTGCGGGCAGTCATGATCGACGAGCCGAGAGTCAACGAGTTGCTCGCCCGCGTAGCCGTGAGCTCCGACCGCGCGGTGTCGAACCTCTATCGCGTGCTCGCTCGCGGTCCAACGGCCTTGCGTGCCGCCGCCGAGATGGCAGATGCCATCGAGGCTGGACGCCTGCCACCGTGCAGGCGAACCGTGATGGCGCTCGAGGTCGCCCTTCGCGCACGGTGCCGGTAATGGGAGGGCGTCTTCGTGCGCGAGGCCACGCGGTTGGGCATCGCCGAAGCCACGGTGGCGGCGGTCCGGGGAGGACGCACGCCCGACGCCGCCGATGCCGCCCTCGTCGTCACGACCACCCGGCGGCGGCTCGCCAGGAGTTTCGCTTGCTCACCGACGACACCGAGAGCGTCGCCGCCGCCAAGCGCGAGAACCGCCCCTGACACCTCCCGAACCGGTCGCGCAACCTTGATCGACCGTGCCGCAGTCGTCAGTGGGCGGTGGCACACGGAACGCTAGCCTGGGTACTACCGCCGCGACGTTGGCGACGACCACCAGCCGACTGTCGTCGTTACGGGCGGGCGCCATCGATCCATAGGAGGTTCCCTTGTTCGAAGCCAAGATTACCCGCCGCAGTACGCTCCTGGCCGCCGCCGCTACCGCCGCCTTGCTCGCGACACCGAGTTGGGCGGAACCGGCCCACGCGAAGAACGTGGATACGACCGGGCTCATGCTTCGTGGCTACGATCCGGTCGCGTACTTCACGCTCGGCACGCCGACGCCGGGCTCCCCCGACATCACCGCCCAGCACGACGGTGCCACCTACCGCTTCGCCTCGGCCGAGCACCGCGACCGCTTCCTCGCCGACCCGGCGACCTACGTCCCGGCCTACGGTGGCTACTGTGCGCTCGGCACGGCCATGGGCCGCAAGTTCGATGGCGACCCCGAGGTGTGGGCGATCGTCGACGACCGTCTCTACGTCAACATCCACCGAGCGGCGCACCGGCGTTGGCAGCCCGATGCCACCGGCTTCATCCGTACGGCCGACCACAACTGGCCGCTGATCCAGGGCGTGGACGACGGCGAGTTGGCGGCGAGCCCGCCGGCCGGCCTGCGCATCGGTCCGAGCTAGTCCTCGACTGGCCGGCGCGCAGTCGCTCGCCGGCCAGCCCACCGCCACCGGCCATCTCCAGCCGAGGAGGACGCATGACACCGACCACCGCCGCTCGCCACGCACGCGGAACGACGCTCCACGAGCACTACCACCGCATCGACCGACTCTATGGACTGATCACGCACTGGCTGACGCCGCTGGCGCTCCTTGCGCTGCGGTTGCCGGTCGCGGTCGTCTTTTGGCGGTCGGGGCGCACCAAGGTCGAGGGCTGGAACGTCTTCCAACTCACGCCCAGCCAGGCGTTTCTCTTCGAGCACGAGTTCGGCATGCCGTTCCCGGTATTGACCGCGCACGTGACGGCGCTCGCCGAGCACGTGCTCCCGGCACTCCTGGTGGTGGGCCTCGCCACGCGCCTGTCCGCGACCGGCCTCTTGATCATGACGGCGATCATCCAGGTCTTCGTGTTCCCGGACGCTTGGCTCAACGCGCACATGTGGTGGGCCGCCACCCTGTTCGCGGTGATCGTGCTCGGCCCGGGCAAGCTCTCCTTGGACCACGCGACGAGTTGGCTGGTACGCCCGCCCGGTCGGGTCTAGGGCGTGTCCCGCCAACGTCGCGCAAGGCGCCGCTGGCCCGCACCCGCCTCCAGCCTCTCGGACGATCCGCAGGTGAGGCTTGGCGCGGCCGGCAGCACGATGCGCAACGTGGTGCCGGCGGCGCCGGTCGTGAGTAACCGGCCGGTGTGGGCCGCCTTCTGCCGAGGCGAGCGGTGTGGGCGTCCACGGAGGTGGTGGAGATTTGGAGTGTGGCTCCGGGGGTCGGACGTCCGGGCGATGTCTCGCTACGGCCTGTCGTTCGGCGTGTTCCATGCCGTTGTCGGTCGCCTCGCGGTGGCGATCATCATCGGCAAGGCCCCGCAGCCTTCGCTGGTCCCGCTGACTGGAGGTTTTGCCCTGATCGGCCCCTTCGCGGCCGTCGGCCGGTACGACCTCAGCCGACGACGCGAGGGGGCCTGGAGATAGGCGGGTGGCAGGTGTTCGATGGTTACCGCTCGCCAGCGACAGCAAGCGTCCTCGGCCTGGTCCTCATCCCGGCGGCCTTGCCGTTCGTTTGGACCAGCCTGGTGGCCACGCTGATGGTCGGCGGTGGACTCGCAGGCGCGGCTTTCGGCGTCGTCGCCGTCGGCATCGCGGTCGTCGCGTCTCCGCTCGTGCTGGACCGGCACGGGGACGCCATCACCGCCGCGAACGCGTCGTTGAAGGCCGCTACCGCAAGCCCGGTCCCGATGGCGCTCTGGCCGCGGATCGTCATGGCGCTGTCGATGCTCGATGCCCTGCCGGCGGTGTTGGGGCTCGCGGTCGTGCTGCCGGTACGCGGCCATGCGACCTGGCATCCGTATCGTAAGGTGATGGTCGACTGACCGATCATGGAACGGGAGTCTACGAATGATCCGAGGACGTATCCTGGCCTGCGCGCTCGTCGTCGCTCTGCCGCTGCCGGGGAGCGCATTCGAAGCCCTGCCGGGCTGGGTCGTGCAGCCGACGCTGCACGACTACGCCACCCTCGTCGCGCGGACCGAAGCAGCGATCGAGGCGAGCCCGCTGGCGTTGGTCACGCAAGCGAGCGCCACGGTCGGCGCGCGCGCGATCGGCGAGGACATCCCCGGCAACATGGTGCTCGGCGTGTTCGCGCCGCCCTATGCGGTGCGCATGTTGAGCGCGAGCGTGCAGGCCGGCATCGAAGCGCCCTTGCGGCTCTACGTGACGGAGAGCGAGGACGGCACCGCGACGCTCAGTTGGCGGACGGCCAGCCACGTCTTCGCGCCCTACGCCGACGGTGGTGACGACCTCCGGGCGCTTGCCGCCGAGCTCGACGCGATCCTCGAAGAACTCGGCCGCAGCGCCGTGGAATGACCTCGTCGCCCGGGGCTACGACACCGCATCGAGCGGCGTCGGCTCGGGTGGGCTGCGGATCAGCCAGTGCTGGCCGGCGGCAACCAGGCAGCCGATGCCGGCGGGCAGGGGGAGGTGGGCGAGCTCGCAGAGCCGCCGCACGTCCGGGACGTGCAGTCGACGTCCGCGCCGCGCGAACCGCAGCAGCAAGGGCGAGGGCGAAGATCGGCTGGCGCTCGACGAAATCCCGGAACACCGCACCCGGCAGGATCGCAACGCGACAGTCGGCGCCGGCGCGGCCGTGGGCGGAGCGCGGACCACGGTCGAGCGCCGCGAGCTCGCCCACCACCTCACCGGGACCGAGCATGGTATAGACCACCTCCCGGCCCTCGGGCGTCGTATCGATCACGCTCGCCTTGCCCGTCGCAGACCCGCCGTCGGTCGAGGCTGAGTGTTCGTTCGTGGTGCCAGCCTCGCCCGTTCGACGACGGCCGGCGAATCGCGAACGAACACGATCGCGTGGGCTATGGCTCGAGAGCCCGAGTTCACCGAACCGTGGCTGGACGGTGCTCGGCTGCATACCGAACTACCGGGCGTGATCGTCAACCCGGAGGACGCGATGTCTGCGACCTATCGCATGAACCTGCCACCGATCCGTCGCGCGGACGCCCAGGGAGAGATGCGCCGCGTGCTCGATCTGGCGCGCAAGAAACTCGGCTTCGTTCCCAACATGTACGCCAACATGGTGCACTCGCCCGGTCTGCTGGAGACCTATCTCGATGGCTACCGGCGGTTTCGGGAGCACTCGGGGTTCACGCCGCCGGAGCAGGAGGTCGTCTTCTTGACGATCAGCCGCCTCGACGACTGTGCCTATTGCATGGGCGCGCACTCGATGCTCGCCGTGACGAAATCGAAGCTCGATCCGGCGACGCTGAAGGCGATCCGTGACGACGAGCCGATCGAGGATGCGAGGCTGCGGGCGCTCGCGACGTTCACCGGGGCGATGGTGACCGCGCGCGGGCGGCCGGGGATGGCCCCGACGAAGGCGTTTCTCGATGCCGGCTACGGCGAGCGGCACATCCTGGAGATCGTGCTGGCCGTCGCCGTGAAGACGCTGAGCACCTACACCAACCACCTGTTCGAGACCGAGCTGGATGCGCCGTTCGCCGAATGCGCTTGGCAGGCGAGGAAGGCTCGCGGCGCGGTCTGACCGCGCCGGGCGTAACCGTCGCTACGGCGGCCGACCCGAGGGGCGGTTAGGGTTCGTGCCGCGAACCACCAGGACGAGGAGGATCAACGATGTCGGTCGAGCGTTCTTCGGGCGACGCACGCTCCGACCCGCCGGGCGGGCAGCGCGCGACGCCGTCGATCCTACCGCAGCTTCGCGGGCCGGCTTGGGTGTCGGCCGCCGACGCCGAACACTGGACCCCGGAACTCATGCTCGTCGTCGAGCAGGCGACCGCGGACCTTTGGACCATCGTCGGGCAGGTCGCTCGCATCCGACGGCAAGGCTCGTTGGGTCCCGGTCCAGCCGACGGCGGCGGCCGCTAGCCCGCCGTGTCACGATCGCGCGAGACGGCGACGGAGGTGGTGGAGGCGCTGGGCGATCGGCGGCAGGGTGGCCGATCGTCGGGTACCCGAAACGCGATGGAGAGACAGATGCGCAACCCTCTTACGCTGGCACTCGCGACCGGTCTGCTCGTCACCGGCGGGGCCGCCATCGCCCAGAACCTCGATCCGGCGCTCGTCACGCAGCCGGCGGACGTCGTCTTATACGATGCGCCGGAGGACGAACTCCTGGCGCTCGGCGAAGACCTCTTCGACGATCCCGGCCTCGGCACCACGGGCAATTCCTGCCTTGCCTGCCATATGGGCACCTCGAAAAACCTCTTGATCGCAGGCCGTTGGCGTGAGTCGATGGTCATGACGAGCGGGAGAGCGGCATGGCGGGTCAGCGGGGTTTCTTCGAC
>JBJHBG010000005.1:0-64946 GCA_050485385.1 Geminicoccaceae bacterium | reverse complement strand
GGTGGCGAAGTCGCGCACCCGGCGCAACAGCCGGGTCGCCACCCGGGGCGTGCCGCGGCTGCGCCGCGCGATCTCGTGGGCGCCGTCGCGGGCGAGATCGAAGCCCAGGATCGCCGCTCCGCGCAGGAGGATCGTCTCCAGCTCCTCCACCCGGTAGAAGTCGAGCCGCGTCAGGATGCCGAAGCGGTCGCGCAGAGGCGTGGTCAAGAGCCCCGCGCGGGTGGTGGCGCCGACCAGGGTGAAGGGGGCGAGGTCGATCCGGACCGAGCGCGCCGACGGCCCTTCGCCGATCATCAGGTCGAGCTGGAAGTCCTCCAGCGCCGGGTAGAGGATCTCTTCGACCTGCGGGCTCAAGCGGTGGATCTCGTCGATGAAGAGGACGTCGCGCGGCTGGAGGTTGGTCAGCAGCGCTGCGAGGTCGCCGGCGCGGACGACGATCGGCCCCGAGGTCATGCGAAAGCCGACGCCGAGTTCGGCCGCGACGATCTGCGCCAGCGTCGTCTTGCCGAGGCCGGGCGGGCCGGCGAAGAGGACGTGGTCGAGAGCTTCGCGGCGCGTCTTGGCGGCGTCGATGAACACCTTCAGGTTCTCGCGCGCCTGGGCCTGGCCGACGAACTCGGCGAGCCGCTGGGGGCGCAGCGACACGTCCGCGTCGTCGGTCTGCGCTTCCCCGTCGACCATCCGCTCAGCCACCCCGCGCTCCCAATTGCTGCAAGGCGCGCTTCAACAGCGCCGGCACCGCCGCATCCTCGCCGAGTTCGGCGCCGGCCGCGCGGGCAGCGTCGAACGCTTCGCTGCGGCCGTAGCCGAGCTGCGCCAAGGCCGCCAGCACGTCGTCGAGCGTCGTGCCCGCCGCAACCGGCCCGGCCGCCAAGGCGGCGGGGCTCGCCGGCAGCCCGCCGACGCGCTCCTTCAACTCCGCCAGGATGCGCTGGGCGAGCTTGGGGCCGACCCCGGGCGCCTGGGTGATGGCGGCACGGTCGCCGGCCATCACCGCGCGGGCGAAGGCGTCGGGTTCGAGCACGCCGATGATCGCCAGCGCCAGCCGGGTGCCGACGCCCTGGATGCCTTGCAACAGCTTGAACAAGCGCTTCTCGGCGGCGCTGGTGAAGCCGATCAGGGTGATGGCGTCCTCCCGCACCTGGGTTTCGACCACCAGCTCGACCACGCCGCCCTGGGGCGGCAGCGCGCGCAACAGGCGCGGCGAGGCCTGAACCAGATAACCCACGCCCTGCACGTCGACGACGAGGTGGTCCTCGCCGATCTCGGCGACGGTGCCCCGCAACCGCGCGATCACCCGACACCCCCGATCGCCCGGTCGAGCCGGGCACGGGTAGCGGCGTGGTGGGCGTGGCAAAGGGCGACGGCGAGCGCGTCGGCCGCGTCCGCCTTCACCGCACCCGCCGCCGGCAGGAGGCGCTGCACCATCGCCGCCACCTGCGCCTTGTCGGCGCCACCGGTGCCGACCAGGGCCCGCTTCACCGTCTTGGACGCGTATTCGTGGACCTCGAGCCCGGCATGGGCGGCAGCCAGCAGCACCACGCCGCGCGCTTGGCCGAGCTTGAGGGAGGAACCGGCATTGGTGTTGACGACCGTCTCCTCGACGGCAGCAACCGTCGGTGCCTCGGCCGCCAGCACTGCCTGCAGGCCGCGATAGAGCTGATCGAGCCGGGTCGCGAGCGCGGTGCCGGCACGGGTCGAGATGCGGCCCGAGGCCACGAAGGAGAGCCGGCTGCCGCGGCTCTCGACCACGCCCCAGCCGGTGTGGGTGAGCCCCGGATCGAGGCCGATCAGCCGCACGCGCGTCGCTCCAGCACCAGCACCGAGTTGTTCGCCGGCATGGCGATGCGCCGGGCGAGCACGAGCCCTACCGCATGGCCCGCTGCCTCGATCTCGGCCCGGTCGCGCACGCCCCAGCGCGGGTCCTGGGCGCGGAGCTGGGCGTCGAACAGGCGGTTGCTCTCCGGCTCCAGCCGGCCGTGCTCGGCGAAGGGGCCGTAGAGGATCAGCCGGCCAGCCGCTGCCAGCTCGGCACCGGCACCTGCGAGCAGGCCGAGCGTTGCTTGCCACGGGGCGATGTGGACGAGGTTCACTGCGATCACGGCGTTCCACGGCCCCGGCGCCGCCCGCCACCAGCCAGCCGCGGTCACGTCGAGGGCCAGCGGAGCGGCGCAGTTCTGGAGACCGTCGCACCAAGCGACGATGCTGGCGCGAGCCGCCGGCTCGACGTCGCTGGGGTGGAAGGCGAGGTCGGGGAAGCTGCGCGCCCAATGGGCGACGTGCTGGCCGGTGCCGCTCGCCACTTCCAGCACACGGCCGGCAGGCGGCAGTATCGTCTCGAGCACCGCCGTCAGAGGTTCGAGGTTGCGCGCGGCGGCCGGCGCCAGCCGCCGCCCGTCGGCCGCCGCCAACGCCGCGGCCGGGGGCTGGGGGTCAGGAGGCAAGACGCTCCAACAGCTCGTCCGGGAAGTCGGCATTGGCCACCACCCGCTGCACGTCGTCGTTGTCGTCGAGCGTCTCCAACAGCCGGATCACGGTCGTGGCGGTATCGCCGTCGACCGGCACCGTCACCTGCGGCCGCCAGGCGAGCGTCGCCTGTTCCGCGTTGCCGAGCTTGGCTTCGAGCGCCTCGCGCACGGCATTGAGGTCGTCCGGCGCGCAAATGACCTCGTGGCCGTCCTCGCTCGACTGGCAGTCGTCCGCACCCGCCTCGATCGCGGCCTCCAGCACCGTCTCGGCATCGCCGGCATCCGCCGCGTAGCGGATCTCGCCGACCCGCTGGAATTGGAAGCTGACCGAGTTGGTCTCGCCGAGCGAGCCGCCGAGCTTGTTGAAGGTGGCGCGGATGTCGGAGGCGGTGCGGTTGCGGTTGTCGGTCAGCGCCTCGACGATCACGGCGACGCCGCCCGGACCGTAGCCCTCGTAGCGGATTTCCTCGAGGGTGTCGGCGTCGGCGCCACTCGCCTTGCTGATGGCGTTCTCGATCCGGTCCTTGGGCACGTTCTCCGCCCGTGCCGCCTGCACCGCCATCCTGAGGCGCGGGTTCATCGTCGGGTCCGGCAGGCCGCTCTTCGCCGCGACCTGCACCTCGCGCAACAGCCGCGTGAAGACCTTCGCCCGCCGCGCATCCTGCCGCCCCTTGCGGTGCATGATGTTCTTGAACTGGGAATGTCCGGCCATGTCCGACCTTGGTGTTCGTCCTGGTGCCGCGTCCTATAGCAGAGCCCGTCGGCGCGACCCAAGCCTTCGCTCGCTAAGGCGATGTTTACGGTTCGGCGCTAACGCTTCTCCTTTGCACCAGCCGCGACCGACGCGCTGCGGCACGAGCACGAGGAGCGATCATGCACGGTATTCTGGCAAGACGGCGCATCGGGCCCCGGCTCAGCCTCGGCTTCGGCGCGGTCCTCGGCCTGTTGGTCGTGACCGCAGTCGTTGCCGGTGCTGGCCTTTTCGCCTCGCTCACCAGCTTTCAGGAGTATCGGCGCTTCACCGGCACGGTGATCGACCTGCTCGAAGGCGAACGCGATCTGCTCGCCACGCACGTCGTGATGAAAGACCTCTACCTCGCGCGCGACACCGCCATCGCATCGACCATCGAGGAACGCCTTGCCAACGTCAGCCGCGAAGTCGCCGAGGCGAGGGGCGGCATCGTCGAGCCGGAACGCCTCGGGCAGTTGGACCGAATCGCCCAGGACCTCGCCGACTACGACGTGAACTACGTCGAGATGCACGCGCTGGTCGAAGCCTATCACGGCGTCAACGCATTCTTGGACGAGCACGGCATGCGAGTGGACGCCGCCATGGCCGAGCTGGCGCTGGCGCTCGAAACCTCGGCCAATGCCGGTGCCCAATACCATCTGGGCAATGCCCGCTTCGCCTTCTCCGACGCGCGCAACGGCGTGCTGCGGTTCGTGCTGGCGCAGGGCGAGAGCGGTACCGAGCAGATCGAACGCCGTCTCGCCGAGGCCCGCAGCGAGATCGACGTCATGCGCACCATCCTGATCGGCCCCAGCCGCCACGCCGCGCAGGCGCTGCTGGCCGAGATCCAGGAGTACGACGCCTATGCCGGGCAGCTGATCGATCTCCTGCGCGACACCAACGTCGTCGTCGCGGCACTCGACACCACCGGCCGCAACATCGCCGGCGGCGCCGAGGCGCTGGCGCTGGCCTACGTCGCGGAACTCGACGAAATCGGCCCCCGGACGGCGAGCGTGGCGTGGACGGCGCTGCTGACGGGTATCGCCGCCGCGTTGGCGAGCCTCGTGGTGGGCGTCGTGCTGTCGCGTCTTCTGGCCCGGAGCCTCACGCGTCCATTGAGCGAGATGACGGGGGCGATGGAGCGTCTGTCGCAAGGCGAGCTGTCGACGTCGGTGCCGTGCCTGGAGAACGTCGACGAGACGGGCGACATGGCCAAGGCGCTGCAGGTGTTCAAGGAGAACGCGGTCGAGCGGCAGAAGCTGGAGACCGCGCAGGCCGAGCGCGTCGAGAAGATGGACCGGGCCATCAAGCGCTTCGATGCCGAGGTCAACCAAGCCTTGGCCGCGGTCGACGGCGCCTCCACCCAGCTCGGCGACAGTGCCACGACCATGGTCGCGGCCGCCGGGCAGGCGTCCAGCAACGTGCAGTCGGTGGCGACCGCAGCGGAGGAGATGTCGGCGTCGGTGGCCGAGATCTCCAGCCAGACCGGCACCTCGCGCAACGTCGCCGGCGAGGCGGTGAAGGCGGTGACGACGGCCTCGCGCGTGGTCGACGAGTTGGCGGCGACCGCACAGCAGATCACCGGCATCGTCGACCTGATCTCCGACATCGCGGATCAGACCAACCTTCTGGCCTTGAACGCGACCATCGAGGCGGCACGGGCCGGCGAGGCCGGCAAGGGCTTTGCGGTGGTGGCGCACGAGGTGAAGACGCTCGCCAGCCGCACCGGTCAGGCGACCGCCGACATCGCGCAGAAGGTGCAGGGCATCGCCCACGGCAGCGAAGAGGCGGTGAAGATGATCGCCCAGGTGACCGAGGTGATGCAGCGGATCGACGAGATCGCCACCGCCATCGCCGGCGCCATCGAGGAGCAGAGTGCGGTGACGACCTCCATCGCGCAGAACGCACAGGAAGCGGCGCAGGGCACCGACAGCGTGGTGGTGACCATCCGCGGCCGGGACGACGGCCAAGGCGCCGGCGACGACGCCTCGGTGATCGGTGCCGCCCGCTCGCTCGGCGAGCAGTCGGCCGTCCTCAAGCAGCGCGTCCAGGCCTTCCTCGACGACATCCGCGCCGCCTGACCAAGGGCGCACCGGACCGAAACAAAAGGGGCATCCCGGCCCACGCCGGGGTGCCCCTTCGTTTGGCCAACTGGCGCCGACGCGCTCGAGCGTTAGGCTGGCCAGGGTCGAGGCCGCAGCGAGGCGATCATGCACGACGAGCCGTTCGAAGGCGAAAAGCTGACCGTGACCAAGGTGGAATTGGGGCTGATCGCTGCCCTCGCGGTGGTGGTTGCCACCTTCTTCCTGCTCGGGCTCGACGCCCTGGTGGTGCTCGGCGTGCTCCTCACCGCGGCGATGATGGTGGTGATGATTTACCTCGCCAGCGGCAAGACCGGCCCGATCGTGAAGGACAACGATCCGCCCGCCTGATCGCCCACCGCGTCAGCGCCCCTGGGTTCTCGGGTCCGCACGCCTAAATCGTATCGATCAAGCGCTCGCCGTTCGAGGATGCCATGGGCTGGAACGACCATCTCGTCTTGCTGGGCTTCATTGCCGTCTGCGTGGTCGCCGCATCGAGCGGTGCCATCTTCGCACCGGGGGCTTGGTACCGGGCGCTGAAGAAGCCCTGGTGGAACCCGCCGGACTGGATGTTTCCCGTCGTTTGGACGGTGCTCTACGCCTTCATGGCCATCGCGGGGTGGCTGGTTTGGCGTGCCGCCGGCTCGTTCGGCGCCGCCGCCGTACCGCTCGCATTCTTTGCCCTGCAACTGGTCCTCAACGCGGGCTGGTCGGCTATCTTCTTCGGCCTCAAGCGGATGGACTGGGCGTTGATCGAGGTCGGTCTGCTCTGGGCGGCCATCCTCGCCTGCATCGTCACCTTCGCGCCCTTCAGCGGCCTCGCCGCTTGGCTGATGGCACCCTACCTGCTGTGGGTGACCATTGCCGCCTATCTCAACTATACCGTGCTGCGGCTCAACCGAGACAGGATGCCCGAGACGTCGGCGGACGGCGCCGCGTCCCGGCAGGCGCGTTAGGCCCCGCGCCGACGCTCCACCACTGGGAGTTCGTGACCGGACGGATCGCAACTCTCGATCCGGACCAGCGCCTGGAGCAAAGCTGACCGATCGGAGCGTTCGGCGGCAACGCGATCGGAATCGGTCGATGCCGGGCCTTCCCAGCCAGGCCCGTGCAGCATGCCGCGCCCCGTACCCGATGGCATTCCGCCGAAGCGTTGCGCGCGGCGGGGCGATGGCCTATCGCCCTCGGCAACGGGGAGGCGAACGTGACCGATCTCGACCGCTTCGAACGGGGCCTCGCCCTCGGCGCCGCCAATCATCAGCCGCTCAGCCCGTCGAGCTTCCTCGCCTGGGCCGAGACGGCCTATGCCACGAAGACGGCGGTCATCGACGGCGAGCGACACTACAGCTACCGGCAGTTCGCCGACCGTTGCCGGCGTCTCGCCGGGGCGCTCGGGCAGCGCGGGCTCGGGGCGGGCGACGTGGTCTCGGTGCTGGCGCCGAACGTCTCCGCGCTGTTGGAGGCGCACTACGGCGTGCCGCTTGCCGGCTGCGTGCTCAACGCGCTCAACACCCGGCTCGACGCCGCCATGATCGCCGTCATCCTGGAGCACGCCCGGAGCCGGCTCCTGCTCGTCGACCACGACCTGGCGCCCTTGGCGAAGGCCGCACTCGAGCGCATGGCCACGCCGCCGCCACTGCTCGTCGCGGGCGGCGAGGCCGACGGCTACGAGGCCGCCCTGGCGGCGGCGGAGGCCCTGGCGATCGCCCTGCCGGAGGACGAGAACCGTGCGCTTTCGCTCTGCTACACCTCGGGCACGACGGGCGATCCGAAGGGTGCCGTCTATCACCACCGCGGCGCCTTCCTGAACGCGTTGGGCAACGCGCTCGTCTTCGGTCTCCAGCCGTCCAGCGTCTACCTCTGGACGCTGCCGATGTTCCATTGCAACGGCTGGACCTTCACCTGGGGCGTGACCGCGGTCGGCGGCACGCACGTGTGCCTGCGCAAGCTGGAGCCGAAGGCCGTCTTCGACCTCGTCGGCCGCCACGGCGCGACCCACCTGTGCGGCGCGCCGGTCGTCCTCAACATGCTGGCGCACAGTCCGGACCGGCCGGATCGCCCCTTCCCGCATCGCGTCAAGGTGGCGACCGGCGGTGCGGCGCCGCCCAGCGCCGTGATCGGTGCGATGGAGGCGATGGGTTTCGAGGTGGTCCACCTCTACGGGCTCACCGAGACGCTGGGGCCGTCGACGGTCGCCACGCCGCAGCCGCACTGGCCGGCGCTCACGCTGGAGGACCGCGCGTCGGCCATGGCCCGGCAGGGCTTCCGCTATCCGACGATGACCGAGATGCGCGTCGCCGATCCGACGACGCTGGCGCCGGTGCCGCCCGACGGCGCGACCATGGGCGAGGTCCTGTTCCGCGGCAACACGGTGATGAAGGGTTATCTGGACAATCCCGAGGCGACCGACGCGGCGTTCGCGGGGGGCTGGTACCACACGGGCGACCTCGCCGTGGTGCATCCGGATGGCGCCATGGAAGTGAGGGACCGCGCCAAGGACGTGATCATCACCGGCGGCGAGAACGTGTCGTCGCTGGAGGTGGAGGAGGTGCTCTTTCGGCATCCCCAGATCATGGAGGCTGCCGTCGTGGCGCGCCCCGATGCGCACTGGGGCGAGGTCGTGTGCGCCTTCGTCATGCCGACGCCGGGTGCCGCACTCGACGCCGCGGCGGTGGTCGCTTGGTGCCGCGAGCGGATGGCGCGCTACAAGGTGCCGCGCACGGTGGTGTTCGGCGAACTCCCGAAGACCTCGACCGGCAAGATTCAGAAATTCGAGCTGCGCGAGCGCGCCAAGGCGCTCGACACGTCGGACTGACCGGCTACCGCAGGAGAGCTTCGGCCTCGGCCAACAGGTCGGCCTGTTCGCGGCGGGCGATCTCGGCGGTGAGATCGCGCGCCACCGCGGTCTCCATGGCACCGAGGATCGGCGCGAGCTTCATGTCGCGCATGCGCAGCGCCAAGGGCACCAGCACCGCGAAGTCGAGCGTGTCGAAGATCGCGGCCGCCTGCTTCGGCCGCATGCGCTCGTAGAGCTGGACCAGGGCCTCGAGCCGCGCCTCGTCTTCCTCGCCGACCGCGTCGAGCAGGGTCTCGACCTCGGCCTTGAGGGCTTCCAGCCGCTCGACATGGGCGCGCAACCGGGTCTCCGCGACCTCCAGGGCCACCTGCCGCACGGCAAGAGCCTCCTGCTGGCGCGCGAGCTCGCGACGTTCCTGGAGGAACGGTTCCGGCTGCAGGGGATCGCCCGCCAGGGTCAACGGACCGGCGGCCGGTGCGATCAGCCGATCGAGCTGCTCGGTCAACCGGCTCGCCTCGCTCGAGGCGGACTTCGGCGTCGGTTCCAGCACCGAAGGTGGACCGGCGGCCGGCGCGACGGCGGCGAGTTCCAGCTCGATCGTCTCGGGCTCCGCGACGGCTACCGGCGCGGGCAGCGGTTCGGAGACGAGGGCGAGCGGGCCGACCACGGTGCCGACCTTCATACCCAACAGCACCACCAGCACCCCGAGTGCGACCGGCAGCGGCGAGGGCCAATACCGCCACCGGCCGGCAACGACGTCCTGGGCGCGCATCAGTTCTGTCCCGCGACCGACTTCAACAGGGCGGCGAGGCCGCCCTTGCCCTCGTCCGGCGCGGCGGCGCTCGAACCAGGCTGCGCCGGCCGGCGCTGACGGCTGCCCGCGTTGGCCGCGTCCATCAGTTCCTCGGCGCTCCGCTGACGGAGGACCTGGGGCCTGCCGGACGCCGGCTCGGCGCCGACGCCCTGCACCTGCTTCAGCTTGCGGATCGCCGCCTCCGCCCGCTCAACGGTGAGGTCGAGCGCGGTCACGAACGCCTGGAGCCGGTCGCGCTCGGCGCGGAACGCGGCGAGCCGGCGCTGCACCACGAACAGGTGCACGATGGTGACCACGAGCAGACCCGAGACGACGAGATCGAACCAGTACTCAGACATCCTCTTCTGCCTTCTCGTGGATGCGTCGATCGACCTTGATGGCCAGATGGTCGCCGGTGCGGCCGATGTGTCCGGTGAACATGGGCACGTGACCGCAGCGGAGTTGGATGGGGGATTCGGCCGTGGCATTGAGATCGAGCACGGTCCCTACCCGGAACGCCAGCACGTCGCCCAAGGACAGGCTCTGCTGATCGAGCACGGCCTCGAGCTGCACGTCGGTCGACAGGATCTCGCGGGCGAGATGGCCTTCCCAGATGGAGTCCCGGCCGAAGCGCTCACCCATGAACATCTGCAACAGAAGGTCGCGCGCGGGCTCCAGCGTGGCATAGGGAAGCAGCACCTCGAGGCAGCCGCCGCGATCCTCCATGTCGACCCTGAGCTTGAACACGACGGCGGCGTTGCCGGGCCGGGCGATGGCGGCGAAACGGGGGTTGGTCTCCAGTCGCTCGAAGTCGAAGCGCACGCTGGTGATCGGGCTGAAGGCGACGCTGAAGTCGTGCAGGAGCAACCCGATCAGGCGGGTGACCAGATTGCCCTCGATGGTGGTGTAGGGACGACCCTCGACGCGCATCGGCGCGGTGCCGCGGCGACCGCCGAGCAGTACGTCGACGATCGAGTAGATCATCGGGCTGTCGACCGTCACGAGGCCGAAATTGTCCCATTCGACCGCCCGGAACACCCCGATCATCGCCGGCAGCGGTACCGAGTTCAAATAGTCGCCGAAGCGCAGCGACGCGATGTTCTCGATGGCGACGTCGACGTTCTCACTGGTGAAGTTGCGCAGGCTGGTGGTGAGCATGCGGACGAGGCGATCGAACACGATCTCCAGCATCGGCAGGCGTTCGTAGGCGATGCTGTTGTTGTTCAACAGCGCCATCAGGCCGCCCTGGGCCTCGGCCGGCGCTTGGTCGGCAACCCCGAGCAGGCTGTCGATCTCGTCCTGGTTCAAGACGCGGCCTTGCGGCTCGGCCGTCGTCTCCAACGGCGCGTTGCCGGCCTCGGTCTCGCTCGTCATGAGCTGCGCCCACGACGCCGCCAGGGCGTCGTCGTCCTCGTCCGGCTCCGCCGCCGCACTACCGGCAAGGTCGGCGGCGCCCGCGTCGTCGTCCTCCTCGTCGTCGCCGCCAGCCATGGCCGCCCATTCGGCGGCCATCGCGTCCTGGTCGACGGCGTCGTCGGAGTCTTGCGGGGCGATGTCGTCGGGGCCGGCCATGGATATCTCCGTCGCTGCCGTCGGCGGGCTACTGGACCAGCATTTCCTTGAACAGCACGTCGCTGACCCGGTTCGGCTGGATCGCTTGGTGGATGCGGACGTGCAGGTCTTCCTTCAGGCGGAACATGGCACCCGGACTCTGCAACTCGTCCGGCGTCAACGTGCGCAGATACATCTGAAAGCTGTCGACGATGCGCGGGCTGAGCTGGGCGATGCGATCGGCGACCAGCGGATCGGTGACCTCGACGGCGACGCCGAGCTTCAAGAACCGGGGGCGTCCGTCGCCGACGGAGAGGTTCACCAGCATCTGCGGCAGTTCGACGAACATCGGCGCCGCACCCGCCGGCACCGGCGCCGGTTCGACGTCGGCCGCCTCGGCGACCGACGGCTCGTCGCCGCCGTCGAGCAGGCCGAGGCCGACGACCGCACCGCCGGCACCACCCGCCAGCGCGACCGCCGCTGCCGCGACCAGCACGAGCTTTTTTCTTCCACCCTTGCCGGGCTTGGTCTCGGCGTTCGCTTCGGTCTCGGCCATCGCGGGGTTCCCGGCATGGAGGTTGGTCGATCGAGGCGGAGCTTGCGCCCACGAGGTAAACAAAACCTTTCCCACCCGGTCGAAACGGCCGCCGCTCGGCAGTTCCTGCCACACGGAACCGGCGGGACCGTTGCCGGGCCACGGTCGGCGCCGCGGAAATCGTGGTTAATCGCGGTTGGCACGGCCATTGCGCAAGGCGGGCTCGATCGGTCCTTTCGACCGCCACGGAGCCCTTCTCGATGGATGCCACCGGCTACGTCGCCCTCAGTCGCCAGCTCGGCCTCGAGCGTCAGCTCGGCGTCATCGCGAACAACGTCGCCAACGCGAACACGACCGGATATCTCGCCGAAGACATGACCTTCGAGGCGGTGATCCAGCGGGCCAGCCGAAGGGTCGGTGTCGCCTACGTGCAGGACGTCACCCCTCGGCCCGACCTCACCGAAGGCGAGATGAAGGTCACCCGCAGCCCGCTCGACTTCGCCATCGCCGGCGACGGCTTCTTCGCCGTCGAAACCGACAACGGCATTCGCTACACGCGCGCCGGCCACTTCCGGCTCGACGACCAGAACCAGATCGTCACCCACGACGGCCATCCGGTGCTCGACGTCGACGATCAGCCGATCGCCCTGCCCGGCGAGGAGCCCAACGCCCTGCACGTGGCCGCCGACGGCACGCTGTCGATCGACGGCGAGATCCTGGGCACCCTGCAGCGCGCGCGCTTTCTGGAGCCGGAACGCTTCGTGCGCGAGGGAGCGATGCTGTTCGCGACCGAGGAGGTGCCCGAGATCGCCGAGGGCTCCGTCGTCTACCAGGGGGCCCTGGAGGCCTCCAACGTCCAGCCGATCCTGGCCATGACCGCGATGATCGAGACCACCCGGGCCTTCGAGGCGACGCAGAAGCTGATCGAGGCCCAGCACGAACTTTCCCGCCAAGCCGTCGAGCGTCAGCTCGACATGCGTAGCTGAAGGAGCTGACGATGCGCGCGTTGAACGTCGCTGCGACGGGCATGATGGCCCAGCAGCTCTTCGTCGAGACCATCTCGAACAACATCGCCAACATGACGACGACCGGCTACAAGCGCCGTCGGCCGGAGTTCCAGGACCTGCTCTATCAGAGCCAGCGTCGGATCGGCTCGGCGACCTCGGACGCCGGCACGGTGGTGCCGACGGGTGTGCAGGTGGGCCTGGGCGTCAAGGCCGCGGCCGTCTACCGGGTCCACGAGCAGGGCGATCTGGTGGCGACGTCCAACCCCCTCGACCTGGCGATCCAGGGCGAAGGCTTCTTCGTCGTCGAGCTGCCGGACGGCCGCGAGGCCTACACCCGCAGCGGCCACTTCCAGATCAGCCCCGACGGCATTCTGGTCAACGCCGACGGCTACGAGATCGCCCCCGGCATCCAGATCCCGGCCGAAGCGATCGACATCGCGATCAACCAGTACGGCGTCGTACAGATCAAGCTGGCGGGCGAGATCGACCCGGTCGAGGTGGGCCGGCTCGAGCTTGCCACCTTCGTCAATCCCGTCGGCCTCGAGGCGATCGGCAACAACCTCCTGCTGGAGACGCCGTCGAGCGGCCCGGCCAACATCATGGAGCCCGGCACCGAGCAGGCCGGCACGCTGCTGCAGGGCTTCGTCGAGAGCTCCAACGTCGATCCGATCCTGGAGATGACGACGCTGATCACCGCGCAGCGGGCCTACGATCTTAACTCTAAAGTCATCAGTGCAGGCGATGAGATGTTGGCGTCGGTCACTCGCCTGAGGTGAACCATGTTGCGGCTCCTCGCCGTTTGCCTTTGCTCGTTAACCATGATGACGGCACCGCTCGCGGGCGAGTTGGTGCTGCGTCCGGGTGAACCCTTCGACCAGGCCGCGGTCGAGCGTCTGTTGCAGGCGCCGCTCGCGGATGCGCTCGCGGCGGACGCGGTGCGGATCGCCGTCGCCCGACCCGGCCTGCCGCTGGCCAATCCCTACGCCGCGGACGCCGAACTCCGGCTCGGCACGCTCACCATGCTGCCGCGCGATCGCTTCATGGCCGAGATCGTCATCCGCACCGACGCGGTAACCCCGATGACGTTGCGGCTCGAGGGCGAGGTGGCGGCGGTCGTCGCCATACCGGTGCCGGCGGCGGCACTCGCCGTCGGCAGCATCGTCACCGCCGCCGACCTCGACGTTGCGTGGCACGCCGACTCGCGCCTCCGCGCCGACTGGATCCTCGCGGCCGACGAACTGATCGGCCAGGAAGTCCGACGGCCTCTGGCCCAAGGCCGCCCGGTGGTTCGGCAGGCCGTCGGCGCACCGATCGTGGTCCGCCGCGGCGACGAGGTGATCCTGATCTACCGTCGTGGCGCACTCACCCTTGAAACGCAGGCGATGGCGCAGCGCGACGGCGCGCTCGGCGAGCGCATCCCCGCCCGCAACCCCGCCACCGGCGCCGTCGTCGAAGGCCGCGTCGTCGACGCCCACACCCTGTTGATGGAGACCGGTCGATGAGGACCGCCTCGCTGCTCGTGATCGCCCTCGTCCTCGGCGGCTGCAACGCCGCCGACCGGCTCGCCAACATCGGCCGCGCGCCCGAGCTGTCGCCGATCGAGGATCCCGTGCGCCAGCCCGACTACCGCCCGGTGTCGATGCCGATGCCGGTGGCGCAGTCGGCCGAGCCGATGTCGCCCAACTCGCTCTGGCGAACCGGCGCTCGCGGCTTCTTCCGCGACCAGCGCGCCCGCCAGATCGGCGACGTGCTCACCGTCAACGTGACGATCAAGGACCAGGCGTCCTTGCGCAACGAGACCGAGCGCGGACGAACGAACCGTGAGGACATGGGGATCGACGGGCTCTTCAACCTGAACGTCGCGCTCGCCAATGCCATCGGCGGCGGCTTCGACCCGGCGGACGCGGTGGCCCTCAGCAGCTCGCTCCGCAACCAGGGGCGCGGCTCCACCCGCCGCAACGAGGACATCAACACCGACATCGCCGCGATCATCGTGCAAACGCTGCCGAACGGCAATTTCGTGATCCAGGGCCGCCAGGAAGTGCGCGTCAACTACGAGATGCGCGAGCTGATCGTCGCCGGCGTGGTGCGGCCCGAAGACATCTCGCCGACGAACACCATCAGCCACGAGAAGATCGCCGAGCTGCGCGTCGCCTATGGCGGCCGCGGCCAGCTCACGGACGTCCAGCAGCCGCGCTACGGCTCGCAGGTGCTGGACGTCATCCTGCCCTTCTGACGCCGAGCCCCCAACGGCGGCGGTGCGACGGCTTTCCGCGGGGTAGGGACCGGGGCGACAGCGGGGTTAACCGGACTGCGCTTTGCCGGCGCATCCGGCGCGGGGCGGGCGGGAGGCGACGGTGCGGCTCGGCGTCTGGCTCCAGCGGCTCCGCATCGCGCGCCCGACACCGCCGCACCCACCACGACGGCTACCCGCGCTGGCGGCCCGAGCACGGCGCGCGGTGCCTCGGCCTCCAGCTTTCCGCCGCCTTGCCCGGCCAGCCCGTCGCCGTCCGCCCTACCCCGACGGCTTCCACCTCCGGTTCGCCACCTGGCGCGTCGCCGACGTCGACCGCAGCCAAGACCCCAGGCGCCCGGCCGTACAGCGTGGCCGCGCACGCCCCGGACCCTTGCTCACGGTCGGTCCAGTGGCAAGAGCGCCCTCGCCTTTCGCCAGCCTCGCCGCGCTACGGCGTGTTGCCTTCCAAGAGGGCGCGGGCGGCGGCGAGGGCGTCCTCGACGGTGTCGCCTTCGATCGCGGACGGCAGTGTGGCCGCCCGTGTCTCGCCGGTGCGGCGCTCGGCAAGCGCGCGCTCGCGCAGCTCCTCCACGGCAGCGCTCTCGACGTCGGCGAGCGGGGCCAACGCATCCAGCGCCTGCGCCGGCACGTGCCGACGCAGCCGCAGTTCCGCCAGGTGCAGGCGCAGCGTCTGCTCCAGCGCCCGCGGCAGCGGCTCCGCCAGGGCATGGACGAGCAGGCTGTCGGCGACGTGCAGGGCGTCGGTCTCGGCCGCAACGCGGGTCGCGAGCCGGTCGAGGAGTCGCGCTCGGTCGGGGCCGGCCGGCAACCATTCGGGATAGCGGTGAACGGCGGCGACGGCGCCGGCCAGATCATCCGCGAATGGCGGATCGCCCTGCACCAAACGCTGCATGACGTCGCGCTCGGCAACGTCCGGCTCTGCCGCCGCACCGGGGTCCGCACGCCGGGCGAACGCCCACGCCTCGAGGGCACCGGGGCCATCGCCCGCCGCAGCGCGGTAGGTGGCGAGCAGCCGCCAGACCTGGTCTTCGCCCGGCCGGCCACGCCACGCGGGAAGGTCTGCCTCGAGTTCGGCGAGGCCGTCGGCGGTGGCGCTGTCCCAGCGTTCGAGCGCCAGGCGGTGGCGGAGGAAACGGGCCTGCCTAGCGAGTTCCGCATCCTCGCCATTCGCCATCGCCACGAGAAGCGCCTCGGCCTCGCCGCGCTGCCCGCGCGCCGCCAGGACCTCGACCCGCAGGAGCGCCAACGGATCCTGGAGGCTGGGCGACGTACCGTCGGCGTCGACGTGGTCGAGCAGGGCGGCGGCGATCTGCGGCGCGCCCAACGCCAACGCGGTGCGTCCGGCATGCAGGGCCACCTCGCGGCGCAGCGGCTCGGGATAGGTCCGCCAGGCCTGGCCGGAACGCGCGAACGCAGCACCGCCCTCCTCCACCTCGCCGAGCTTGCCCAAGGCGATCGCCTGCCAGAGCCAGAGTTCCGGGTCGTCGTGATCGGCCGGGTCCGGCAGACTCTCCACGCCCCCACGGGCACGGCCGGCGACGATCGCGGCAACCGCACCCAGCGCCTGCATCCGCGCCTCCGCATCGCCGGGCTCAACGACCGGCGGTGCCGCGTCGAGCACGGCGAGCGCGTCGTAGGGCATCGCCTGCCCGAGCAGGAATCGGACGAGCGCTACTCGCCGCTCGGGGGCGGGATCCTCGAACAGCGCCCGCTCCAGCTCGAGCCGCGTCGTCCGCACCTCCTCTGGCGCCGGCGTCGGGCCGGCGAGACCGAGCAGCGGCCCGGGCTGCGGTCGCGGCGGCAGGGCGAAGGTCGTGGAGCCGGGGCCAGCGTGCGCCGCGCCGGTCGGATCGTACAGAACCACACCCTGCAAGGTCGGCCACCACGCCCTGGCCCCGTCGCGCCGCAACGCCTCGACTCCGAGGCCGGGCTCCGCGACGGGCACGACCTCCAGCACCGTGTCCAGCCACGGGTCGTGCACGTCGAATCGGGGCAGGTCAGCGAGTGATGGCAGCGGTGACGACGGCGCTGCCGCGTCCACGGCGCTGCGACGGACCAGCCAGGCGGCGTCGTCCCGGTCGACCTGGAGCCCCACGTTCGCCTCCACCTCGAGGCGCAGCACCCAGGCGGCGTCGTGCTCCAGTCGGCTCGCATCCGCTTCGAGCACCAGGGCGCGAGCATCCGCTGCCGGGTACGGCAGCACCACCCAGAGCTCGCCGCCGCGGCGCCAGATCGCGACCGGAGCCGCTTCCGCCGTGACGAAGCGCCAGCCCGCCTCGCTACGCGTGACCCAGAGGTCGGCATCGGCGGGCATCGCGGCGGGTTGGTCGGCTACGTCCGGAACCGCAACGACGGCGACCGGCGGCGGCTCGGCCGGCGCCGGGGTCGCGTCGGGGAGCGGCGGTGCCTCCGGCTCGACCTCGGCCGTCGGCGGTGGCTCCGCCTCGGCCGGTGCCGGTTCCGTCGCCTCGACATCGGGCAGCGCCGCCCAGCGGTCAGCCGTGGGCAAGGCGGGGACGGGTTGCGGCGCCGCGCGCACCGGGCCGTCCGCCTCCGACCAGGGCCGGGCGCGGGCCGGCTCGGCCGCCAGCGTGTCGGCGGTCTCGACCGGCGCTGCAAGCGTCGTCGGCGGGGACTCGGTGGGCGTCCTGGGGCTCGGTGCGGACACGGCGGGAAAGTCCGCATCGCGACGCCGTGGCGGCAGGCTCAATGCAGCCGTCGGCGCCGGGCCGGCGGCGAGGGGATCGGCGAAGTCGAGGCCGTGGATGCGGCCATCACGGAGGCTCAGGCTCCGGACGCGGACGCCATCGCGCAGGAACAGGTCCACTCGGTCGGGCGTCGCCTCGACGCGGCGGACCACCGCCTGCAGCCGACCCTCGACGTCGTTGACGGCGAAGAAATCCTCGGGTACCGCCGGCCGGCCGAAGGCGAGGGAGACGACGCCGTCCGCCACGTCCACGTCGACCGGCATGGGCTCGGACCACTCGAGCGCGATGCGCCGGAAACCGGGATGCCGGCCGAAACGGATCTGCGGTCGCTCGATGGCCACCGCCTCGTCGACCGGCGTTGCTGCGGTCGGCGTCTGGGCGGCGACGGACACCGGCAAGGCGGCACCAGCCAGCAGCAGAACGAGCAAAACCGGCGCCGCGCCGAAAGCGCGACGACCGGCTTCGCGTCTGGGTTGCGGCCTTGGCCGCTCAGTCGAAACTCGCCAACAGCGCATCGATCTCCGCCTGGCTGTTGGCGTTTTCGGGCAATTGGGGTCCGTTGAGCAAGCCCTCATCGCCCACCGGAATCGGTTTCGGCTTGGATTTCGGCGATTCCACGCCGCCTCCCCCGAGCGCTTCCACCAAAAGGCCTATGCGCCTCTCGATGGTCTGCAGGGTGGTGATCACCTTGTTGATGCGCTGACCGCTGATATCCTGGAAGTTGCACGCCTCGTAGATTGCGGTGACGACGGTCTGCAATCGCTCGCCCACCTCGCCCCCGACCTCGTCGGCGATCGCTTCGACCGTCTCCGTGCAGTCGAGGATGGTCCCGGTGGCTTCCTCGAGATGACTGACGATCGCGTCCAGCTCGACGTTGGCGGTCGGGATGTGCTCCTCGGAGATGTCGTCCGGACGGATCGAGCGGATCTCCTCCTTGGCGCGGCGGATGTAGCGCGCCAGCGCCTCCAGCTCGCCGTACACGCGGAGGTCCTGCAGTGTGACGTCGCCGTGCAGACTCTCCAGGAGCCCGCGCACGACCCCGACGAGATCGTCGAGCGGGATGGCGTCGCCGTAGGTGCGGCGCAAGCCCTCCAGCCGCTGCTCCAAGGTGACGGTGGGGACCGCGGCGCGTGCCATGGCCGTCGCCTCAGCCGCCGAGCACGCTCGAGATCTTGGCCTTCAAGGTCTCGGCGTTGAACGGCTTGACGATGTAGTTGTTGACGCCCGCCTCCTTGGCGGCGACCACGTTCTCGGTCTTGCTCTCGGCAGTGATCATGATGAAGGGAAGCCCCTTCAAGGCAGCATCCGCGCGCACCGCGCGGAGCAGGTCGAGGCCGGTCATCGGCTGCATGTTCCAGTCGGAGATGACCAAGCCGTAGGGCTTGTCCTTCAGCTTGGCCAGCGCCATGCTGCCGTCCGTCGCCTCGTCGATGTTGTTGAAGTCGAGCTGCTTCAGCAGATTGCGGATGATCCGCAACATCGTCTTGTAGTCGTCGACGATGAGGATCGGCAGATTCTTGTCGAAGGACATGGCGTATCTCCGGGCCGGGGGCGCATCTGCCCGACGGGACGCGCCGCCCAGAGCGGAGCACGTCGATCGAGCAGGTCCGAGGCTAGGCCCGAAGCGTTAAATCCGGGTAAAGTCGCGCCCGAGCTCAGCAGAGGCGGTCGTAGGGTGGCGGCACGGCTGGCAGTTCGTCCGGGGTGGCCGCGCGATTGGCCTCGTCGCCGAAGACGAAGCGGGGGCTCCGGTCGCGGAAATTCACCTGGTGCAGGTCGCAACCGTCCCGGCCGAGACGGGCGAGCGCATAGGCACCGGGCTCGTGATTGCCCAGGACGACCTCGGCCGTCCGGAACTGCAGGTGGACCTGGTGCGAGGTGCCCGGGAGGGTCGAGATCGTCACCGCCCCCTTGCGGCCGAGGAACGTGCGGTGGATGTGCCCCGCGAAGACGTGGCGGACGTTGCCGTGGCGCTCGACCACCTCCCAGAACGCCGCCGCTTCGGCGAGGCCGATGGCGTCCATGCCGGGAATGCCGCAGCCGACGGGCGGGTGGTGCATGGCAACGTAGACCGCACGGTCAGGGCGCTCGGCCAGCGCGGCGTCGAACCATGCGAGGCGGCTGGCGCACAACGTGCCGTGGCCGGCACCGGGGACGTGGGTGTCGAGCGCGAGGAGGCTGGTGCCGGCGCCGTGGTCCACCGCCCGCTGCACGAAGCCCGCATCGTCCACCGGAGCGTCGGGAAAGGCCGCGCGGAAGGCTGGCCGGTCGTCGTGGTTGCCGAGCAGGAGCACGGTCGGCATGGCCAGCCGGTCGACTCGCCTGCGGAGTGCCGCATAGGCGGCGGGTTCGCCCAGGTCGGTCAGATCGCCGGTGACGAGCAAGGCATCGGCGTCGGGGTAGTATCGCACGATATGGCCAAGCGCTGCGTCGAGCCCGTCGAACGGGTCGAGCCCGAACAGACGACGCGGCGGGGCCACGAGGTGAGGATCGGTCAGGTGCACCAGAAACAACGGCTTCTCCTAGGCGACGACGAGGTCGTCGAGGCGGAATCGAGCGATCAGTTCGACCTCGGCGAGTGCCTTGCGAAACTCCGTCGCCGGGTCGTTCGGCAAACGCTCCTCGAAGGCCTGGAGGATGGCGGTCCTCGACGCCCCCTTCACGGCGAGAACGAAGGGAAAGCCGAACTTGGCGCGGTAGGCGTCGTTGAGTTCGTGAAAGACGGCATATTCACCCTCGGTCAGCCGGTCGAGACCGGCGCCGGCCTGCTCGGCTTTGGACGAGGCGCCGATGCGCCCCGCCACCGCCGCCTTGCCGGCGAGGTCGGGATGGGCGTTCAAGACGCCGAGCTTGGCCGCGTCGTCGGCGGTCCGCAGCGCCCGGCAGAAGGCCTCGTGCAGGCTCGCCACGTCGGTGAAGGGGGCCGAGGCGAAGGCTGCGGCCGCCAGCCACGGGCTGTCCTCGACGACATGGCCGAGCGTTGCCACGAAGCGGTCGCGGTCGAGCGCATTCAGGTCTTCGAGCCGGATGGCGGTCACGGTGCAGGTCCTTTCCACATCGACAAGCCCCCCGACTTCGGCAACTTAGCGAAGGTCGAGCCGAGGGTCAGCCGGGAACCGCCATGGGACGCTTGACGACGCACGTGCTGGACACGGCCCTGGGCATGCCGGCCCGCGGCCTCACCGTCCATCTGGAGGCTCTAGCGCCGGAGCGTGACGCTTTGGTGACGGCCCTGACCAATGCCGATGGACGGCTGGACGCTCCCCTGCTGGCGGGTGCCGCGATGCGCGTCGGCACTTACGAACTTCGCTTCGAGACGGGGCCCTATCACCGCCGCGTCGGCGCGGCGCTGGCCGAGCCCGCCTTTCTGGAGGAGGTGGTGATCCACTTCGCCATCGCCGATCCGGACGCCCACTACCACGTCCCGCTGCTGCTGACGCCCTGGGGTTATTCGACCTATCGGGGCTCGTGAGCCGTGACGTTGCGCTTTCTCCTCAACGGCGAGGTGCGTGCGGTGACGGCGCCACCCTCGCGCATGCTGCTCGGCTGGCTGCGCGAGGAGGCGGGGCTGGTCGGCACCAAGGAGGGCTGCGGCGAGGGTGACTGCGGCGCCTGCACGGTGGCCGTGGGCGACCTCGACGACGACGGCCGGCTGCGCTGGCGTGCGGTCAACGCGTGCATCCTCTTTCTGGGGGCCATCGACGGCAAGGCCGTGCTCACCGTCGAGGGCGTGGCGGAGGCGGACGGCACGCTGCACCCGGTGCAACGGGCGCTGGTCGACCACCACGGCTCGCAGTGCGGCTTCTGCACGCCCGGCTTCGTCATGACGCTCTTCACCCATTGGTGGCGCCGGGGCCCGACCGACCGCGCCAGTCTCGACGACCTGCTGGCCGGCAACCTCTGCCGCTGCACCGGCTACCGGCCGATCCTGGACGCGGCGCGGGCGATGGGCGGCCTGCCGGGCGGCGAGGCGCACCGGACGGGCGAGGCAGCCATCACGGCGCAACTGCGGGCGTGGCAGGAGCGGCCCGCGCTGGAGGGCGGGTTCGTCGCGCCGCGCAGCGTGGACGAACTTGCCACCCACCTCGCCGCACATCCCGAAGCCCTGCTGCTCGCCGGCGGCACCGACGCGGGCTTGTGGGTGACCAAGGATCTCCGCGACGACGACCACGTCGTCTACCTCGGGGAGGTGGCGGACCTGCGGCGGATCGAGCTGGCGGAGGGCCATCTCCGCATCGGTGCCGCGGCGCCCTACAGCGACCTTCTGCCGCACGCGCGGCGCCACTGGCCGGCCTTTGCGGACCTGTTGCGCCGGCTCGGCTCCGAACTCATCCGCAACACCGGCACGCTCGGCGGCAATCTCGGCAGCGCGTCGCCCATCGGCGACGCCCTGCCCGTGCTGCTGGCGCTCGACGCGACGCTGGTGCTGCGCCACGGCGAGCGCCGCTGGACCCTGAAAGCGGACGCCTTCTTCCTCGACTACAAGCGGACGGCGCTGCCGAAGGGCGGCTTCGTCGAACGCATCGACCTGCCCCTGCCGCCGCCGGACCACGCGCTGCACGTGGCGAAGGTCTCCAAGCGCCACGACCAGGACATCAGCGCCGTGCTGCTGGCCGTGGCCCTGCGCCACGACGGCCGGACGATCCAAGACGCCCGCATCGCCGCGGGCGGCATGGCGGCGATCCCCAAGCGCGCCCTGGCTGTGGAGGCGGTGCTGCGGGGGGCGGAACTGGCCGAGGCCACCTTCGAGCGGGCGGCCGCGGCGCTGGCGAGCGAATTCGAGCCCCTAACCGACATGCGGGCGAGTGCCGGCTACCGCAAGCAGGCGGCGCAGGCAGCGTTGTTGGAGACGGGCCGCGCCGCGCTTGGCGCAGAAGTGACATTGCCGAAGGAACCGGTGCTTCATGGGACCCGAAGCGAATGAAGCGACCCCAGCGCCGTCCGGAGCGGCCGGAATTGGATGAGACCCAGAAGCAGGCACTGGCCGCAAGGGCAATCTATGAAGGGAGCCCGGAACACAAGGTTGTCCGATGGTGGGGTGGACGGCCAGCCGCGTTCGTCGACGAACAAGGCCGAACTCGCCGCTCCAACCCAAATGCGCAACTCACGACGCCTTGCCCATTGACCACGGAACAGGACCGCTCACTTGCGACCGCATGGCTTCGAGCGGCCATCGCAGCTGGTCAATATCGCTTCGTCGAAGGTCATGGCGAGTTCCCGCGGTATGTCTGGTATCAGGATGACCAAGGGCGCTGCTGGAAGGGACGTGCTATCAACGTCGCGTTAGGCACCTACAAGGGCTGGCCGATTTCCGAGGACGAGTACCGTGCGTTGGGAATTTGAATGGCAGGATGGTGCGAGTAACGCCGTAGCAGAGGAACGTGCCACGGTCGCTGACCTGCACATCGAAATCGGTGACCAGAACGTCTGCGAGTTCCGACTCGGTTCGGAGCCCCAACTGAATGACCACATCGCACTACCCCTGTACGTGCCGGCGGAGGCGTTGGCTCGGCACTGGTGGCGGATCATGGGCGGGCGGGGTGACGCGGCCTTTTCGCTACGCGGCCATCGTAATGGCTATCTCGTTCCAGATTTACAGATCCGCTGCACTGGTCCGTTGGTCGAGATCGATTCCAAAGAGTTTGTGTATTGGAATGAGCGCGTCCGCTTCATCAACTCCGCAAAAGAAGCTATTGCGCGCGAGGAGGCCGAGCGCGAACTTGGACGCATCGTGCAAGCGACGATCGACAAACTCTCGCAATCTGGTCTAGCTGCAACGTTCCTTCACGAACAATGGGCGCGGGTCGAGGCATCTCGCCGCGATCCTGCCGAAACTGTTTTTTGTGAGGCGGCGGGCGCCTTGGGGCTCGATCCGTACGCGATCAACGAAGAAGCGGCCTGGGCGATCGAGCGTGCGGGTGCATTGTTCGACGGTGAAGTGTTGCTTGAGTTCCTGGCGGGAGCGAAGCCGGATTTCGTCAACGGTGTTGTGCTCGACTGGGTGAATCAACGTCTCCAGGAGCCGCATGAGGCGCGACGAGTGCCTTTCGTGGATGACCTCAAGTCCATTGATGCGCTGCGAAAGGCTCGCGCACGCCGGCCCGGCGAAAGACCGTGGGGTGTGGGTTATCGCGTCGCGGATTTCGTCAGGCGGGAACTCGACGTCAAGGCCGGCAAGGTTGCGGATACACCGATGTCGCTTGCTAAGATATTCGGCAACAATGAGTTCGAAAGCACTCAGCCGGTGACAGGAGTGCGCGCTCTCATCAGCCGACACGGTGATCATACCGTTGTACATCTCCCGGCGAGGGAGCCATCCGACGCCGTGCATCCCCCGAAGGTGTTTTCGCTGGCACGAGCGCTCGGCGACGCGCTTTGTTTTCCCGACACACCACGCTCCATCGTTAACGGCCTGGATCATGCTGATCGCCAAGCGACGGGGCGCGCGTTCGCGGCCGAATTCCTCGCACCTTCGGCGGCCGTAACCGAACTGCGTGGGCGCGGACTGGACGAGGAGGATATCGCTCTCGAATTGGGTGTTTCCGAGAAAGTTGTGGGGCACCAAATCCAGAACGCGAGCCGGATCCGCGATGCCTTAGCGGCATGACCCGCGTCCACCAGCCCCTGCCGCACGACAGCGCGGTGGCTCACGTGACCGGGGCCGCCCGCTACACCGACGATCTGCCGGAGCCGCGCGGGCTCCTGCACGCAGCCGTCGGCATGAGCCGCTGTGCCGCCGGGCGTATCGTCGCCATGGACCTCGGCCCGGTCCGCCGCGCGCCGGGGGTGGTCGCCGTGGTGACGGCCGCCGACATTCCGGGCGTCAACGACATCGGCCCCGTGGTCCACGACGAGCCGGTCTTGGCGACGGACCGGGTCGACTACTGGGGTCAGGCACTCTTCGCGGTGGCGGCCTTGACCGTCGAGCAGGCGCGGCGCGCGGCGCGGCTCGCCGAGGTCGCCTACGACGCGGAGCCGCCGATCCTCACCGTCGAGCAGGCGTTGACAGCGGAAAGCTTCGTCCTGCCGCCGCACACCATGCGCAAGGGCGACGTGGCCCAGGCCCTCGCAGCCAGCCCGCGCCGCCTGACGTGCGAGATCCGCATGGGCGGGCAGGACCACTTCTACCTCGAGGGTCAGATCGCCCTGGCGCTGCCCGAGGATGACGGCGGGTTTCTGATCCACGCCTCGACCCAGCACCCGAGCGAGATCCAGCACAAGGTGGCGGAGGTGCTGGGGCTGCCGTCGGCGGCCGTCACGGTCGAGGTGCGTCGCATGGGCGGCGGCTTCGGCGGCAAGGAGACGCAGGGCAACATCGTCGCCGTGCTGGCAGCCCTGCTCGCCCGGAAGACGGGACGGCCGGTGAAGCTCCGGCTCGACCGCGACACCGACATGGAGCTGACCGGCAAGCGGCACGATTTCTGGAACCGCTACGCGGTCGGCTTCGACGACGAGGGGCGCATCCTGGCGCTGGATGCGGAGCTGGCGGCCCGCTGCGGCCTCTCCGCCGATCTTTCGGCGGCGATCTGCGACCGGGCGATGTTCCACACCGACAACGCCTACTTCCTGCCGGCGGCGCGCATCCACTCGCACCGCTGCCGCACGCACACCGTCTCCAACACGGCGTTCCGCGGCTTCGGCGGGCCGCAGGGCATGCTCGGGGCCGAACTCTACGTCGACGAGGTGGCGCGTACGCTCGGCAGGGATCCGCTCGACGTCCGGCTGCTCAACCTCTACGGCCCCGGCCGCGACACCACGCCCTACCACATGACCGTGGAGGACGACGTGCTGCCGGAGCTGATGCGCGAGTTGGAGCACTCGTGCGACTACCGACACCGGCGCAAGGCCATCGGGGCATTCAACGCCGAGAGCCCGACGATCAAGCGCGGCCTCGCGCTGACGCCGGTCAAGTTCGGCATCTCCTTCACCGTCACGCATCTGAACCAGGCGGGTGCCTTGCTCCACGTCTACCAGGACGGCTCGATCCACCTGAACCACGGCGGCACGGAGATGGGGCAGGGGCTGTTCCAGAAGGTGCGGCAGATCGTGGCCGAGGTGTTCGACGTGCCGTTGGAACGGGTGCACCTCTCGCCGACCAACACGGGGAAGGTGCCCAACACCTCACCCACGGCGGCCTCGTCGGGTACCGACCTGAACGGCATGGCGGCGAGGAACGCCGCCCTCACGGTGAAGAAGCGCCTCGCCGCGTTCGTCGCGGAACTCCATCAGACGAAAGCCGACGACGTGGTCTTCGCCGACGGCGAGGTGGTCGCGGGTGGCAACCGCATGGCCTTCGCCGAGGTGGTGCGGCGCGCCTATCTCGCCCGCGTCCAGCTCTCGGCAACCGGCTTCTACGCCACACCCAAGGTCCACTACGACCGCGACCGGGCGCGCGGCCGGCCCTTCTTCTACTTCACCTACGGGGCGGCGTGCAGCGAGGTGGCGGTGAACACAGCGACCGGCGAGCACCGGACCACGCGCGTCGACATCCTCCACGACGTCGGCCGGTCGCTGAACCCGGCCATCGACCGGGGCCAGATCGAGGGTGGCTTCGTCCAGGGCATGGGCTGGCTGACCTCGGAGGAACTGTCGTGGAACGAGGCGGGCCGGCTGATGACGCATGCGCCCTCGACCTACAAGATTCCGACCGCGCGCGACGTGCCCGAGGCCTTCCACGTCGCCTTGTGGGAGCGGAGTTGGAACCGGGAAGAGACCGTCCACCGGTCCAAGGCCGTGGGCGAGCCGCCCTTGATGCTGGCGATCTCGGTCTTCATGGCGCTGCGCGATGCCATCGCCGGCCTGAAGCCGGGCGCGCTGCCGAGGCTCGACGCCCCCGCCACGCCGGAGCGGGTGCTGGCGGCCTGCAACGCGCTCGGGTCACGCCCTTGACGGCCGTGCTCGTGACCGTGATCGAGACCCGCGGCTCGGCCCCGCGCGAGGCGGGGGCAGCGATGCTGGTGACGGCCGAGGGTCAAGAGGGCAGCATCGGCGGCGGCGCGTTGGAGTGGCGGGCAAGCCGGCTCGCCCGCGAGCGGCTGGGCAGCACGGTCGACGAGGAGATCACCTTTCCCCTCGGCCCCGACCTCGGCCAGTGCTGCGGCGGCTTCGTGCGGCTGCGGTTGCAGAGTGTGGAGACGGCGCCCGCACCGCCGCCACTGCTGCCGCCGGTCTGGCTGTTCGGCGCCGGGCACGTCGGCCGGGCCGTGGTCGCGGTGCTGCGCCAACTGCCCGGGCAGGAGATCGTCTGGATCGACGAGCGGCCGGACGCGCTGCCGCCTTCGGGCGCGGGAGCGACGACGGTCCCCGCCGCCGTGCCGGAGGCGCTGGTGGCGAAGGCCCCGGCGGGCGCCAGCGTCGTCGTGATGACGCACAGCCATGCGCGCGATCTCGCCGTCGTCGCCGCCGCCCTGGCGCGGGACGACCTCGGTTTCGTCGGCCTGATCGGCTCGGCGACCAAGCGGGCGCGGTTCGAGGCCAGGCTGCGCCAACTCGGTCACGACGACGCCAAGCTCGATCGCCTCGTCTGCCCCCTCGGCCTGCCCCAAGTGAGGGGCAAGCATCCCGCCGTCATCGCCGTCGCCCTGGCGGCGCAACTTCTGGAGCGCGCCGACCATGGATGAGGCAACCCTCTTGCAGCGGGCGATCGACCTCGCGGTTGCGAACGTGGCGACCAGCGGCGGCCCCTTCGGTGCCCTGATCGCGAAGGACGGCCGCATCGTCGCCGAGGGCGGCAACCGGGTGACCGCCGACCTCGACCCCACGGCGCACGCGGAGATCCAGGCGATCCGCAGCGCCTGCACGGCACTCGGCACCTTCCAGCTCGAGGGCTGCGTGCTCTATTCGAGCTGCGAGCCCTGCCCGATGTGCCTTGCCGCCGCGCACTGGGCGCGGCTCGACCGGATCGTCTTCGCCGCCGACCGCAATGACGCGGCAGCCGTCGATTTCGACGACGCGGTCCTCTACGACGAGCTGACACGACCGCTCGACGCCCGCCGCACGCCGATCCGCCAGCTTCGCCTGCCGACCGCCCAAGCTCCGTTCGACGCTTGGCGCCGGCAGTGCGACCGAACGCCCTACTGACCGGGGCCCGATCGCGCTTCGACCTTTCCATCGCTGTGTCATCGGCGCTATCGATGACACTGTCCTTCGTCGTTGGATGACCGTCGATTCCCCGTCTCGCCGCCATTTTCGCCGCCCTCGCTCTGATCACCGGGATCGCCGTCTATCTGGAGGGCGGCTGGCCGCTGGTGGCCGAGCGCTTCGGCGTCGCCATCGATCTGCTCGTGCGGGTCGCACCGCTCATCGTCGGCGCCCTGATCCTGGCGCAGTTCCTCCAGCGACTGATCCCCGAGGACCGCATGCGCCAATGGGTCGGCGCGGAGTCCGGTTGGCGCGGCCTCGTCCTTTCCTCGGTGGCCGGTGCCGTGACACCGGGCGGCCCGTTCGCGGCCTTTCCCCTCGTGCTCGCCTTCCAGCGCTCGGGGGCGGACCTCGGTGCCTGCGTCGCCTACGTCACGGCGTGGTCGGTCCTGGGATTCCATCGCGTCTTGATCTTCGAGCTGCCGCTGCTCGGCCCCGACTTCACTTGGCTGCGCGTCCTCGTGTCCTTGCCGATGCCGATCGTGGCCGGCTACGCGGCGCGTGCCCTGGAGCGTCGCTTCAAGGTCGAACGGCCTTGCTGATCACCGCGGCACTCCTCGGCGCCATGCTGGCGGTGGCATGGACGATGCTCGCCCGCCGCCGCCCCGAGGCGGTGCGGCCGGCGCTGATCGCCGCCGGAGCCGAACTCAAGACCATCGCTTGGCGCATTCCGTTCGCGCTGTTGTTCGCGGCCTTTCTCGCGGCACTCCTCCCGCCGGAACTCGTGCTGCGCACGGTCGGCGGCGACACGGGCCTCGTCGGCGTCGTCGTTGCCACCGTGGTCGGCGCACTCTTGCCCGGTGGCCCGTTCGTGTCGTTCCCCCTGGCCCTCGGCTTGGCCGAACGCGGCGCCGGCACGGCACAGCTCGTCGCCCTCTTGACGAGTTGGTCGGTGCTCGCCCTGCAACGCGCCGTGGTGTTCGAAGTGCCGCTCATGGGCATGCGCTTCACCCTGGTGCGCTACGCAGCGTCGGTCGCCCTACCCGTTCTCGCCGGTGCTCTGGTCCTCGCCATCGGCCGCTGACGTCCGGTTCGCTAACCTTTCGTCAAGACCCCGCTTCGATGATGGGCTGGGGTGCACCCGCACCATCATGCTCGGAACCGCCGGATGTACCGTGTCTACACCTGCTTGGCGCAGTTCCACGACCTGCGCCTCGTGCTCGTCGCTGCACTGGTGTGCCTGTTGGCCGCGTGGATCGCGCTGGGCCTTGCCCGCCGCACCATCCGAGGCGGCAACGCGGTGCGGCCCGTCTGGCTGATCGCGGCGTCGCTGGTCACCGGCTGCGGCATCTGGGCGACCCACTTCATCGCCATGCTCGCGTTCGACACCGGGCTCCCCGTCGCCTACGACCCGTTTCTCACGGCCCTGTCGACGCTGGTCGCCATTCTGTTGGCCGGAGTCGGCTTCGGCAGCCTCGGGCTCGGCCGCACCCCCGTCCGGCTCGCGCTCGCCGGCGCCATTCTCGGCGCCGGGACCGCCGCCATGCACTACACCGGCATGGCGGCGGTGCAGGTGCCGGCGGTCGCGACCTGGGACGTGCGGCTGGTTGCGGTATCCGTCGTGTTCGGTATGGGCTTCGGCGCGGCCGCGCTGCGCGTGGCGCTCGGCCAAGGCGGCCCCCTGCGGCTCGCCGCCGGCGCGGTCCTGCTTGCGGCGGGGATCTGCGCCATGCACTTCACCGCGATGGGTGCGCTCACGCTCGAGCCGAGCCCGCTCGTCGCGCTCCCCGAGCAGACGACCTCACCCTGGTGGCTGGCCCTCGCCGTCGCCGCCGCCGCCGGGCTGATCCTGGCCTTCGCGGCGATCGGCATGGTCGCCGATCATCGCCGCGCGGCGGGTGTTGCGCGGGAGGCGCAGCGACTGCGGGCGCTGGTCGACGCCACGTTCGAGGGCATCCTCATCCACGCGCGCGCCACCGTGCTCGACCTCAACGAAAGCCTTGCCGCCCTGCTCGGCCGGCACCGTGACGCCGTCGTCGGGACTGCCCTTCTGGACCTGTTCGCCCCGGAGGTGCGGACCAAGGTCGAGAACCATCTCGCCGGTGACGGCACCGTCGTGTTGGAGGCCGAGCTTCTGCGCCTGGACGGCGGACGCATCCCGGTCGAGCTGCTGAGCAGATCCCTGGACTACCGCGGTCAAAGCGCGCGGGTGGTCGCCATCCGCGACATCAGCGAACGGCGGCGCGCCGAGGAGCGGATCCGCCACCTCGCCCTGCACGATCCGCTGACCGGCCTGCCCAACCGAGCGCTGTTCGGCGACCGCCTGACGGAAGCCCTGAGCCATGCCCGGCGCCACGAGGACTCGATGGTCGGCGTGCTCTGCATCGACCTCGACCACTTCAAGGAGGTCAACGATACGCTGGGACATTCGGGCGGCGATGCGCTGCTGCGGACGGCCGCCGATCGGCTGCGCGGCTGCGTGCGCCAGGACGACACCGTCGCGCGCCTCGGCGGCGACGAGTTCGCGGTGATCCAGCGTGCCATCGACGCGGCGGAAACGGCCGGCGCACTGGCCAAGCGGATCATCGAGACCCTGAGTTCGCCGTACGAGATCGACGGCCGCCACGTCGTCGTCGGCGGCAGCGTCGGCATCGCCTTGGCGCCGACCGACGACGTCGAGCCCGACGAACTCCTGAAGAAGGCCGACCGGGCGCTGTACCGTGCAAAGGAACGAGGACGCGGCGCCTTCCGCTTCTTCGAGCCGGAGATGGACGCATGGCTGGAAGCCCGGCGTCTGTTGGAGATCGATCTGCGCCAGGCGCTCGCCCGTGGCGAGCTGGAGCTGTACTATCAGCCGCTCGTCGCGTTGCCATCGGGCGCGGTCACCGGCTTCGAGGCCCTGCTCCGGTGGCACCATCCGAGCCGTGGCATGATCCCGCCCGACGCGTTCGTGGCGCTGGCGGAGGATACCGGCCTGATCGTGCCGATCGGAGAATGGAGCCTCGCCCAAGCCTGCGCCGATGCCGCCTCGTGGCCGGACGAGCTGCGGGTCGCCGTCAACCTCTCGGCCGTGCAGTTCAAGCGCGGCAACCCGACGGCCTCGGTCCTGAGCGCGCTGCGCACTTCCGGGCTGCGCGCGAGCCGGCTGGAGTTGGAGATCACCGAAGGCGTCCTGCTACAGGACGGCGACGCGACCCTGGCCAAGCTCCAGCAGCTCCGCTCGCTCGGCCTCAGCATCGCCATGGACGATTTCGGCACGGGCTACAGCTCGCTCAGCTATCTGCGCAGCTTTCCGTTCGACAGGATCAAGATCGACCGGTCCTTCGTCAGCGACCTCGGCAAGCGGCGCGATTGCGAGGCGATCGTCCGCGTCGTCGCCGACCTCGGCGTCAGCCTTGGCGTCACCACGACCGCCGAAGGAGTCGAGACCGCGGAACAACTGGCCCGGGTGAGTGCCGAAGGCTACGACGAGGCGCAGGGCTACTATCTCGGCCGTCCGATTCCCGGAGCCGACGTCCCGCGCTTCCTCGCCCGTCGGGGCGCCGAGCCCGACGCCCCGACGTCACGACGCCCGGTGCTTTGCGCGGCGAACTGAAGCGCCCGAGGCGCCGCCGCCACGTGACGCTTGACGGTATCGCCGCACCTGCTAAGGCGACGAGGATGATGGTGAACTCAACGCTCGCGCTCCGACGACGACGTCGCTGACCGGCCGCCCGAAATGGGGGTGGCCGAGGCCTCGTCGCGCCGTTCCCTCCCTCGCGAGCCACCGTCATGGTCACCTACCGCCTGGAACAGCCGGCCGATCTGCCGGCCATCGAACGCCTGCTCGATGACGCCTTCGGCCTCGACCGCCACGCCAAGGCGTCTTACGCCTTTCGCCGCGGTGTCGCCCCGGTTGCGCGGCTCTGCCACGTCGCGGTCGATCCGCTGGCGGGGTTGGTCGGCACCATTCGCTACTGGCCGATCCTGGTCGACCAGCAACCGGCGTTGCTGTTGGGCCCGGTGGGCGTCGAGCCGGCGCGTCGCGGCGAGGGTATCGGCCGCACGCTGATCCGCGACACGCTGGCCCAGGCGGCGGCGGAAGGCGCCACGGCAGCCTTCCTGGTGGGCGATCCCCGCTATTACCGCCCGCTGGGCTTTCTGCCGGCGGGGGCCGTCGCCCGCATGGCCGACGAGGATCCGGAGCGCCTGCACGGTCTGCCCCTCGGTGCGGCAAGCTGCCTTCCCAAGGGCCGGATCCGGCCGGTACTGTCGGCGTCCTGCGCCGCTTGCTGAACACCCGTGTCGGCGCCGCGGCTGTCGCGGCGAAACGCTTTGGGGTACCCTTGCGCCATGAGTCCAGGTCGTCCCCGGTTCAGCCTCAGCCGCCGTCGAGCGCTCGCGCTACTTGCCGCGGGCGTGACCCTGCCCGCGGCTGCGCGCGCGGACGTGGCGATGCAGGTACGCAGCTTCAGCATCGCCACCGGCGGTGTCAGCGGAACCTACTATCCGATCGGCGGTCTGCTGGCCGACCTGCTCACGGCACCGCCGGGCGGGCTGACCTGCCGGCCCGGCGAACCCTGCGGTGTAGCCGACATGGTGGCGGTGGCGCAAAGCTCCGAGGGTTCGGTCGCCAACGTCGTGGCGCTCGCCGAGGAGCGCGTCGACAGTGCCTTCTGCCAAGCCGACGTGGCGCACCAAGCCTGGCGCGGCGAGGGGCCGTTCGCCGGACGGCCCCATCCGCGCCTACGTGCGATCGCGAGCCTCTACCCGGAGGTGGCGCAACTGGTCGTGCTCGACGCGGCGGCGCCTCGTCCGCTCCGCTTGGGCGTCGGCGCGCCCGGCTCCGGCACCCGAGTGGCGGCGGAGCGCTTGTTGCACGGCTTCGGCTTGGCCGACGAGGACACCGAGCGGCTGGACATCAACCCCGATCCGTCGATCGACCGGATGATGACCGGCGAGATCGACGGCTTTCTTACCGTCGCCGGCCTACCCACGGCAGCGGTGGCCGAGGCATTGGACCGGCTCGACGCCCACCTCGTCGGCAGCGACGCCAATGCCGCGCGGACATTCCTGCGCGAGCGGTCGTTCTGGCGCCTGCGCACGATCCCGGCCCGGCTCTACCCTGGCCAGGAGCGGCCCGTGCGCACCCTGGCGGTGAACGCGCTCTGGTTGGTCGACGCGGAGTTGGACGACGATCTCGTCAGCGAGTTGATGGCGGCACTCTGGGCGCCCGAAGCCGTCGCCGTGCTGGCGGCCGGACATCCGGCCGGGGTCCACATCAACCTCGCCACCGCCCTCGACGGCATCAGCCTGCCGCTGCACCCGGCGGCCGCCGAGTTCTACCGCAATATGGGCCTGATGAAGACCGAGGACCTGTTCGACGTGCCCCCGCCACCCAACGGCGTTCGAGGCTCCGACACCGACGCGACGCAGTCTGGCGCTACTCCGCCGGCCGTTCCCTGAGGGATCAGTCCCGCCGGGTGACCTTGAGCGCGCGCAGGTCGAGGTGGCGTTCGACGTCGTCGAGGTCGATGCCTTCGGCGGCCAAACGGGCGAGCGCGAAGAAGAGGACGTCCGCGGCCTCGTGGACCACGTCGTCGCGGCTGCGCGCGTCGACCAGTTCGGTCACCTCCTCGGTAAGCTTGGCGGCGAGCAGGGACGGGTCGGCGAACAGGCGGGCAGTGTAGGAGCCCGCGGGGGCATGGGCCTTGCGCGCTTGGAGACGGCGCATCAACGCGCCGAGACCCTGGTCCTCACCGAAGCAGGTGCGACGCTCGAGGTGGCAGAAGCCGGCGCCCTCCTGGCGCACCGTGAAGCGGAGCGCGTCGCGGTCGCAGTCGTGGTCGATGCGCAGGAGGCGCTGCACGGCACCCGAGCTTTCGCCCTTCCGCCAGAGCCCCCGCCGGCGGCTCTGGTAGATGCCGCGCCGCTCGGCGACGGCGGCGCGGATCGAGTCGGCACTCGAGTGGACGAGGCCAAGGGCCACGCCGCGCTCGTCCACGACGACGGTCGGGATCAGGCCGTCCGGGCGGTCGGAGACGAGGGGGGCGGCGATGGCGGCCCCGAGGTCCATATGGCCGGTATAGAGCGCCATGCCGACCTGGGCGTCGGCGCCGATCTCCGCCAGCGCCTTGATCTCCCCGACCTCCGTCACGCCGCCGGCGATGGTGACCCGTGCCGTGCCCGCCGCCTCGACGATCGCTTTGGCCAGCGCCAAGTCGGTGCCCTGCATCCGCCCCTCGCGCTCGACGAAGGTGACGAGAAAGCCGCCGACGAACTCGCGCAGGGCGGCGACGCGTTCGAGCACTTGGTGCCCGGTCGCCTTCGTCCAGCCCTCGACCACCACCTCGCCGTCGCGCGCGTCGAGTGCGGCGATCACCCGCGGCCGTGGCAGTTGCGCGAGCAGTTCGGGCCGCGCCGCCGTACCGAGGATGACCTGCACCGCGCCGGCGTCGAGCCAGCCTATGGCGGCATCGACCGAGCGGATGCCGCCGCCGACGCGGCAGGGAAAACGCTCGGCGAGGCCTCGGATCAGGCCGGCGTTGTCACCCTTGCCCATGGCGGCGTCGAGGTCGATCACGGCCAATTCGCCGGCCACGGCGAAGCGCTCGGCGATGGGAAACGGATCGCCCGCCTCGATGGCGAGCCGTTCGCCGCCGACGAGTTGCACGGCTTGACCGCCCTGGAGGTCGATGGAGGGGACGATCACGACCGCACCCGCACGCCCATGGCCGCCAGCTCCGCCTTGATGGCGCCGACCGTGGTCTCGTCGTCGTGGAAGATCGAGGCGGCGAGTACGGCATCGGCACCGGCTTGGAACGCGGCGGCCAGATGCGCGGCGTTGGCAGCCCCGCCCGAGGCGATCACCGGCAGGCGGCTGGCATGGGCCACGGCCGCGGTCAGGTCGAGGTCGTAGCCCTCGCGGGTGCCGTCGCGGTCCCAACTGGTGAGCAGGATCTCGCCGGCGCCGAGGTCGGCCACCTGTCTGGCCCAGGCGACGGCATCGAGGCCCGTGCTCTCGCGCCCACCCTTGACCAGCACCTCGAAGCGGCCGTCGCGCATGGCGGCGTCGATGGCGACCACGCAGCACTGGCTGCCGAAGCGGGTGGCGATGGCGCGCACCAGTTCGGGCTCGCTCACCGCCGCCGTGTTGATCGAAACCTTGTCGGCGCCGGCATCGAGGAAGGCGGCCGCATCGTCGATCCGGCGCACGCCGCCGCCGACGGTGAGCGGGATGGCGAGGCCCTGACGGACGCGGTCGATCACGTCGAGACCGTGGGCGCGCGCCTCGGGCGTGGCGGAGACGTCGAGAATGACGATCTCGTCCGCCCCTTGCGCCTCGTAGAGCCAGGCGCGCTCGGCGGGATCGCCCGCGTCGCGGAGCCCCTGGAAGCGCACGCCCTTGACGACGCGGCCGTCGGCGACGTCGAGGCAGGGGATGATGCGCGCCGTCAGCATGCGAGCCACGCCGCCAAGAGATCGCGGCCGTAGACGCCCGAAAGCTCGGGGTGGAACTGGCAGGTGAGTACGTTGCCGCGCTCCATGGCGGCAACGAACGTGCCACCGTGGTCGGCCGTGGCGACGGTCCAGCCGGGCGCCTCGGTGGCGCGGTAGGAGTTGGCGAAGTAGGCGAAGCCGGAGCGCAGGAAGCGGCCCTCGCCCACAACCTCGTTCCAGCCGAATTGCGGCACCCGCACCTCGCCGCCGAACCGCCCGACATGGGCGTCGACGACGCCGAGGCCGCGCGCGCCGGGGCTCTCGTCGGAACTGCGGAAGAGCAGTTGATGGCCGACGCAGACGGCGAGCGTCGGCCGGTCGGCTTCGATGCGCTCGACCAGGGCGCGGTCGGCGCCGGTCTCGCGCAAGGGGGCGATCGACGCGGCGAAGGCGCCGACGCCGGGCAGGACGGCATGGCGCGCACGGACGATGCGCTCCGGCGCGAGGCTGACGTCGATCTCGACGTCCAGGCGGCGGAAGGCAGCGCGGATCGAGGCGAGATTGGCCGTGCCCGTGGGCACGACGACGACGTCGGCCATGCTCACGCCAGCGTGCCCTTGGTGCTGGGAACGTCGCCCGTGCCGGTCTCGGCAACGGCCTGCCGCAAGGCGAGGGCCAGGGCCTTGAACGCCGCCTCGGCGCGGTGGTGGTCGTTCTCGCCGTCCAGCACGTCGACGTGCAAGGCCATGCGCGCGGCCATGGCGAGCGAGACGAAGACGTGGGTCAGGTTCTCGGTCGCGATCTGGCCGATGGTCTCGCGGCGGAAGCCGAGCTTCACCCGCGCGAAGGGGCGGCCGGAGAGGTCGACGACGACGCGGGCGAGCGCCTCGTCGAGCGGAGCGTAGGCGTGGCCGAAGCGCACGATGCCGCGGCGGTCGCCGAGGGCCTCGCCGAGCGCTTGGCCGAGCACCAAGGCCACGTCCTCGGCGGTGTGGTGATCGTCGACCTCGAGGTCGCCTTCGGCGCGCAACTCCAGGTCGAAGCGCGCGTGCTTCACGAACGCGTGCAGCATGTGGTCGAGAAAGCCGATGCCGGTATCGATCTCGCCGCGCCCGGTGCCGTCGAGGTCGAGCGAGACGGCGACGCGCGTCTCGCCGGTCTCGCGCTCCACCACGGCGGTGCGGGGGGCATCGAAGCTTTCGGTCATGGCACGGTCGTTCATGGCACGATCTGGGCGAGCTGGAACACCACGATGTCGGAACCGCCGGCTTCCTTGATCTTCGGGATCAACAGCGGCAGCTCGGCGCGCTTGACCGCGGCCTTGACCGCGAAGCCGGCGCCGTGGGCCAAGGACGCGACCGTCGGCTCGCCCATGCCGGGCAGGACCGCGACCACGGCCTCCAGCTTGTCCGGCGGCACGTTGGCCTCGATCATCACCCGGCCGCGCGCTTCCAGGACCGAACGCACCAAGAGCGTGAAGTGCTCGATGCCGCGCCGCTTCACGGGGTTGTCCAAGGCAGCGTGCGAGGCATAGAGCCGAGTAGAGGAGCGCAGGAGTTCGGCGAAGATGTGGAGGCCGTTGGCGCGCAGCGTCTCGCCGGTGGCCGTGTTGTCGACGATGCAGTCGGCGTCCTCCGGCGGGAACACCTCGGTCGCGCCGTAGGCGCGGACGATGCGGCCGTCGAAGCCGGCGGCGTCGAGCCAGCGCCGGGTCAGCGTGCGGTATTCGGTGGCGACGCGGAAGGGTCCGGCCTTGGCATCGAAGCGCGGCTCGGCGGCGGCGACGATGCGGACCGGATCGAGCCGCGTGTCGAGCAATTCGACGAGATCGAGTTCCAGCTCGGCCACCCAGTCGGCGCCGGCGAAGCCGAGGTCGCGCGAGCCGACGTGCAGCATCTCGGCGACGTTCTGCGGCTTCAAGAGCTTGGCGTCGAAGCCCTCGAGCGAGAGGGTCGGCCGGTAGCCGCGGCGCCCGAAGGTGAGCCGAATGCCGGCGTCCTGCATCAGCGCCAGCACGGCGTCCTGCATGCGGCCCTTGGGCAAACCCAAGCGGATGATGTCGGCATCGAGGGTCAAGGGGCGTCCCGCCGTCGTCTCGCGTGAGCCGCCGGTATAGAGAAGTGCCCGGCGTCGAACAAGGCGGCGGGCGGCCCCCTCAACCGTAGTGCGGGTCGTGCGGATCGAGCGGCTTCGAGGCGATGCCCGAGGCCGCCTCCTCGCCCGTCGCGATCATCTGGTCGGGGAAGAGATAGCCCTGGCCGAGCGACGCCTCCGCGACCGTCTGGATCCCCAACGCCTCCGGCTCGGGCGGCATCTCGCCCTCGTGGTAGCCGGCGAGCACGTCGTCCAGTCCGCCCTCGTCGACGGCCGCGGCGGTCGTGACGAAACCGGCCAGCACGTCGTCCATCATGACCTCGGCCAAGGGCTCCGCCGCCAGCTGCGCCTGCGCCTGGAGCACGCCCGCCAAGAGGTCGTCGAGCGATGCCGAACTGTCGCCCGCCCGTACCTCGAACGTGCCGTCGGCATAGTCGACGATGCGCACCCGGGTCGCACCCTCGACCGCGATCACCGCGTCCGCCCCGGACATCCCGAAGGCGAGCTGGCTCATCTCCACGCCCTCGAACTGGAGCGCGTTGAAGCCCGCGTGGTCGTAGATCGTATCGAACGCTTCGCCGTCCTCGTAGAGCCCGATGCGGTAGACGTCGTTGCCGTTGCCGCCGTAGAGGACGTTGTTGCCGCTGCCGCCGACCAGAATGTCGTGGCCGGCGCCGCCGATCAGCGTGTCGTTGCCGCCGCCGCCGTAAAGGAAGTTGTCGCCGGCATTGCCGACGAAGAAGTTGTTGTTGTCGTTGCCGAACAGGGCCGCCTTGAAGCTGCTCGTGAGCATGACGTTGTCGCGCACCAGCTCCAGCGGCGATTGGGTGTACTCGGCCGCCGAGAAGCCTGGCACCTCCCAATAGGCGACGCCCGGCTGGTAGAAGATGCGGCCGCCGGCATTGGTCGGCTGAACGAACTGGTTGGGCTGGGGAACCGACTGGGACGAGATCGAGCCGTCGGCGTTGAGCGGCAGCGGCACGAACGGATCGAAGGCCGGCGGCTCCCACGCCGGCGGCGGGGCCGGCGCCACGCCGAAATCGAAGCTCGCCCCGACCGTCCCGCCCCGGCCGTCGTCGGCCGTCACCGCCAGCACGTGCGCGGCCGCGTCCGGCGGCGTGCCGCTCAGGATGCCATCGGCGCCGAGCGTGAGCCACGGCACCGCAGATACCGGCACGCCGTCGAGGGTCACCGCGTAGCTCAAGGGGTCGCCGTCCGGATCGGAGAAGACGGTGCCGAGGTCGAGGCTCCACGCCGCACCGGCCGTCGCCGCCGGCAGGACGGTGTCCGGGTCGGCCACCGGCGGCTGGTTGACCGGGGGTGGGGCCGAGACCTCCAGGCTCAGGCCCACCTCGGCGCTGGCCCCGCCGAGGTCGGTGGCGACCGCCTTCAGCGCCAGCGGCCCACTGGCGTCGGGCGTGCCGGAAAGCGTCCGGGTCGCAGCGTCGAACTGGAGCCAGTCGGGCAGCGGCGCGCCGTCGGCCTGGACGACGCTCCAGCTCAAGGTGTCGCCGAAGTCGGGATCGACGAACAGGCTCGCCGGCAGGACGTAGACGAAGGGCTGGCCGGCCACCGCCTCGGGCAGCGTCGGCGCCTCGCCGGCCACGGGCGGCCGGTTCTCGCCGGTCACCTCGACGGTGAAGGCCGTGCTCGCGCTGAGCCCGCCCGTGTCGGTCGCGGTCAGCGTCACCTCGTAGCTGCCGAGATCGGCGATGCCGGGCTGGCCCGCGAAGCGCGTGCCGTCGAAGCTCATCCACGCGGGCAGGCCCGAAGCCTGGATGGTGAGGGCGTCGCCCGCGGCGAGGTCCGGGTCGGTGAACAGACCCGCCGGCACGGTCACGCCGAGCGTGCCGCCGACGCCGATGTCCAGATCCGGCAGGGCGCCGACGACCTCCGGCGGCTGGTTGTCGGGCAGCGATGCCGGCGCCACCGCCAGGGTGAAGCCCACGGGCGCACTCGCCGCACCGTGGACGTCGATCGCCACCACCTCGACCAGATAGGCGCCCGGCACCGGGGGCGTGCCGCTCAAGGCACCGGTCGCTTCGTCGATCTGCAACCAGTCGACGGCAGCGACCGGCACGCCGTTCACCGTGGCGGTGAAGGTCAGGGCGTCGCCGTCCGGGTCGACGAAGGCGCCCGCCGGCAAGGTCGCGGTCCAGGCCTCGCCCGCCGTCGCGCCGAGGTCGGGCAGCGGTGCCCCCGGCTCCGGCGGCGCGTTGGGAACCGTGACCGGCAGCGTCAGCGCCACCTCCGCGCTGGCGCCGGCAAGGTCGGTCGCGACGGCCTTCAACGCCAGCGGGCCGGCCGCGTCGGGCGTGCCGCTCAGTGTCCGCGTCGCAGGGTCGAAGGTGAGCCAGTCGGGCAGCGGCGAGCCGTCGGCCTGGACCACCGTCCAGGTGAGCGCGTCGCCGAAGTCGGGATCGACGAACAGGCTCGCCGGCAGGATGTACGAAAAGGCCTCGCCCGGCACCGCCTCGGGCAGCGTCGGCGCTTCGCCCGCCACCGGCGGCCGGTTCTCGCCCACCACCTGCACGGTGAAGCTGGTGCTGGCCGCGAGGCCCGCGGGGTCGGTCGCCGTGAGCGTGACCTCGTAGGCGCCGAGGTCGGTGATGCCCGGCTGGCCGGTGAAGCCGGTACCGTCGAAGCCCATCCAGTCGGGCAGGCCGCTGGCGTCGATGGTGAGGGTGTCGCCCGCGTCGCGGTCGACGAACAGGCCGGCCGGCACGGCGAGGCCGAGGGCACCGCCGACGCCGATGCTGACGTTCGGCATCGCGCCCACCACCTGCGGCGCCTGGTTCAGCCCCGGGATGCCGTAGGTGTCGTCGCCGATGCGGACGCTGTAGGAGGTCTGGGAAGGGTCGAAGTCCGCCAGCACGAAACGGGCGCTGCCGCCGACCCAGCCCTGCACCTCGAAGCCGGTGGCGTCGGCCCCCGGCACCGTCGACCAGTCGATGATCACCCAGTCGATGTCGGCGAAGGCGACGTTGTCGAGCAGCAGCACGTTGCTGCCGCCCTGATCGACGATGCGGTCGATGCCCACCACGGCAAAGTCGACGTGGTAGGTGTCGTTGCCGGCCCCACCGGTGATCTGGTTGAAGCCGCCGCCGGCCGAGACGTAGTTGTTGCCGCCGCCGGTCTCGATCGTGTCGTTGCCGGCGCCGCCGAAGATGGTGTCGTTGCCGGTGCCGCCGTAGACGGTGTTGTTGCCGGAACCGGTGTGGATCTCGTTGTTGCCGGCGACCGCGTAGATCACGTCGTCGCCGCCGAAGCCGAAGATCGTGTTGTCGGCCGCGGTGCCGTAGAGCACGTCGGCGCCCGGCGTGCCGAGGATCAGGTGCGGATCGGTGCCGCCGCCGGGCGGTGCCGCCGCCACGTCGAGGGTGAAGGTGGTCTCGGCCGAGAGGCCGAAGCTGTCCGTGGCGACCACGCGCACCTCGTAGACACCGACGTCGCCCGCGCCCGCCGTGCCCGCCAACTGGCCCGTGGCCGTATCCAGGGTGAGCCAGGCGGGCAGCGCCGAGCCGTCTCCGAGTGTGGCGGAGAAGGTCAAGACCTCGCCCGGATCGATGTCCTCGATCGGCACCACGACGGCGAAGGCCTGCCCTTCCAGGGTGGCGAGACCGCCGAGTTCGGCGCGCACGATGGGGGCGTGGTTGAGCGGCCCCAGGGCGACGTCGGGAATGCGCACGGCCTCGCCGTCGACGACGAGGCGGAACTGCGAGTCGACCAGGTCGTACTGCGTGATCACCGCGCGCAGGCCGCCGGGGCCGTCGCCGACCCACATGGCGAGCGTCTGCGAGGCTGGGTCGTAGGCGAAGCGCAGGTCGTCCCGCGTCGCGTTGGCGACCTGAAGCGTGTTGAAGCCGTGGCGGTCGACGATGCTGTCGAGCGCGGCCAGGCTGGCGTCGATCACGTAGGTGTCATCGCCCTGCTCGCCATGCAGGGTGTTGAAGCCGGCGCCGCCGTGGATGACGTCGTCGCCAGCCCCTGCGAACACCGTGTCGTTGCCGGCACCGCCGTGGATCGTGTCGTTGCCGGCGCCGCCGAAGACCTGATTGTTGCCCGCCACGAGATGGACGACGTTGTTGCCGCCGCCGGTGCTGATCCAGTCGTCACCGGCGCCGGCGTGGATCACGTTGCCGTGGTCGTTGCCGATGATGACATCGTCGGCCGCGGTGCCTACCAACTCGAGCGACCCGGTGTTGCGCGCGTCGATGAACACGCCCGTCGGGTTGAGCGGCGGCTCCAGGAGGTCGGGCAGCGGCTCCGTGTCCGGCAAAAGGAAGCCCATGCCGACCAGATCGCCCATGGTCAGCTCGATACCGCCGCCCGCGAACAGCACCGTGTCGAGACCGACCGGCTGCCCGTCCGGCCCCAGCACGGTCAGCGTGCTCGGCAAGGTCGTCGGCTCCACCACCGTCGTCTCGGCACCGAAGCCGCCGCCGGTGGGCGCCGCGAAGTCGCCCGCATCGGCGCCGTCGGCCGCCGTCAGCACGACGCTCTCACCGGGCGACGCGGCCGGCGACGCCATGGCACTGTCGGCGTCGCGCGCGGACGGCAGGTCGGCGTGCGGGCGGCCGCTCTCGGCGCCGTCGCCCTCGACCGTGGCTGGGGTCGCCGCCGCCTCGTCGGTGCGCAACAGCAACAGACCGATGAAGGCGGCCGTGAGCGGGCCGCCCATCGCCAGGGTTTCACCGCGGCCGAGCGAACGCTCCGCGCGCGGTGCCGCGCGTTCCGCCGGCCGCGTCGCGCGCGCGGGCGCGTAATCGCGCGATGCGCGATCCAACAGCACGGCGGATGCGGAGCTGGCCATATCTCGTAGATCCTGGTGCGCACGGGAAAGGGCCGGGTGCGCGCTGCCCGGCGGACAATCGGCCTTCATTAACCATAAGTTGCATCGACCACAAGCCGACTTTCGGCCCATCGCCGGCGCCGTCCACACCTGTCACCTCCCCAGCGAAGCACGCGGGGAGCGACGGATGAGGCGATGGGCCTGCCGGCTGGCCGGCGGTGGACTGACGCTGGGACTGGCCGGGACGATCGCCCTCGGCTGGCTGCTCCTCGCCTCGCTGCCCCGCCATGCGGGCGAGGTCGTCGTCCCCGGCCTGCATGCCCCCGCCACGGTCGACCGCGACGGCTGGGCCATCCCCTACGTCCAGGCGGCGAGCCTTCGTGACGGTGCGTTCGTCCTCGGCTGGGTGCATGCCCAGGACCGCCTCTGGCAGCTCGAGCTGCGCCGCCGCATCGGCCAGGGGCGCCTCGCCGAGGTCTTCGGCGCCGCCGCCCTGCCGCTCGATCGCTATGTGCGGCTGCTGCGCCTGCACGAGCTGGCGGCGGCGAGCCTGGATGCGCTGTCCATCGAAGCCCGCGATCAGGTCGACGCCTACGTCGCCGGCATCAACGCGTTCCTCCTGACCGACGGCCGGCCGCTGCCGCCGGAGTTCTGGCTCCTCTGGCACCGGCCCGAGCCTTGGACCGCTGTGGATGCGGTGGTGTGGAGCAAGCTCAAGGCGCTCGACCTCGCGACCGGCTGGCCCGACGAGCTGTTGCGCGCGCGCCTCGCCCAGCACCTGCCGCACGACCGGCTCGACGACCTCTTTCCGGGCTATCCGGCGACGGCGCCCACCACGCTCGGGACGCTGCGCGAGGCGGCACGGACGCTCGACCTCGACGGCCTCGCCCAAGCCCTGCCGCCGGCGCCGCCCTCGGGTCTCGGCTCCAACGCCTGGGTAGTCGACGGCCGCCACACCACGAGCGGCGCGCCACTCCTCGCCAACGACCCGCATCTGGGCCAGAGCCTGCCGGGCGCCTGGTACCTCGCGGGGTTGGCCACGCCCGAGGCCCGTGTCGTCGGCGCCACGCTGCCGGGGCTGCCGGTGTTCGTGCTCGGCCGCACCGACCGCATCGCCTGGGGCATGACCAACACCGGCAGCGACGTGCAGGATCTCGTCATCGAGGAGGTGGTCGGCGACGCCACCCGCACGCCCACGGGCGTGCTGGCGCCGTTGCGCGTCGACACGACCACGATCCGCTGCCGGTTCTGCCCGGACGAGACGTTCACCGTCCGTTGGAGCGTGAACGGTCCCTTGATCTCCGACCTCGCAGCCGGCGCGCGGACGTTCGCCGGGGACGGCCGCACGCTGGCGCTGCGCTGGACCGCACTCGATCCCGCGAGCGCACCGGTCGAAGCCGGGGTCCGCCTCGCCCGAGCCCACGACTGGCCGAGCTTCGATGCCGCCCTGAAGGCGTTCGCCGACCCGCAGCAGAACGTCTTCTACGCCGACGTCGACGGCCGCATCGGCATGGTCGCGGCCGGCAGCGTGCCGATCCGGGCGAACGGCGACGGCACCCTACCGACGCCCGGTTGGCAGGCGGGCGGGGAATGGATGGCAACCGTCCCCCATGCCGAGCTGCCGCGTGCCGTCGATCCGCCCGCTGGCTGGCTCGCCAACGCCAACAACGCACTGGTCGACGCTGATTTCCCGCATCGCCTCGGCCACCGCTGGGACGAGCCGTTCCGCATGGAGCGGATCGTCGATCTGCTCGACCGAGGGCCGCACGACGTCGCCAGCTTCCGCGCCATGCAGCAGGACCTGCGCTCGGGGCTGGCGGCCAGCCTGTTGCCGGCGATGCTGGAAGCGGCGACCGAACGGCCGGACGCCCTCGCCTGGCGCGACCGGCTCGCCGCCTGGGACCGCGTCGCCCGGCCGGAGGCCCGCGAGCCGACGGTCTTCGCCATGTGGTACGACGTGCTCGCCGAGCACCTCTACAAGGACGAGTTGGGACCGCTGTTCGACGCCTATCGCGGCCAACGGGCGGGCTTCGTCGCGCGCGCCCTCGGCGAGCGGCAGATTTGGTGCAACGACATTCGCACCGCCGTCGTCGAGGACTGCCCGACCATCCTCGGCCGCGCCCTCGAGGACGCGCTCGACCGCCTCGCTTCGGCCCTCGGTTCCGAGGGCGAGGCTTGGATGTGGGCACGGCAGCATCCGACGATCATGATGCACGAGCCCCTCGGCCGGCTGGGTCCGCTCGGCCGTTTCGTCGACCGCCGCCTCGGCGTCGGCGGCGACGGCACGGCTCTAGCCGCACACGCCTACCGCCCGGCCGCAGCGCCGCCGCTGTTTCCGAGCGAGCACGGCCCGGGCCTGCGGCTGATCGTCGACCTCGGCAACATGGCGGCGTCGCGGTTCGTCGCCGCCTCCGGTCAGGTCGGCCATCCACTCTCGCCGCACTACGACGATCTGACCCGGCTCTGGCATCGCGGCGAGGATGTGCCGATGGCGCCGCCGACACGGCCGCGGAGCACGCTGCGGTTGGTGCCGGCCTCTACCGCGCGTTGATCCATCCGCCGCGCCCTGTCCTGCGCCGCGAAAAAACCGCTAGGCGGACCGGGAGAAGATGGTATTTTAGCGAAAGTTAGTGAAAACCCATTCGACCTGCGCTTTGCGGAGAGCCTTATGACGGGCAGTGTTCGTGCCGAGGTTGAAATTCCGCCGTCCGGCGGCGGTCGCGGGCGGGCCGTCGACGTCGACCGCTACGTCAGCCTGCGCATCCGGCAGCGTCGCATCATGCTCGGCCTGACCCAACAGCAACTGGCCGAGCTGATCGGCGTGACCTATCAGCAGGCGCACAAGTACGAGACCGGCATCAATCGCATCTCGGCCGGACGGCTCTACCAGATCGCCCAGGCACTCGGCGTCGACATCGCCTACTTCTACGACGACGTGGTGCAGCAGGACGGCGAGGGACGTAAGCCGGAGTTGCTGCCGCAACAGCGCATGTTGCTGGAACTCGCGCGCAACTTCGCAGCGATCCCCAACCGCAAGCACCAGGAGGCGTTGTGCAGCTTGGCGCGCGCCCTGGTCAACCCCGACAACGGCACCGGCGAACGCTGAGCCCCGCCCGATCAGACCGGGACGAGCAGGCGGGCTCGGCCGATCACGTCGCGCGTGCGCGACCACAACGGCAACCGCTCGAGTTCGTCCGGCTCGAACCAGGCCGCGGCCGCGGCGTCGCTACCGGCGGCAAGGGTGCCGCCGATTGCGGCGGCGGTGTAGTCGAGCAGCGTGAAGTGGCGCTGCGTCGCCCCGTCGGCGTCGCGCTCGATCAGATCGACCACCTCGACGAGCCGCAACGGGCCCAGCACGAGCCCGGTCTCCTCGATCACCTCGCGGCGTAACGCTTCCTCAACGGTTTCGCCCCATTCCTGATGCCCACCCGGCAGGCTCCATTCGCCCAGCCGGGGCGGTTTGCCACGACGGATCAAGAGGACGCAGGGTCCATGCCAGACGACAGCGCCCACACCGATACTCGGCCGCCTTGGCGGCGGCGCGCTCATCCGCCCCCGCCAAGCAGTACCTCGGCGTGCGCCAGCCGGAGGCCAACTCGCGGAATTCGCGCTTTTTTCCCAGGGCGTTCGCGTTTATGTTGTATTGACCGACAATTTTCCGAAATTTTGCAACGAGAGCGGTAGTGGCTACCGACGGCGCCGACGCCCCGACCTCCGCAGCGAACGTGTCCCGCGTCTTCGTCCTCGACGACCGGATCACGAACCGCAACATCCTCACCCGCCTCGCGGCGTCGGTGGAGGAGGGCCTGCACGTGGAAGCCTTCGGCGATCCGCTCGAGGCCCTGCGGGCGGCGCAGACTACGATCCCGGACCTCGTCATCACCGACTACAAGATGCCGCATATGGACGGGGCTGCCTTCATCGCCGCGTTCCGTGCCCTGCCGGGGGGCGACGAGACGCCGATCGTGGTCATAACGGTCTACGAGGACCGAGACTACTGCTACCGTGCGCTGGAAGCCGGCGCCACCGACTTCCTGCTCAGCCCCGTCGACCACCTGGAGTTCCGCGCCCGCGCCCGCAACCTGTTGACGCTGCGACGCCAGCAGAAGCTCTTGGAGGAGCGCGCGCGCAGCCTCGAGGCCACCCTCCAGCTCGACCGCTCGCGCACGGCGGCGTTGCAGGCGCAGTGGTTCCACCTGCTCGACCAGCTTCCGGCAACGGTGCATGCGACCGACCGCGACGGGCGCATCACGCTCGCCAACCAGAACTGGCGTCGGCTGTTCGGCGATGCCGCCGTGGGCCAGCACGCGGCGGAGGTGATGGCCGGCGGCAGCGGCGATCAGGAGAGCCTGCTCAACGCCAAGGTATTCGACACCGCCCAGCCCCTGCCGGCGAGCGAGCAGGACGTGCGCACGCCGATGGCGGGCGAGCGGCTGCTCTTGAGCACGCGCTCGCCGATCTTCGACGCGGCCGGGCAGGTGACGGAAGTGATCAGCGTCGGTCTCGACGTCACCGACATCCGCCGCGCCGAACGGCAGCTTCAAGAGGCCCGCCATCGCGATCGTCTGACCGGGCTGGTCAACCGCGACCGGCTGATGGACCGGTTGCAGCAGGAGGGTGCGCGCAGCCGCCGCACGGGCGACATCTCGGCCTTCGTCCTGCTCGACCTCGATCGCTTCAAGAGCGTCAACGACGTCTTCGGCCACAGCTTCGGCGACGAGTTACTGCTCGCCGTGGCCCAACGCCTTGCCCGTTGCCTTCGCCAGGGCGATACCCTCGCCCGGCTCGGCGGCGACGAGTTCGCCATCCTCGCCACCGATCTGCGCCGCGTCGACGACGTGGTCGAACTGGTCGGCCGGCTGCGCGAGACCTTTGCCGAGCCGTTCATGATCCGCGGCCGCGAGACCCATTCCGGCGCCAGCTTCGGCATCGCCATGATCCCGCGCGACGGCCGCAATGCCGACCAGATCACCCGCAAGGCCGAGCTTGCCATGTACCGGGCGAAGACCGCGGGCCGTGACGACTATCGGTTCTACGCCCAGGACATGAACGTCTCGGCCTCGCGGCTGGTCACCATGGAGAGCGATCTGCGGGACGCGCTCGCCCGCGAGCAGTTCGTCCTGCACTACCAGCCGCAGATCGGCCTCGGCCACCGTCACCTGCTCGGCGCCGAGGTGCTCGTCCGCTGGCAGCACCCGAAGCGCGGCCTGGTCATGCCCGGCGAGTTCATCGCGCTGTGCGAGGAGTTGGGGCTCATCGCCTCGCTCTCCAACCTCGTCATGCGCAAGGCCCTGGTTACGTTGAAGGGATGGCACGACAACGGCTACGACACCCGCCTCGCGATCAACATTTCGCCGACCCAGTTCCGAGCGCCCGGTCTCGACGACGCCGTGGAACGCCTCCTCCTGGCCACCGGCGTCGATCCGACCAAGGTGGAAATCGAGCTGACCGAGAGCTCGGTCATCGACCAGGCCGACACGGCACTCGACAGCCTGAAGCGCCTCCACGAACTCGGCGTCGGGCTCTCGCTCGACGACTTCGGCACTGGGTACTCCTCGCTCTCCTACGTACGCCGGCTGCCGGTCAGCAAGCTGAAGATCGACCAGAGCTTCATCCACAACCTACCGACCAGCAAGAGCGACCGCTCGATCGTCGAAGGCATCGTGCAGCTCTGCCACAAGCTGGACTTGAGCGTCGTCGCCGAGGGGGTCGAGACCGCCGATCAGCTGGCCCTGCTCGAGGACATGGGCTGCGACGCCGTGCAAGGTCTCATCTTCAGCCCGCCGGTACCGGCGGACGCGTTCGAGGCCCGCTTCCTCGACGGCCGGCCCTCGGCCCCTGTCATCGCGCTGCCGACCCGGCGATGACGGCGCCGCTCCACCGGCTGCGGCGGCTCTTCGCCGCCCTGGTGGACCGGCTTTCCGCGCGCGGCGACACCGAGCACGAGCAGGCCCTGGTCCGCATCGTCATCGTCGGCGCACTGGTGGTCTACGCGCTTTTGGGTCCGATGCCCGCCGCCCATCCGACCTGGTGGGTGCCGAGCCCCTTGCAGCTGGCACTCGTCGTCTTCGCCGTGTCGCTCGCCCATTTCGCCTGGATCGTGGCCGACCCACGCGTCCACAAATCCAGGCGCAGCGCCTCCATGCTGGTGGACCACGCCGGCATCGTCATCGGCATGGCGGTCGGCGGACCGTCCACGGCCCTCCTCTACCCGCTGCTCCTGTGGGTGACGCTCGGCCACGGTTTTCGCTACGGCCGCGGCTACCTCATCGGCTCCGCCCTGATCTCGACCACCCTGTTCACGCTCCTGATCGCCTTCAGTCCCTTCTGGCGGAGCCTCGGCGCCTTCAACGTCGGCCTCGTCCTGGCGCTGATTCTGATCCCGGCCTACTGCCTCAGGCTGCTGACCCAATTGCACGACGCGCGCCGGCGGGCGGAAGCCTCCAGCCAAGCGAAGAGCCGCTTTCTTGCCACCATGAGCCACGAGTTGCGCACGCCGCTGCACGCGATCCTCGGCATGACCGAGCTGTTGCGCGGCACGCCGCTGCGCGCCGACCAGCGGGAGATGGCGCGCACCATCCACGGCGCCGGGCACGGGCTGTTGAACCTGATCGAGGACGTGCTCGACATTGCCCGGATCGAAGCCGGCGCGGATCGCCTGCCTCCGACGCCCTTCGACGTGCATGGCCTAGCCCAGGACGTGCGCGACCTGCTCGACCACGAGGCCCGGCGCAAGGGCCTCGCCCTGCGCTTGCGGATCGATCCGACGCTGCCGCCGCACGTCGAAGGCCCGCGCCGCGCCGTGTACCAAATCCTCGTCAACCTCGTCGCCAATGCGCTGAAGTTCACCGAGCGCGGCAGCGTCACGTTGACGATCCGCCGCGCCGACGGAGCCGGCGGCAGCGACCGGCTCCAACTCGTCGTCGAGGACACCGGCGTCGGCATTCCCGAAGAAGCCCGCAAGCGGGTGTTCGAGAGCTTCACCCAGGCCGACGACGGCATCACGCGGCGCTATGGCGGCTCCGGCCTGGGGCTCGCCATCGTCAAGCGGCTCGCCGAGAACGCCGGCGGCTCGGTGGTGCTCGAGGAAGCGCCGTCGGGCGGCAGCCGCTTCGTGGTGACCCTGCCGGTGGCACCGGCCGAGGGCGACGAGACGCCGGCCGCCGGTGCCGTCGTCGTGCATGGCACGCCGAGTGCCGAGCAGCGCGCGCTGTTGAACCGGCTGGGCGTACCCTGGCTGCCTGCGGCGGGCGAGGGGCAGTCGACCCCCGCGGCCCATGTCGTCGACCTCTGGCTGGAGGGCGCTGGAGCGGCGCCGCCGCAGCGGCGCGTGGGCCGCGACCTCGTCGTGCTCGGCTGCACCGACGTGGCGGATGCGCTCGCCGTCCTGGAGCCCACGCCCGAGCCGGCGTCGCTTCGCCGAGTGATCCGTGCCGCCCTGCTCACCGCCGACCCGCTGCCCGTCGACGAGAGCGGGCAGCGGGTGCGCGGCACCGATCGGTCACTCGACGTGCTGGTCGCCGACGACAACCGGGTGAACCAGCAGGTGGTGGAGCGGCTGCTGCGCCGCGTCGGCCATCGGGTGGTGCTGGTGGAGGACGGGTCCGAGGCGTTGGAGCGGATCGCGGCACAGCGCTTCGACGTCGCCGTGCTCGATCTCAACATGCCGGTGCGCGGCGGGCTGGACGTGGCGCGGGCCTTGCGCGAACGGCCGGACCGGCCACGCCTCCTGGCGCTCAGCGCCGACGCCACACCCGCGGTCCGCGGCACGGCGGCCGACGCCGGCTTCGATGCCTATCTGACCAAGCCGGTCGAGGGCTGGCGCCTCCTGGCCGAGTTGGACCGGCTGACGACGCTGCCCGAAGCGGCGGGCGAGCCGGCGGCCGTCGAGGTGGCCCTCGACCGGCGCCGGCTGGAGATGCTGGTCGGCCTCGACGACGACGACGGCTTCGTCGCCTCGGTGATCGAGAACTTCATCGTCGACGGCGAAGCGCTCCTGGACCAGCTCGACGCAGCGGCCGTCACGGGCGACGTCGGCGCCTTCCGCGACGCCGCCCATGCGCTGCGCAGCGCCGCCACCCATCTGGGTGCCACCGCCGTCTTCGCCCGCTGCCTCGACGCCAAGGCGCTGGGCGATGCGGCATTGGCCCGCGAGGCCGCCGCCATCGCCCGCGAGGTTCGCCAGAGCTTCGCCGCCACGGCCAAGGCGCTGCGCGTCTTCCAGTCGCGGCATGCCGTCAGTGGAGCCCCTGACGGGCCTGGCTCTGCGCCAGCCGTTCCATCTTCCGCAAGTCCTGCGGATCCAGCTCGAGCGCCCGCTCGATCCACAGCTCGGTGACGTCGATCAGCTCCTCGTGGGTCACGGGCAGGCAGCGCCGGTCGACGTCGCGCAGCACCTCGTTGGTCCGCCGCCGCCGGGCGTGCTTGCGCGCATAGGTGCGCAACGCCTCCTCGCCGCAGCCGGGTTCGGCCAGCACGTCGACCACGCCCATCTCGTGCAGCGCCTCGGCGGTGTAGAGTTCGCCCGAGGTGATCATCCGCTTGGCCGCGGCCGAGCCGAGCTTCCTGGCGAGGAAGCTGTAGGCGCCCATACCCGGGAAGAGATTGAACAGGATCTCGGGCAGGCCCATACGCACGCCGCGCTCGGCGATGATGAGGTCGTCCGACAGGAGCGACTCGAACCCGCCGCCGAGGGCGTCGCCCTGCACCAGACCGATGGTCGTGATCGGCAGATCGAAGCTGCGGTAGTTGCGGTACAGCAGGTCGACGCAGCGATGGGCATAGGCCCGCAGCCCGATCTCGTCGCCCGTGCGGATGAGTTCGACGAACCGCGCGAGGTCGCCGCCGTAGCACCACACGCCCGGCCGCGACGAGGCGCGGACGAGGTAGTGCAGGTTGGCCGGCAGCGCGCCCATGGCGGAGGCACCGCTGAGCCGCCGCTCCAACTCGTGCATCTCGCCGAGCAGCCCCGGCGTGAAACAGGGTCGGCCCGGGTGCGTGAACCGCATCCACAGCGCCCCGATCTCCGCCTCGTAGTCGAGCGCCAAATGGTGGAAGTCGTAGCTGCGGAAATCGAACTCGGCCGGCTCTTGCGGAAACAGGACGCCGCGCCCCGTGATCTCACCGATACGGCTAGCTGCGAGGTTGTCGTTCAACGGTAGGGCGATAGCATCGCGCTTGGCCTGAAACGTCGACATTGCCTTCTCCTCTCGGTGGCATTGGCCACCCTTGCGGTATAAAGGCTTGTTAAGTATAAACGCCTAAGGCGACAACAGTTTTCGCTTTCAATTGGTTTATATATTGTTTGAATCACGCCGCTTATTGAAGAAGAATTTACAGCAACGTTTAAAGCAATTTTATTCAGAGGATCAGCAAATCTGAACGAAGCCGGGCGGGGCGCGCTTGGCGCGGGTGCACGCCAACGCAGCAAGCCCCGGCGCCATCCAGCCCCGTTCAGGGGTTAGGACGGCGCCGGGGCATGGCAGTCGCTGCGCGTTGGTGGAGGGGCCTACTCGGCCGGGGCGAGCGCCCGGCGACGGCGCTCGCGCCAGTAGGGCAGCACCAGCGAGAACACGAGCGCTACCCAGAGCACGTTGCCGATGTTCGAGCTGAAGAACACGGTGAAGTCACCCTGCGCGATCCTGAGCGCGCGCATCATGTACTGCTCCATCAAGGGGCCGAGGATGATGCCGATCAGGATGGCGGTGACGTGGTAACCGGTCTTGCGGGCGACGTAGCCGAGCACGCCGAAGGCGAGCGCCAGCACCATGTCGAACAGGTACCCGCGTGGCGCGAAGGCGCCGACCGTGGTGAAACCGATGATCAGCGGCACCAGGAAATGCGTCGGCACCAGGGTGACCCGCGCCATGTAGCGGGCCAGCGGCAGGATCAAGAAGATCATGAAGACGTAGGCGACGAACATGGCGATGAACACGCCATAGGCCAACTCCGGCCGATCGACGAACAGCCGCGGCCCTAGTGTCACGCCGTGGTACTGGAGCACGATCATCATGATCGCGGCGGTCGCACCGCCCGGCACGCCGATCGCCATCAGCGGCACGAGCGTGCCCGAAGTGACACCGTTGTTGGCGGCTTCGGGTGCCGCGACACCGTCGGGGTGGCCATGGCCGAAGCGGTTGGGCTCGCGCGAATAGGTGCGTGCCTGCTGGTAGGCGACGAACGAGGCGATGCTGGCTCCTGCCCCCGGAATGATGCCGATCACCACGCCGATCACCGCGGACCACGTGATGAGCCACCACCGCTTGAGCGAAACGAAGACGTAGCCGATGGTCTCGCCCCAACCGCCGTGCCGCGCCTTCTGCTCGCCCTCCTTGGAGACGATGCGGTAGCGCTCGATCATGACGAAGGCTTCCGACACGGCGAACAGGCCGATCAGCGCCGGCACCAGCGGCACGCCGTCGTAGAGTTCGATGAAGCCGAAGGTGGCGCGCGGCGTCGAATAGACGTGGTCCGTGCCGATGGCGCCGATCAACAGACCGAGCATGCCGGCGAAGAGGCCCTTCAGCATGTCCTGGGCGGCGATCGCGGCGATCAGCGTCAGGCCGAACAGCATGATCACCACCATCTCGACGCTGTGCAGCACGTAGCCGACCTGGGCGAGCCAGGGTAGCGCTGCGATCACCAGAACGGTGCCGATCAGGCCGCCGATCACGGACGCGACGAAGCAGACGACCAGCGCGTACTGGCCCTCGCCGTTCTTCGCCATCGGGTAGCCGTCGAGGGTGGTCGCCGCCGCCCCTCCCGTCCCCGGTATGTTGACGAGGATGGCCGGGATGCCGTTGCCGAGTTGGCTCGCGCAGTAGAGCGCCATCATGAAGATGAGCGCGGCCTCGACGTCCATGGCGAGGGTCAGCGGCAGCAGGATGATGATGGTGTTGGCCGCGCTGAAGCCGGGGACGGCCCCGACGACGGTGCCGAGCAGCACCGCCGGGATGATCACCCACCAGAACGACAGGGAGCGGACGAAGAGGTCCAAGAAGAGCGCCGTGTCCCAGCCCATCGTGATCTCCGCCTACCAGAACGACGCGACGAACCGCTCGAACGGCCCCAAAGGGAAGCGCGCGCGAACGAAGAGGATGAAGAGGAGATAGCCGCCGATGGAGACCAGCACGGCGATCACCAGGCCCTGGCGCAAATGTGCGAAGCCCGACAGCAGGACGAAGCCGAGCATGAGGAACACGAACAGGCCGATGGTGAAGCCGAGATAGGCCATCGTATAGATGAAGGCGAGCGCGAGCAGGAGCACGCCGACGCGCCGGGCGAAGACCGGGTAGGGATGGACGAGGTCGCCGAAGCGCAGATCGGCCTCGCCCCGGATCAGCTCGCGGGCGAAGCGAAAGAAGAGGAGCAGCAGGAGCACCGCCATCGCCGAGATGATCGCGATGCCGGTCGACGACGCCTGCCAGGGCAGTTCCCAAACGGTCCCCAGGTAGTAGACCGCGAAGGCGGCCCCGCCGAGTGGGATGACCAGGTCCTGGCCGAGCGGGCGCTTTGGCCGCGCGGCGTCGCCGCCGTCGTTCACCGCCATCGCCGGCTCCCGGCGCAGGCCACACTTGGCGCGGATCGGTGCTGCGTCACGCTTGCTTCCCTCCCTGATGCGGGCCGGATTCTGGACGCCGGCCTCGCTGTGGGCGGCATCCGCACCGCGCCGAATGCCGCCCTTCCGTCACTGCAAATTATCGACCCTGGCCGGAAACTCCAGGAACGAACGCAAGGCGTACCAGAACCGGTGGCGATTCACGCCGAAGGTGATGTTGTGGGCTTGGCCCGACATCATGACGAAGTGCTTGTCCTTGGTCGGCAGCCGAGCATAGAAGGCGGCGTTGTCCTCGTCGGTCGTGATGCCGTCGTGCTCCGCCCGAATCATCAAGACCGGGCAGGTGATCGTCTCGGGGTCGACCAGCGGCAGGTTGATGCACATGTCGACGTAGGTGCCGTTCGGCACGCTGTCGCCGCCGTTCTTCAGCTCGTTGGCAGCGACGATCTCGCCCATTTGCGGCTCGGTGAGGCCGACGATGTCGCGGGTGAGCATCTGCTTGTAGTAGTCGGCATCGACTTGACGACGGTTGGTCGCCTGCCATTCGTCGAGACGCTGCCGCCGCTTGATCAGGGACGGTGCGTCCTTGCCGGTCCAGGGGAAGGCCGACACCACCAGCCGCTCGACCCGCTCCGGACAGGCGTTGCAGAAGGCCCCGGCACGAATCGCGCCGGAGGAGGTGCCGAAGAAGGCATAAGTGGTCTGGCCGGTCTGCTCCTCGACGATGGGCATGGCGGCGCGCAGGTCCTCCACGCCGTCCTTGATGTAGGAGAAGCCGGGCGTGCGGCTGGAACGGCCGTAGCCCTCGTGGTCCATCGTCCAGACGTCCCAGCCCCAGCGGGCGAAGACGTTCATGACCGAGTATTCGCCGAGATCGCCGGCATCGAGGTCGTAGGAGGTGCGCGCCGAGACGGACGAGCCGTGGACGAGGACCAGAACGCCGCGCCGCGCGACGGCCGGCGCGAATTTGCGGAAGACGTAGAGGTCGACGTCGCCCTTCTTGGCGACGTACTCCTCGCTCTTCACCTCCACGTCGGGGGCGGTGTAGCTGCCTTGGGGCATGGGGGTTGGCCTCCCTGATTCGGTTGGGGCAAGGCCGGCATGGCAGCCAGCGCCCGTTGGGGTCAGATGCCGAGCTTCTTCAGCTGGAACTCAGGATAGCGCGTGCCCGCTGCCGCACCGGCGGGGAAGGCCGCGTCGAGCGCACGAAGGTCGGCTTCGTCGAGCCGCACGTCCGCCGCGGCGACGTTGAGGTCCAGATACTTGCGCCGCTTGGTCCCGGCGATGGGCACGATGTCGCCGCCTTGGGCCAGCACCCAGGCGAGCGCCACCTGCGACGGCGTGCAGCCCTTGGCGCGCGCGACCGCCTCGACCGGCTCCAGGAGCTTCAGATTCCGTTCGAAATTACCTTCCTGGAACCGCGGATGGTCGTGGCGGCGATCCTTGGCGACGAGGTCGTCCCGGCTCTTGAACGCACCGGTGAGGAAACCGCGGCCCAAGGGCGCGTAGGCAACGAGCCCGATGCCCAGCTCGCGCAGCACCGGCAGGATCGCCGCCTCGGCGTCGCGCGTCCACAGCGAGTACTCCATCTGCAAGGCGGTGATCGGATGCACCGCGTGCGCCCGCCGGATGGTTTCCGGCCCCGCCTCGCAGAGACCGAGATGGCGGACCTTGCCGGCCTCGACCAGCCGCTTCATGGCCCCGACGGTGTCCTCGATCGGCACGTTCGGGTCGACCCGATGCTGGTAGTAGAGGTCGATGACGTCGATGCCGAGCCGCTCCAGGCTCTTCTCACAGGCCACCGGCACGTAGTCCGGATGGCTGTTGGTGCCGCCGCGCTCGCCGTTGGGCCCACGGATGTTGCCGAACTTGGTGGCGATCACGAGCCCCTCGCGCTTGCCCTTGATGGCGCTGCCGAGGAGCAGTTCGTTCTTGCCGGCGCCGTAGGCGTCGGAACTGTCGAACAGGGTGACGCCCTGCTCGATGGCGCGGTGCAGGGTCGCGGTCGATTCGACGTCGTCGAGTTCGCCGTACTGACCCGACATCGACGCGCAGCCGAGGCCGATCTCGGAAACATGGAGGCCGCTGCGGCCTAGCTCGCGTTGCTGCATCGCCTTGGTCCTCGCAGTTAAGGTCAAAAGTTACGCTCAGGCTGCGCTCGCGGCGGTCGCTTCGGCGACGATCGGGTTGCGCAGCACGCCGAGGCCCTCGATCTCGATCTCGACCACGTCGCCGGGCTTCATCCAGACCGGCGGGCGGCGTGCGTGGCCGACGCCCGAGGGCGTGCCGGTGGCGATCAGGTCGCCCGGCTCCAGGGTGGTGAACTCCGAGAGGATCGCGATCATGCGGGCGACCGGAAAGATCATGTCGTCGGTGTTGCCGTCCTGCATGACCTCGCCGTTGAGCCGGCTTTGGATGCGGAGGCCCGCCGCACCCGGCGGCAGCTCGTCCGTGGTGACGACCACAGGGCCGACCGGGCCGGTGGCGTCGAAGTTCTTGCCCGGCGTCCACTGCGCGCTGCGGCGCTGGTAGTCGCGAACCGACACGTCGTTGAACAGCGTGTAGCCGAAAACGTGATCGAGCGCGTCGGCCTCGGCCACGTGGCGGGCGGTGCGGCCCACCACGACCATCAGCTCCGCCTCGTAGTCGAGCTGCTCGGAGCAGGCCGGCCGCACGACCGGCGCCTCCGCCGGCAGGAGGCTCGTCAGGCCGCGCATGAACAGTGCCGGATAGGAGGGGACCGCGTTGCCGCCCTCCTTGGCGTGCTCGGCATAGTTCAGCCCCATGCACAGGATCTTGCCCGGTCGGGCGACGGGCAGCGCCGGGCGCAGGTTCGCCACGGTCATGCGCGAGGCGGCCGGCGCTGCCGCCACGGCCGCCGCCAACCGCTCGCGGTCGGACGGCGCCAAGGCGAACAGCCCCTCCAGAGTAGCGGGGGCACCGTTGCCCAGCTTGGCGAGATCGACGGCCTCGTCGTCGACGAGGGCCGCAAGACCGTTGCCGTGATCGGTGGCGAAAGCCATCAGCCGCACGTGCCATATCCTCGTTTTTCTGATCGTTAGCACGGAAATATCGATAAAATTGACAGGTGTCAAACGCGGAAGCTATGAGAACCATCACTGTACCCGTGCACCGGCGACGCCGAATCGGAAAGGGTGGAACCATGCTGGTCGAAGCGAACGGATCGTTGACCAGTCAGGCCTATGCGCGCTTTCGCGCCGACATCCTGTCCGGCGTCCTGCCACCCGCACGCAAGCTGAAGGTCGAGGAGCTGCGCGACCGCTACGGTATCGGTGCGGGGCCGATCCGCGAGGCGCTGACGCTGCTGGTTGCCGACGGCCTCGTCGAACGCGCCGATCAGCGTGGCTTTCGCGTGGTGGACGTCAGCGAGGGCGAGTTCGAGGAGCTGTTGCGTACCCGCTGCTGGCTGGAGGAACGGGCCCTGCGCGAATCGATCGCCCATGGCGGGACCGAGTGGGAGGAGCGCATCGTGCTGGCGTTCTATCGCCTGTCCAGGGCGCCCCGTTCGCAGTCGCCCGACCGCTTCGTCGAGAACCCCGACTGGGAGGTGCATCACAAATCCTTCCACGCGGCGCTGATCGCTGCCTGCGGTTCGTCGATCCTGCTGCGCTACTGCGACCAGCTCTACGACCAGAATATCCGCTATCGCCGCCTCGCCGGCCTCGCCGCTCATCCCAGCCGCGACGTCACCAACGAGCATCGCGCCATCATGGAAGCGACGCTCGACCGCAACGCCGACGCGGCGGCGGCCCTCCTGATTGCCCACTACACGCGTACCGGACGGTTCCTCCGGCCGTCGCTCGGCGCAGCCGTGGCGGCCGGATGACCGCGGCGTTGCATTCGTGACGCACGCGCGATATTGTCGAGAACTGCTTTGGGCGCATCGGAATATCGATTTTTCCAATGCGACCGTCTCGCTGTCGCCGGGCACCACCGACCCGGTCGATGGCAAGCACCGAAGCCAAGGGAGAGGCCAACGTCTGCCGGCCGAGCCGAACGACCCACCGGCGGACACGATCAGGGAGGCAAGCATGACCCGAATCCTCGGGGGTGGGGTGTCGCGGCGGTCGCTGGTGAAGGGCACCGCGGCGCTCGGCGCCGGTGTGTTCGCGCCGTCGATCATCCGGCCGGCGTTCGCCCGGAGCTACCCGTCGCGCAACATCACCATCGTCTGCCCGACCAACGTCGGCGGCGGCGTCGAGAACCACGCCCGCAACTTTACCCAGGTGTGGCGCAAGCAACTGGGCGTCGAGTTCGAGTTCGAATTCTATCCGGGTGCCGCCGGTCAAGCGGGCTACGAGGTCTACGTCCACCGGAAGGAGCGGGACGGCCACAACCTCCTGTTCGGCAACATCGGCCCGGAGGTGATCATGTACGTCACCCAGCGGCCGAACTACCGCATTCCGGAGGACATCACGTACATCGCCAGCACCGGCGGCGTGCCGATGGTGATCTTCGTCGGCCGGGACAGCCCCTTCCAGACCATCGAGGATCTGGTCGAGGAAGGGCGCCGGCGGACCATCAGCGTCTCGACCAGCCGCCTGCCGCATCCGGCTACCATCGGCGCGCTCGCCCTCGCCGACGAGTTGGGCGCCAGCTTCAATCTGATCCCCTTCGCCGGCGGCAACCCGACGACCATGGCGGCGATCACGGGCGAGGTCGACGCCGCCGCCACCACCGCCAACCAGGCGATCCAACTCGGCGACCAGCTTCGGGTGCTCTGCACGTTCAAGTACGATGCGGCGCTGAATCCGCAGATGGGCAATCCGCCGACCGCCAACGAAGTGTTCGGGCTCGATCTTCCGGAACTGGAGCACAACACCGGTCTCGCGATCCACACCGAGGTCTGGGAGAACGACGCCGACGTGCGCGCGGTCATCGAAGAGACCTTACCGAAGGTGTTCGAGGATCCCGAACTGGAAGAGGTCTACGCGCGTAGCGGCGTGCCGTTCGAGGCGGTGTCGTTTCAGGGTGAGGAACAGGCGATGCGGATCGTTCGCCAGACGATCGACCTCGCCAACCAGTACCGCGACCTGATCACCGCCTGACCCAACGATCCTCCGACGGTCCGGCGCGGGCTGCCTGCGCCGGACCGTCGGCAAGTACCAACGACGTAGGGAGCGAACCATGACCCGCAGCCTTCCCCTGTCCAGGCGCACCTTCGCCGCCGCCGGCGCCCTCGGGCTCGCCGGCCTGCCGTTCGCGCGCGGCGCGTTCGGCAACACCTTTCCCGCGCGGAACATGTCGATCACCACGCCGACCGGCGAGGGCGGCGGCGCCGACCGCGACGCCCGCATCTTCTGCCAAGTCTGGCAGAAGTATCTCGATACCAACTTCGAGTTCGGCTTCTTCCCCGGCGCCGCCGGGCAGGTCGGCTACGAGCACTATCTGCAGCGGGTCGAGCCCGACCCCCACCATCTGCTCAACACCTATATCGGCCCCGAGGTGCTGATGCTGACGTTGCAGGCCCCGCATATCAGGGTCGGCGAGGACTTCGTCTACATCCAGCAGTTCGTCGAAGAGCCGATGTGCATCTTCACCGGCGCCAACTCACCGATCCAGAGCATCGAGCAACTCGTCGAGACCGGCCGGCAGCGCACGGTGAACATCTCGAAGAGCCGTCTGCCCCACCCGGCCTCGATCTGCACCCTGTCGCTGGGCGAGGCGACCGGCGCGCAGTTCAACCTGATCCCCTATGGCGGCGGCAACCCCTCGGCCATGGCGGCGATCACCGGCGAGGTCGACGCCTGCGCCCTGCCCATGGGGATCGTGCTGACGCTCGGCGAGCAGGTGCGCACGCTTTGCGTGTTCCTCGACGAGAACCCGTTGCCGGAGCGCTCCAACAACGCGCCCTCGGCCAATGCGGCGCTCGGCGTCGACGTGCCGTCGCTCACCTCCGCTCGCTCCTGGGCGATCCACGGCCAGACCATCGCCGACTTCCCGGAGGAGATGGAAGTCATCCGCTCCACCATGGTGCAGGTGCTGGAGGATCCGGAGTTCACCGAGCGCATGACGGCGACCGGGCTGCCGGCCGAGTTCATCAGCATCGCCGGCGAGGAGACGGCCATGGCGTCGGCCCGCGCCACCGCCGAACTCGCCGAACGCTACCGCGACCTGCTCACCGCCGGGTAAGGCCGGAGCCGGCCCGTTCCTGCGGGAGCGGGCCGGCTTGCGGTCAGTCCGCCGCCTGCTGGCTGCGCCGCTGGATCGCCCGCCGACTGTGCGGCGAGCCCGGCGACGGGTATTCGAGCTGGTCCATCATGCCGTAGCGGGCGTCACTGTCGAAGTCCGGGAACGGCAGGTTGTCGTTGTCCCGGAGTTGCTTGACGATCGCCTCGACCCGCGCCTTGCGGTCGTCGTCGATGCCGGTATCCCGCGCCAGATAGGTGACGTTCGACGGGAAGGCGAAGCCCGTGCCGGACGCGTCGACGAGGTCGATCATCCGCAGGTACAGATCCTCCTGCACGGCGAGGAAGTCGTTGATGTCCGAGGTGCGCACGTAGGCGAAGATGCCGATGTTCAAGGAGTGCGCGCCGAAGCCCTCGAACCGGGCGCGAGCCGGTGCGTCCGTCACCTTCGGGTGCTGCAACAGGAGCTTCCTGAACTCCTGGAGGACCCAACGGAGCTGATCGGGCGTGGTCTCGTAGCGCAGCTCGATGGTGGTGCGTAGGAGGATCATGTCGCGCTTGCCGAAATTCTCCAGCGACATGTTGACGAACTCGGCGTTGGGCACCGTCACCAGCGTGCGGTCGAGCGAGCGGATCTTGACCGAGCGGAGGCCGATCGCCTCGACCGTCCCGACCTGCTCGCCGAAGCGGCAGAAGTCGCCGACGCGCAGGGGCTTGTCGGCGAACAGCGTGAGCCCGCCGATGAAGTTGGCGACGGTGCCCTGGGCGGCGAGGGCGACCGCGATGCCGCCGACGCCGAGACCGGCGATGACGCCTTGCCAGGGGATCGAAAGCACTTCGGCGAGGTAGAGGGCGGCGCCGACGATCACCAGGAACTTCATGGTCGAGGTCGCCAGCGAGCGCAGGATCTCGTCCTGATAGCCGTAGCGGCTCGAGTGCTCGGCGTAGACGCGGCTCAGCTTGTCGATCAGGTGGAAGGCGAGCCAGCCGCCGGCGATCGCCTCGAACAGGCCGATGACGAAACGCAGGGGCAGTTCCACCGCCTGCGGCAGCCCAAGGATCGGAATGGCGAGGAGCCCGAACTGCGCCACGAAGATCACACGCAAGGGCCAGAGGAACCGAGCGCTGGCGCTGAGCGTCTCGCCCTTGCGCGGCTTGAGGCGGAAGATCCGGGCGACGATCCAGGCCAGCACCCAGCTCACCGGGACGCTGATCAGGAGGTAGAGCACGAGCGCCAGCCACTGCCACAACTCCATCGGCCCGACCTCCATCAGGAGGTTGCGGTCGATGGCGCGGATCTGACTGCGCAGCTCGAAGAAGGGCGACACCGCCGCGAGCGTGACGTCGTCGTCGGGCGGCATGTCCTCCAGCGCCATGAACAACGGCCGGACGTTGGCCACCGTCTCGACGCTGAACTGCCAGATGTGACTACCGTCGTCCTGCTCGTTGCGCACCAGTTCGACGACGCCTTCCGGGTGCCGGAAGTGCATGTAGGGCGCGCGGCGTTCCCGATCGTCCGAGATCTCCTGCCACAGCACGTAACCGATCCGGTCGAGCACCTCCTTCAGGAACTCGGCGCGCAGCATGCCCTCGTCGTTGCGCACGGGGGCCGCGAGCTGGCTGAGATCGAGGGTGCGCAGGATCTTGTCGCCGGCTTCGGGCGAGCCCGAGTACCATTTCTCGAGGAACGTCCGGATGGTATCGCGCGGCGATCGGAGCTGATGGTGCTCGTAGACGTGCGGCAGTTCGCCGTCGCTGCGGACGAGCAGGCGCTCCAGCGCCACTTCCATCTCCCCTGCCGGCGGCACGACCAGAAACCAGACCGGCTCGCCGCGCCGCTCGCCGCGCCGGAACGTCAAGGCGAACGGCACCCGTGTGCCGGCTTGGCGCAGCGTGGCCGTGAACGCGTCGACGTCGTTCGACGGCGGACGGACGTCCCAGGCGCGGAACGTGAGTTGGTCGAGGATGCGGAACAGGCTCGTCGCGTGCTGCAGCCGCTGCGCCGGTGTCAGTTCCCCCTCGTAAGCATCGAAATCGAGGAGCGTGAGGGCGGGGCCGATCCGATCGGTTCGGCCGTCGCGGGTCTCGTTACCGGCCTGGAGGAACGAACGGACGGCGGCCGCCGGCGTCGCTGCCTGCGCCGGTCCGACCGGCTGCACGGTGCCGGCCGGCCGCCGTTCGGCGGTCCACCATTCGCCGGTGCCGAACCGGCCCATGAAGGTGCGGCCGTCGGGCGCCATGGCAAAGGTGAAGCTGCCGCTGCCGCCGGGATCGCTCCACTCGCCGGTCAGGACGCGACCGTCGATCCGGCCGCTGAGGGTACCGCCGAGGACCGGATAGGTGCCCTCGACCCGGTCGCCGATCTGCTGGAAGAAGAGCACCGCACCGCCGCCGCGCCAGCGGCTGTCCCATGCACCGGCCCAGTCGACCGGGTCGTTCGCCGCCGCCACGGCCGGCAACAACAAGCTGAAGCCAAGCGCGGCCACCACGGCCCGCAAGCCGCCCCGCACCCAGCTCCGCCATCCGCCCATCGCCCCGTCCCCTCGCTACGCTTTAGACACCGCGACCTAGATGTCGCAAATCGTAAAGCTGACTAGCGGCTCCACCCGAGCGGGGAAACCCCCTGTCGGGCTAGCGCGCGGCGCGCACGGGAGGGCCGGCGAGCGGGATCAATCGCCGCCGGCGACCTGACGGCTCCGTTCCGCCGCCGCCAGCTCCGCTTCGAGCTTCTGGCTGACGGCACCCCGGGGCCGCGTGAACCGGGCCATGAGGTCGTAGAGCACGGGCGTGAGGAAGAGCGTCAAGAAGCCCGAGAGCGCCAAGCCGCCGATGATGACGGTGCCGATCGCGAGCCGCGATTCGGCCCCTGCCCCGCTCGCCAGGACCAACGGCACGGCACCGAGGATGGTCGAGACGATGGTCATGACGATGGGCCGCAGGCGCAAGACCGACGCCTCGACGACCGCCTCGCGCACGCTCATCCCCTCGTCGCGGAGTTGGTTGGCGAACTCGACGATGAGGATGCCGTTCTTGGCCATGAGGCCGATGAGGAGGACGATGCCGATTTGGCTGTAGAGGTTCAGCGAGACGCCCGTCCAGGCGAGGGCGTAGACCGCGCCCGCCATCGCCAGCGGCACGCTGAGCATGATCACCAGGGGATCGACGAAGCTCTCGAACTGGGCGGCGAGCACGAGGAACACGATCACCAGCGCCAGCACGAAGGTGAGGAGGATCCCACCCGAGGCATCGAGGAACTCGCGCGACTGGCCAGCGAAGGCGAGACGCGCCTCGCTCGGCAGCGTCTGGGGCGCGATCCGCTCGATGTAGTCGATCGCACGGCCGAGGTCGTAGCCATCGGCAAGCGAGGCGGTGAGCGTCACCGACGGCAGCCGGTCGTAGCGCCTGAGTTCGGGCGCCGCCGCGTTCTCGCGGATCGTGACGAGCGCGTTCAAGGGCACGAGCGTCTGACCGTCGCCGGCCCGGACGAAGATGTTGGACAGATCGCCCGGCGTGCGTCGGTCGTCGAGCTGCGCCTGGATCAGCACCGGATACTCGCGACCCCGGTCGATCCAGCGGGTCACCTCGCGCGAGGCGAGCATGGTCTGCAAGGTGCTCGCCACCGTCTCGATCGGAATGCCGAGGTCGTCGGCCCTAGCCCGGTCGATGTCGAGCGACAGCTGCGGCAGGTTCTGCTCGAAGTCGAGTTCGACGTTCAACAGGCCCGGATTGGTCTCGGCCTCGGCCAGCAGCCGCTGCGCCCATTCCTCGACCTGCTCGTAGTCCGGGCCGCCGACGACGACCCGCAACGGCGTGCTGCTGCCGCGCAGGCCGAGCCCGGCCGGGCTCACCGGAAAGCCGCGCACGCCCGGCACGTCGCGCATACCCGGTGCGAGCCGGCCGATGACGTCCGTGTGCGTCGTCGTTCGTGCCTCCCACGGGGCGAGCCGCATCACGACGAAGGCGCGCTCGGGCCGGCCACCCCAGCCGACGACCGAGAACACCGTCTCGACGACGCCCTCTTCGACCAGGGGCGTGGCGAGTTGCTCGACGCGCCGTGCCTGCTCGTCGGTGTAGTCGGCGGTCGCGCCCTGCGGTGCCGTCAACGGGATGAACACCACCGCCCGGTCCTCGGTGGGCGTCAGCTCGCGCGGGAGGTTGGTGAACAGCGCGCCGGCGCCGCCGGCCACCAGAAGGCAAATGGCGACCACCGGCAAGGGCGCGGCGATCGCGCTGCGCAGCGCGCGGCGATAGCCGGCCTGCACGACGTGCACCGCATGGTCGAGCGCCTTGGCAGCACGACCCGTACCCTCGCGCCCCGAGAGCACGTTCGAGGCCAGCACCGGGCAGACGGTGAGCGCCACGAAGGTCGAGATGACCACCGCCGCCGCCATGACGAAGCCGAACTCGACGAACAGCCGGCCGACCTGACCTTCCATGAACGAGATCGGCACGAACACGGCGATCAGGGTGAGCGAGGTGGCGATGATCGCGAACGTCACCTGCCGGGTGCCGAGGAAGGCCGCGGTGAGCGGGCTTTCGCCGCCTTCGATCCGGCGCTGGACGTTCTCCAGCACGACGATGGCGTCGTCGACGACGAGGCCGATGGCCAGCAGCAGCGCCAGCAGCGTCAAGGTGTTGATGGAGAAGCCGAGGGCGTTGACGAGGATGAACGAGCCGATCAGCGCCACCGGAATGGTCACCGCCGGGACCAGCGTCGCCCGCCAGGAGGCGAGGAAGACGAAGATGACGGCCACCACGAGCACCAGCGAGATCGCGAGCGCGATCAGCACCTCGCGGATCGACGCGGCAACGAAAATGGCCTCGTCGGAGCCGACCGATATGTCCATACCCTCGGGCAGGTTCGGCCGGATGCGGTCGAGTTCGGCGCGCACGCCCTCGGAGATCGCGACCGTATTCGACTGCGACTGACGAAGGATGCCGAAACCGACCGATTCCAGTCCATTGGCCCGGACGCGGTTCTGGTCGTCGGCGACGCCCAGCTCGACCTCGGCAATGTCGCCGAGGCGGATCGGGAAGTCGCCGCTCTGCTGCACGACGAGGTTCCTGAAGCCGGCGACGTCGGTCAGCCGGCCGTCCAGGCGGACGGCGAACTGGCGGTCCAGGCCACGGACTTCGCCCGCCGGCAGCTCGACGTTGCTCCGCCGGAGCGCCGCCTCGACGTCGGCCACGGTCAGGTTGCGCGCGGCCATGGCGCGGCGGTCGAGCCAGATGCGGATCGCGAAGCGTCGCTGGCCGTAGATCTGAACGCTGGCGACGCCATCGACCGTGGCGAGGCGGTCGACGAGGAACCGCTCCGCATAATCGGTGATCTCCGCGGCGTTCCAGCGATCCGAGGTGATCGCGATGCGCATGACCGGGTCGGCATCCGCGTCGCTCTTGACGATGCGTGGTTCGTCGACGTCGTTCGGCAAATTCGCGCGCACCCGGCCGACGGCGTCGCGGACATCGTTGGTGGCCTCGTCGATGTCGCGACCGGTGCTGAACGTGATGGTGGTCTGGCCGCGACCGCGACGGCTTTGCGAGCTGATGCTTTCGATGCCGGCGATACCGGCCACCGCACCCTCGATGACCTCGGTGATATCGGTGTCGACGATCTCCGGCGCGGCACCGGTATAGGTCGTCGTCACGGTGACGACCGCTCGGTCGATGTCCGGCAGCTCGCGGATCGGGAGCTGTTGCAACGAGGCGATGCCGAAGACCACGACCAGGAGGCTCACCACCGTCGCCAGCACCGGGCGACGGATGGCGAGATCGGAAATGGGCATGCGGGCGCCCCCCCAGTGCCGCCGACGACGACCGGCGCGGCCGATGGGGTGCCGTCGTCGGGCGCCTCGAGCGGCTGCACGGGCACGCCGTCGCGCACGCGGGTCACGCCCTGGACGACGATGGTTTCGCCGCCGTCGAGGC
>JBJHBG010000004.1:61362-66716 GCA_050485385.1 Geminicoccaceae bacterium | reverse complement strand
CGGCCGCCCGCGCCCGCGCCGCTGCCGCTTCGCGGGCGGCATCGCCGGGCGCCGCGCCGCTCTCGGCGAGGGAACTGACGTCGACGACCCCCGGGTCGACGAGGAACGGCGGGGCGTCCTCGTCATCCGCATCGAGCCCCGCCGCCATCACCTCGCTCGGCGTGGGCAACGCGACCTCGGCCGAGCGGGCATCGTCGATCGCCGCGGCCGCGGTGTCGCGCGGCCCCGCCTCAGCGGCAACGTCGTCGTTCGTCTCGTCGTCGGTGTCCGGCTGCGCCGCGTCGCGCTCGTCGTCCGTGGGCGGGTCGACGATGGCGGGCTTCGTTGGCGCTGGGTCGACGACGACAGGCTTGGCGTGGGCTCCGGCGAGACCGTCGGTCGCATCGAGCACGTCGGTCGGCTTGGCCGCACCGGAACTCCCGTCGCGATCGGCCACGGTCATCTCGACCCGCCGGTCGCTGGTTCGCAGCGCGATGGACGTCTCGGGCGCGGGCTCCGTAACGGTGGCGGACCTCGGCTTGACCACGTCCTCGTCGACGATGTGATGCGAGGCGATCGTGCCCGTCGGTCCGCCGCTGGCGATGGCGCCGAGTTTGTCGGCGCCGTCCCCGTCGTCCCCACCGACGAGCATCCGTTCGATGCGCAGGACCGGCTCGCCCTGCGCCACGTCGGAATCCGACGGCGTGCCGAGCGCTGCCGCCGTCCCGCTGCCCGGCCTGCCGTCGTCGGAACCCGCCGAGGTTGGCACATAGAGTGCGTCGTCGCCCAGCAGCGTGCCGGCGTCGAACAGGCCCTTGGTGGTGTCCATGACCGCGGCGGGCATCGGATTGCCGAGATGGGGGTCGAGGGGGGTTGCCGACTCCATGACGGTGTCCCCGCCGCGCTGGGGCGACGGGTTCGTCGGGAACAAGCCGCGCGTCGGGGCGGCGAGGGGCCAAGCCGATGGCAGGGCGCCGATCAAGGCCTCGATCTCGGCCAGCTGTGCCCGCCCCAGGAATTCGCCCGCATAGGCGGTTGCAGCGGACATCGCCAAGGGGTCGCCGGGCGACAGGACGTCCGTGAAGGCGGCATCGCCGTGTCCGACTTGCCCGGCATAGGCCCCGTCGCCGAGGCGCTCCTCCAGGGGGTCCGCCCCCGTGGTCAGCACGCGATGGCCGAATTCCCCGCGTTCCGGCTCCGCAAGCGGGTAGTGCACCTCGTCCCGGGCCGCGTCCTCGTCGTGGCCCTCCGCGACGGGGAGGGGCTCGCCCACGTCGGCGGTGCCGAACGAACGCTCGACCTCCGGGCCATTGTCGGGCCTCGTGGGCCCTGACCGAGCCTGCTCGACCAGGCCGCCCCGCTCAGCCATCTGCTGCCACCTCTCGACGACGCGTCCTCGGTGCGGTGGTCCTCATCTCAGATGCGGTCCAGGAGTTCGTGGGCCCGGAAGCTGAAGCTGCCGTTGCCGCCGGCAATCACGTGGTCGTGAAGCGACACCCCGATCCGCTTGAGGGTCTGCGCCAAGTGCCGCGTCATCTCGATGTCCTGCTCCGACGGGTTCGGGTCGCCACTCGGGTGGTTGTGCACGACGATCAATGCGTTGGCGTTCATCTCGATGACGCGACGGACCACTTCGCGGGGATAGAGCGGACAATGGTTGATCGTCCCCCGGCTGTGGATCTCCTCCCCGATCAGATGGTTACCGCCATTCAAGAACAACAACCGCACGCATTCCACGGCCTCATGGCGCAGGGACGCACGCAGGTACGCATCGAGCGCGTTCGGCGAGTTGATCAGCGGCCGCTCCTGGATTGGCTCACGCACCACCGCGACCACGAGCGCTTCGACGACCTTCAGGAACGTCGCGGCTTCGGTCGATTGGAGCTGACCTGCCAAGCGCTCGGACGAGGCGGCAAGCACGGCACCCAGCGTTCCGTGTTGCTCCAGCAGGGCCTCGGCGTGCCGGCGCGCCGCCAACGGCGGCACGAACCAGCCGAGCGCGGATGCCAGGAGGTCGACGCTGTCGGTCGCGGCGGTGGACGGCGCGTCTTGCGCCCTTGCGTGCGTCGTCGACGAACCGAGGCCGGCTCGGCGACCGGACGGCGGCGGCCCGCGCCGCCCGTCAGCCGTCACGATCCGCAGCAGGTCCTCCAACGGGACGTTGGGCGCGCGCCAACCCGCCGCCGCACCTTCCGCATATGAAGGTTTTCCTGGCTGCTCAATTACATTACCGTTATCCATGGAATAGTCCACGCCCAGTGGTTCCAGGGTGGTGGGGTAAATTTTCGATTAATGCAAGGGATTAGATCGCCACGTGCGGTTGACGGATCGCTGCGAGCGACAGAACCGCCGCGCGTTACGGTCACGGTCCCGGTGACCTTGCCCGGTGGTCGCCCGCGCTCGCAGCCAGAGGCCGTTGGGATCGTGGCTGGTGATGGGCCGGTTGGCAACGGTGTTGGGCGTCCGACCTCGGCGGCTGGTGTGCGGGCGGACGGCATCGTCGTCGATCCGCCGGCGCTCCGGGGTGGCCCGCGCAGCCGGCCGATGAGGCGCTCGACGAAGCCGTTCTGCCTCGGCTTGCCCGAGGCGCTGTAGTGCCAGCCGACGCGACGGCCCGGCTGCCAGCGCAGGTCCTCGCGGCGGAGCAGGATCAGCAGTCGGCGATAGCCGAACCGGCGCCGCTCGCTCGCGCAAGCGCCGGCGCAGCGTGGCGTCGTCCTGTCGACGGAGCCGATGGCGCCATGCCTCGGAACCCAAGCCGACCGGCGCGCAGGCCCGTCGCTGCGAGTACCCCTTCCGGTCGCTCGCCCAGGTCACGGCGTTCCTCCTCGTCCCGGGCGTCAGACGTTCTTGCCGGGCATCTCGCGCCGCGTCGCCGCGCCGCGCATCTGCTCGGCCAGCAGCGTCTCGCACTCGCGATCCTCCTCCAACGCGCCGCCGCCCGAGCGTCACGGAAAGCGAGTTCCCCGAACGGCTGAGCGGGTGTATGCCTCAACGCGCGGTACTATAAGTCGTGCCATGATGCGCTAGTCTTCATGTAGTCATGCATGGGACGCGTATCTCAGAACAAGTCGCAAGAACGCACATTGAGTATGACCGATGACGGAGAGCAAATCGATCCTGCTGACCTTCTGAGGCAAAGCGATGCCGAGTTCGTCATCGCCCGGCACCGCGACCAAGCAGCCTTGCGCCTGTCACTGCCTCGACGTGGCAGCCAGCGTTCCCCGCCCGCGCGGGGATGGCCCGGCGACGTCGTGGCGCGGCCAGCGCGGCTCGGCGGCGGTCAGCCGAGGGCAGTGACCACCTCGTCCGTGGTCGTCACCAGCGCGACGTTCTGCATGGCGTAGTCGATGGAGGCCCTGTGCCAGTCGGCGTTCATGGTGCTGCACCCGTCCTCCGGGATCACCATGACGTAGCCCTTGTCGGCACCCGTGCGCGCCGTGTGCTCGATCGACATGTTGGTCCAGGCCCCGGTCTCGATGATCAGGTCGCGGCCTTCGGCCTTGAGGATGGTCTCGAGATTGGTGCCTTCGAAGGCGCTCATGCGCATCTTCTCGACCACGTGGTCGCCCGGTTGCGGCTCCAGGCCAGCGACCGCCGCCGCACCCCAGGTGCCCCGCACCATGGCGTCGTTGTCGATCACGCCCTCGAACAGTGGACAGTTGAGCGTGAGGCCCTTCGCCCCCGGAGGCACCACGAAATGGACGTGGATCACCGGCACGCCGAGGCTGCGGCAGCGCTCCGCGAGCCTTGCGATGTTGGCGATCGCGTTCTGCTGGCGGCAGTGCTCCGGTGAGCCCGACGCAGCGAAGGCGCCGCCCTCCATCACCACGTCGTTCTGCATGTCCTGGATGACGAGCGCACAGCGCCGCGCATCCAGCCGCAGGGGCTGGCCCTCGCTCGGCGCGGGTGCCGTGCGCGTCCGCGGTCGGGCCCGCATGAAGGGCTCGTTGCGCGGTCCCACCTGCACCTCCACGGCATAGACGCTGGTCGAGGCACAGACGTAGAGCGTGCGCCAGTCCGCTCCGCCCCAGTGGAAGTTGGCCGCGGGCTCGGGGATCGACACCTTGCCGATGTGGCGGCCGGTGGGGTCGAACACCCAGAGCCCGCCCGGTGCGGTACACCAGACGTTGCCCGAGGCGTCGCACTTCATGCCGTCGGGCACGCCGGGGAGCAAGCTGTCGCGGATGCCGCTCGCGAACACGCGGCCGTTCCTCAGGCTGCCGTCTGCCGCCACGTCGTAGACGCGGATATTGGCCTGCTCGGTGTCGTTGACGTACATCAGCCCTTCGGTGGGGCAAAAGCAGAGCCCGTTCGGCTGGCTGAAGGTGTAGCGGTCGACGACCAGTTGCGGCTCGTCGCCGGGCCGTGCGCCGGGCGGGATGCGGAACACGCCCTGCCAGCCGAGTTCGCGCGGCCGCTCGACGCCGTAGTGCGGCATGCGCCCGTACCACGGGTCGGTGAAGTAGATGGCACCGTCGGAGCGGACGCAGATGTCGTTCGGGCTGTTCAGCTCACGCCCCTCGAAGTGGCTGGCCAGCACCTCGCGGCTGCCGTCGGGGCGGAAGCGGGCGACCGAGGAGGTGGCGTGCTCGCACACCAGCAGGTTCAACTCCGCGTCGTAGGTCATGCCGTTGCCCTTGTTCGAGGGCCGCAGGACCTCGCGCACGCCGGCGCGATCCAGCCGGCGCCGGACGTCGGCCGGCATGTCGGAAAACAGCAGGTAGTGGTCCACCGGGTGCCAGATCGGCCCCTCGGTGAAGGTGAAGCCGGAGCCCGCCTGGCGGACGGGTGCGTGCTCGTCGATCAGCCGGCGGAAGGCGGCGTCCAGGGCTTCGTGGGCCATCGTCCTCTCCTCCTCAGGCCGGGAACCAGTCGCGCCGCGGCACCGTCTGGCTGATCGGCCCCGGTACCGCCATGTCGAGCCGCCCCACGACCTGCCCCCGCTCCACCTTGGCCGGCTTGTCGTGCACCGGCAGGAGGAACCTGGACGAGTTCAAGAGCTTCTTGATCGCCGCCTTCTCCGCGCGTTTGCTGCCGGCGTGGTTACCCGTGACCTGCGGCTCGTTCAGGCTGATCTGGTGGAACGGCTCGACGACCTGGTCGTTGAAGTCGTAGATGACGTCGCCGCAGATGGTGGCCAGGCCGTCGGCGGTCTCGACATGGACGTTCATCGAGCCCTCGGTGTGGGCGTTCGCCGCCTCCATCACCACGCCGGGCATGATCTCCACCGGCCCCGAAAGCTCCAGATCCTCGAAGCGCAGCGCGTGGCGGGTGTGCAGCCGCTCGATCAGGTGCTGGATGTCGGGCTTCGGGTATTGCGGATGCATCAGCCCGGAGACCGAGCATTCGAGTTCGCGGCGGTTCACCACCAC
>JBJHBG010000004.1:37096-61352 GCA_050485385.1 Geminicoccaceae bacterium | reverse complement strand
CCACCGAGGTGTTCATCGGGAACACGTCGTCCTTGCCGGCGTGGTCGATGTGCAGGTGCGTGTGCAGGATGTAGCGGACGTCGGCGACCTTCACGCCGTGCCGCGCCAACTGCCGCTCGACCATGTTCTCGTGGAACTGAAGCCCGCGCATGCCGAGGGTCTCCATGATGGCGTTGTCGCGGTAGCCCGTGTCGACCACGATCGGCCATTGGCCGCCGAGGATCAAAAAGCCGTAGACCGGCACGCGGCGGGTCCGGCCGCAGTCGCGCCCGAGTACCAGAAAGCTCGATTCCAGCTCGATGTCGCCGTAGTCGAGGAGCTTGATTTCGAGCGCCATGATGAGCCTCCCTCAGAGCCGGTAGACCCGGCGTGCGGTGTCGTAGAACAGGTGATCGCGGGCCGCGGCGTCGAGCGCTGCCGTGGCTTCCAGATGGGCGCCGAGCAGCGCCGGGTAGTCGCACCAGAGCTTCTCGATGGGAAAGTTGGAGCCCCAAAGGCAGCGCTCGGCGCCGAACAGGGCCACCGTGTCGGCGACGATCCGGCGGACGTGCTCGGCGTCGTTGCGGTGGACGAAGGTGCCGAGGCCCGAGAGCTTGGCCGTCACGTTGGGCCGGGCCGCCAACTCGCCCATGCCCCGGCGCCAGGCGGCGCGGCCGGCCTCCGACAAATCCTCCAGCATGCCTGCGTGTTGCAGCACGAAGGTCACGCGCGGGCAGGCGTCGGCCAACGCCGCGGCGCCGGCCATCTGCGGTGCGAACACTTGGAGGTCGAAGGCCCAGCCGTAGTCGGCGAGGCGGGCGACGTTCCGCTGCACGGTGGCGTCTGCCGCGAGGTCGGGCCGGGCGGCGAAGCGGTAGAGCGCGTTCTCGTGCCAGTGGAACTGCTGGCGGATGCCGCGCACCCGCGGGTAGCGGGCGAGGCGGTCGAGGGCGGGGCGCACGTCGGCCGCCGTCATGTCGGCATAGCCGACGATGCCGTGCGGCCAGCCGGTCTCGAGCGCCACCCGCTCCAGCCACGCGACCTCGGCCTCGGCGCGGTCGACCGGCCAGTTGGCCTGGACGTAGACCGCCTTTTCGACGCCGAGGCCCGCATGGTCGGCGAGGTATTCGGCCATGAGGTAGTCGCGGCGGATGGGCTCGTACGGGCCGAAGATGCGCGGCTGCATCGGCCCCTGGAGCCAGGTGAGGTCCGCCTGCCGCCAGACGTGGAAATGCGCGTCGATCACCCTCACGGCCGCGCGCCCTTGGTGAAGGCGAGGATCTCCCGCATCACCGCCCCGGCCGTGGCGCCGTCGCCGATGCGGTCGACCAGCGGGGCCACCGCCCGCATCGCTGCCGTCTCGGCGCGAAAGTGAGGCCCCGTCGCCAGCGGCGACAGCCAGAGGACCGACCAGGCGAGGGCGCGCAGGCGTGTCATCGCGGCAACCAGCGTCTCCGGGCCGCCGCGCTCCAGCCCATCCGAGAGCACGACGACGAAGGCGCCGCGCGCGGTCGCGGCGAAGCGGGGGATGGCGAGGAACACGGCGAGCGCCTCGCCCAGCCGCGTGCCGCCGTCCCAGTCCGCCACCAGCCCCGAGGCGAGGGCGAGGGCCTGATCGGGGGCGCGGTGGCGGAGTGCCTTGCTCACGCGGGTCAACCGCGTGCCGAGGGTGAACGCCTCGACGCGCTCGCCCGTGCGCACCAGCGTGTGGCCGAGGCGGAGGCTCGCTTCCGTCGACGCCTTCATCGAGCCGGAAATGTCGATGAGGAGCAGCACGCGGCGTTGCCGCATCAGGCGCGTGCGCTTCGGCAGGTGGGCGATCTCGCCGTCGCGGCGGAGCACTTCGCGGAAGGTGGCGCGCGGGTCGGCGAGCCGGCCCTTGCCCTGCACCATCCGACGGGAGCGGCGGCGCGGCAGCCGGCGGGGGAGCGCTCGGGCGAAGGCGCGCAACGCGCCCGCTGCGTCCACGGGTGGGAAGGTGCGCGCGAACAGCCGCTCGGCCCCGCTCGCCTCCGCTCCCGACGGTTCCTCCTCGTCGGCCTCGGGCATGAGGTCGAACGTCGCCGCATCGAAGGCGCGGGGCAGGTCCTCGGGCGCACCGGGGGCGGGGGCTGTCAGCGTGTGGCCCAGAAACACGCGGTCGAACACGGCATCGAAGTCGGCCGCGCGCTCCGGGCCGGGGCCGAAGACGGCGTGGGCGGCGCGGCGCACGTCCGCCAGCGAGCGCGGCCCGAGCAGGCCCACGGCGGCAAGGAAATTCTGCGTCTGGTCGGGCGACGCGGCGAAGCCCGCAGCCCGCAGGGCGACCGGAAAGGCGAGGAAGGGGGCGAGGGCCGCCGGCAACGTCATGCCGCATCCCCGATCAGCGCGTCCAGCCGGGGAGTGACCCAGGCGAGGTCGTCCTGGTCCTTCAAGGCCACGCCGATGGCGCGGGCGAAGGCGGCGGGCCAGGGGGCGCCCTGCTGGTGGAGGAGCGTCGCCGCCTCGGCCCATTCCACCGTCTCGGCGACGCCCGGCGGCTTGGCCAGGGGCTCGGCCCGCAGCCGCCCGACGGCGGCGACCACGCGCCTTGCCGTGTCGTGCGCCACGGTCGAGGCGCGCATGGTCACGATCCGGGCCTCGAGCGCGGGGTCGGGATAGCCGATCCAGTGATAGACGCAGCGTCGCCGGAGCGCTTCGTGCAGTTCGCGGGTGCGGTTGGAGGTGAGGATGACGACCGGCGGCTCGCCCGCCCGCACCGTGCCGCGCTCGGGGATGGAGATGGCGAAGTCGGAGAGGAACTCGAGCAGGAACGCCTCGAACTCGGGGTCGGCACGGTCGATCTCGTCGATCAAGAGCACCCGCTCGCGCGGCGCCTGCAACGCCAGCAGCAACGGGCGGGCGATCAGGAAGTCGTCGGCGTACAGGTTGACGTAGCCGTCGCCCGCCTGACGGATCGCCAGCATCTGGCGGGGGAAGTTCCACTCGTAGAGGGCGGCCGCCGCGTCGATGCCCTCGTAGCATTGGAGGCGTACCAACTCGCGGCCGAGCACGGACGCGATGGCCTTGGCCGCCTCGGTCTTGCCGACGCCGGGCGAGCCCTCGAGCAGGAGGGGCTTGCCCAGGGCCAGGGCCAGATAGGCTGTGGTCGAAAGCCCCTCGTCGGCGACGTACTGGGCATCGAGCAGTCCCCGCGCCAAGGGCTCGGGGCCGTCGATGCCGAGGATGGATCGCCGGACGGGCATGTCAGAGCCGGCGCCGCGGCTTCGCCCCGCCCTGCGCCTTCAGCGCGCGCAAGACCTTCTCGGGCGTCACCGGCAGCTCGTCGATACGCACGCCGACGGCGTCGTAGACGGCGTTCACCACCGCCGGCAGCACCGGGTTGGCGCACATCTCGCCCGGCCCCTTGCCGCCGAAGGGGCCGTCCGGCGCCGGTCGCTCCAGCACGCTGATGTGGTGCGGGGCAAGGTCGCCCGGTCCCGGCATCAGGTAGTGGTTGAAGTCGACGGGGCCGTGGGCGCGGTCGGGGTAGTAGGGCTCCGTCGTCTCCCACGCGGCGTGGCTCGTGCCCATCCAGGCGCCGCCCCTGAGCTGCTGCTCGACGAGCTTCGGGTTGAGCGCGCGGCCGACCTCGTAGGCCGACTGCATGTCGACCATCGCCACCTCGCCGGTCTCGTCGTCGACCTCGACCTCGACCAGCATGGCGGCATGGGCGAAGCAGGAGACCGGCGTCATCTCGCCGGTCTCGGGATCGACCTCGCTCAAGGGAATGAGGAAGATGCCGCGCCCGGCGACGGTGCGGCCCTGCTTGAACTGCGCCGCTTGCGCCGCGGCCATCGTCGTGATCGAACGCGAGGGCGCGCCCTTGACGTGGATGTTGCCGCGCCCGTCGGTGACGAGGTCGGCGGCGTCCACCTCCATCTCCTCGGCCGCCGCTTCCAGCATCACCTGGCGCGCCTCCTTGGCCGCCTGGATCACGGCGTTGCCGACCCGATGCGTGCCGCGGCTGGCGAAGCTGCCCATGCAGTGGGGGCCGGTATCGCTGTCGGCGGTGTCGACGTAGACGTCCGCGACCGGCACCCCGAGCGTCTCGGCGGCGATCTGCCGGGTCACCGACTTCATCCCCTGGCCGAGGTCGATGGAGGACAAGGCCACGGTGAACTTGCCGTCGGGGTTGGAGTGGACCAGCGCCTGCGACGGGTCGCCCCCGAGGTTCATGCCGATGGGGTAGTTGATGGCGGCAAAGCCGCGACCGCGGTGGAGCGCCATGGTCAGCGCCTCCTGAAGCCGGAGATGGAGGAAAAGCGCATCGCCCCGGAACGCGCCGGCCCCGGCTGTGGCGGCTGCGCCGGCGGCGGGGGTGGGGGCGGCGTCGTAGCGGCCGGCGCCGGGCGTGGCGGGGTGGCGGCTGGCATGGTCGGCGCCGTGGGCCGCGGCCTGCCCTTCCGCGCATAGCTGCCGGTGTCGAAGCCCTCGACGCGGCCCTCCTGATCGGTTGCGGTGAAGGCCGGCAGACGGCCGCGCTCGCCGCCCCCGCCCTTGGTGGAGGCGGCGGCGAGGGCTTCGGGCGAGAGCTTCACCCCGGCCTTTTGGGCGACCACTTGGCAGCACTCGATCAAGGCGCAGTTCTTGGCCTCGCGGCGGTGGGCCTTCATGTCGCCGTCGCGATAGGCGTTCAGGATGCGCAGCTCGATCGGGTCCATCCCCACCGCTTCGGCCACCTTGTCCATGTGCGCCTCGATGGCGAAGTCGACGCCGGTGATGCCGAAGCCGCGCATGGCCGTGGCCGGCGTGCGGTTGGTGTAGACGCAAAAGACGTCGGCCCTGACGTTCGGGATGGTGTACGGTCCCGGCAGGTGGCCGACGCCCTTGATGATGGCGTAGGACGAGAGCCGGGTGTAGGCGCCGGCATCGAAGTAGCCCCGAAAGCGCCGGGCGGTGATGCGGCCGTCCTTCATGACCGCATCCTCGATGTACCAGCGCTCGGCACCGCGCGGCGCGCCGACCTGCATCTCCTCCTCGCGGTCCCACATGAACTTGCAGGGCCGACCGGTCTGCATGGCGGCGAGGATGGCGACGGGCTCGTGGACGGAATCGACCTTGCCGCCGAAGCCGCCGCCGACGGTGCCGCCGATGAAGTGCAGCTTGGAGGACGGCGTGCTCAAGACCTTGGCGGCCGTGCCGAGCGAGAAGAACAGCGCCTGGGTCGAGGTGTAGCAGACGTAGCGGCCGTCCTGCTCCGGGGCGGCGATGGCACCGCAGGTCTCGATCGGCGCCTGCTCGATGGGCGACATCTGATAGCGCCCTCGGACGACGTGGTCGGCGGCAGCGAACGCCGCCGCGACGTCGCCGTAGCGCAGCTTTTGATGGTCGTAGCGCCCGTGATAGACGAACTTGTTCTGGGGGTAGGGCGGGCAGACGACGGGTGCGCCCGGCCGGATCGCCTCTTCCACGTCGAGCACGTGCGGCAGCACCTCCCAGTCGACGCGCACCTTGGCCACCGCCGCGCGGGCCTGAGCCTCGGTCTCGGCGATGACGGCCGCCACCGGCTCGCCCGCATAGGCGACCTTGGTCTCCGCCAGGATCGGCTCGTCGTCGATGCCGAAGTCGAGCAGGCTCAACAGCGTGTTGAGGTTGGTGGGCACGTCGCGGCCCGTCAGCACGCGGACCACGCCGGGGCTGCGCTCGGCCTCGCTCGTGTCGATGCGGCGGATGCGGGCGTGGTGGTGCGGCGAGCGGGCGCAGCGGACGTGTAGGAGCCCGTCGAACAGGTGGTCGTCGTAGAAGGGCGAACGGCCGGTGACGTGGCCCTGGATGTCCTGGCGCCGGGTCGGCTTGCCGATCTCGTTGAGGTCGTCGTCCCGCTCGTCGGCGAAGAGGTCCTTCCTGAACTCGATGCCGCCGCTCATGCGCTGGCCCTCCGCCCGGCGACGGCGAGGATCGCCTCGATGATCGGCTCGTAGCCGGTGCAGCGGCAGAGATTGCCCGAGATCGCCTCCACCACCTCGTCGCGGCTGGGGTTGGGGTTGCGGTCGAGCAGGGCCTTGGCCGAAACCAGCATGCCCGGCGTGCAATAGCCGCACTGCGCGGCGAACCCCTCCATGAACGCCTCCTGCAAGGGATGCAGCTCGGCGCCGCGGGCGAGGCCGGCGGCGGTGCCGACACTGCGACCCGCCACCGTTTCCGCCAGAACGAGGCAGGCGAGGTGCACCGCGCCGTCGAGCGTGACCGTGCAGGCGCCGCAGGTGCCCTGGCCGCAGCCATATTTCGGTGTCAGGTCGCCGACCTCGCGGCGGAGGAAGTCGAGCAGGTTCTGCCCGTCCTCGGTGAAGGCCGCCTTGGGCGCCCCGTTGAGCGTAAAGGTGACGGGCTTCTTCATGACAGGCGCTCCAGGAGCCGCCGGAGATGCACCCCGGCCACTTCGCGGCGATACCAAGCGGACGCCAGCGGATCGGTCGGCGGCTGCAGCCCCTCGGCTGCCACCTCTGCGGCGCGGGCGATGGTGGCGGCATCCAGCGTCTGGCCTTCGAGTACCCGTTCCACGGCAGCGCCTCGCATCGGCGCCGGTGCCATCGCCCCCCAGGCGACCCTGGCTCCGCGGATACGTCCGCCATCCCGCGGCAGCAGGGCCGCGACCGACAGCACGGCGACCCCCTTGGGCTTGATGCGGCTGACCTTGTGAAAGCTGAAGCTACCCTCGCGCGGGCGCGGCAACTCGACCGCCGCCACCAGCCGGCCGCGGGCGCGGTCGCGCAGGAGGTCGTCGAGCGGCCGAGCGCCGCCCTGGCCCGCCATCACCACCCTGGCGCCCAGCGCCAAGAGCGCCGTTGCGAAGTCGCCATAGGGGTGCGGCGCGAACAGATTGCCGCCGACGGTCGCCATGTGGCGCACCTGCGGGCCGCCGACGGCGCGGGCGACCGGGTGCAGGAAGGCGAGTTCCGCCCGCGCCAGCACGTCGTGCATGGTGACGCCGGCGCCGAGGCTGACGGTATCGCCCGCCACCCGCACCTCGCGCAGCGCCGGGTCGGTCGCGCGGACGATGCGGGCGGGCGCCGTGCCGGCGTTGACCGCGCGCATGACGATGGTGCCGCCGCCGAGATAGGCCGCACCCGAGCCCAGCGCCCGCGCCGCCTCGGCGAGGGAGGCGTACGTCTCGACGGTCACCGTCATCGCCCGCCCTCCGCTTGGAGATGGGCGCGGATGGCGTCGAAGCCCGCCTGATAGACGTTCTCCGCCACCATCAGGCGCAGCTCGTCCTCGCGCCCGCGCGGCGTGTCGAAGCGCGACTCCCAATGCCAGAACGTGCGGTCGCCGTCGGTCACGGGGGCGAGGCGCACGTGCGCCACGTAGTTCAAGAGCGGCACCGGCGTCTCCAACAGGCAGTAGGAGAAGGCCATGTCGGCGTCCGACAGGGTCAGCAGTTGCTCGCGCAACTCGGCGCCGTCTTGCAGGTGGAAGCGGCGGACGCAGCCGACGCGATCCGAGGGCCAGCCGTGATCGACCACGCTGTCGGCGACGATGGGATGCCAGCGGTCGTGCCCGTTGAAGTCGCGGAGCACGGCCCACGCCGCCTCGACGGGCGCATCCAGGACGGTGCTCTTGACCACCTTCACCATGGCTCAGCCCGCCAGCTGCCGCTTGAGCGCATCGAAGCCCGCCTGGAACACGTTCTGGCCGATGCCGGCGACGAGGTCGGCGGCGACCTCGGGCGCGCAGTCGAACTCGGCGGACCATTCGGCGAACGTCCGATCGCCGTCGGTGATCGGCGTGAGCCTGAGCGTCGCCACGTAGTCGGTGAGCGGCATCGGGCTTTCGAGGATCGCGTAGGTGCAGAAGTAGTCGTAGTCGGAGAGGCCCAACAGCCGCTCGCGGATGCGGTCGCCGTTCTGGAGGTGGAAGTCGCGCACGCAGCCCACCCGGTCGGCCGGCTCGCCGTTCTCGATCCGGCTGTCGCGGATGCGCGGATGCCAGCGGGGGAGCGCATTGAAGTCGCGGATGCGCTCCCAGACCTTGGCGGTCGGCGCGTCGAGCACGGACGAGGTGTAGACGCGCGGCATCTACGTCTTCTCCCCGTCCGGCTTGGGTGCGGCCTTCTTCGCCTCGTTGGCGATGCGCTGCATGTCCGACGCCTCGCGGATCAGGCCCTGCTGCCGCGACAGGGTCCCCCCCTCGATGCCGATGTCGGAGAGCAGGCTGTCGATGAGCGGCGCCTGCACCCGGTAGCGCAAGGCCGAGTTGATCACCTCGTCGGTCGGGCTGCCGTCGCGGCCGCTGCTGCCGCCCATGCCGTCGAGCTGCATGATCCGGATGTCCTGGATCTTCTCCAGCGGCTTGACCGAGGCAGCGACGATGCCCTCGACGTGCTCCAGGAGCTTGCGGCGGAACAGCGACGAGCGGGCCGGGTTGGTCAGCACGTTCTCGGCCTCGTTCAAGAGCTTCTGCGCCTCGGCCTCGACCGCTGCTCGCACCTTCTCCGCCTCGGCGATCAGCTTCGCTTCCGCCGCTGCCTTCTCCGCCAGCATCACGTCGATCGACTTGCGGCGAGCCGCCTGCTCGGTCTCGCGCACCGTGGTGATGCGTTCCTCGGCCTCGGCGGCGCGGGCGCGTGCGGTGTCCGCCTCGGCGCGGGCGGCCGATTCCTCCAGCGACTTCTTGTAGAGTGCGATGGCCTTTTCCATCTGTTCGGTTTCGACGACCTTCTCGCGCTCGACCTCCAGCTTGCGGCGCACCGTCTCGTAGTCGATGCGGATCTCGTCGAGCTGGCGCTCCGACGCGACACGCGCGCGCTCCACGTCCTCCCGGCTCTCGATCTCGGCCTCGCGCAGCGCCTGCACCCTCGCGATCTCGAGCTGCTCCAGCGAGCGGCGCCGTTCCAGCCGCGCCGCCTCGACGGCACGCTCGCGCTCGACGTCGGCGGTCTCCACCTCGCGCTGCGCGGCGATCTCGGCCTGCTTCACGCTGGCATCGGCCGCCGCCACCTTCCGCCGTTCGTCGGCAAGCGCCACGATTCGCGCCTGATCGGCCGCCTCGACCGCCCGGCGGCGTTCGATGTCGGTGACCTCGCGGGTCTGTTGGCTGGCGATCCGCTCCTCTTCCAGCTTCAATTCGGCGACGACACGGGCGCGCTCGATCGCTTCGCGCCGCGCGATCTCGGCCGCCTCCACCTCCCGGTCGCGCACGATCTCGCGTGCGCGCGTGGCTTCCTCGGCGGCGATCCGCTCGGCGTCCAGCGCCTTCTGCCGGGCGATCTCCCGCGCGCGCGTGGCCTGCTCGGCGGCGATGCGCTGGGCGTCCAGCTCGAGGCGCTGGGCGATGCGCGCGGCCTCGACCGCCTCCTCGGCGGCGACGCGCGCCTCGTCGACGGCCTTGTTGCGCGCGATCTCGCGTTCGCTCGTCGTCTCCTCGGCCTCGATACGGTCGACCTTCAACGTCTTCTCGCGGGCGATGCGTGCCGCCTCGATCGCTTGGCCGGCCGCGATCTCCGCCGCCTCGACGGCCTTGGTCCGCTCGATCTCCAACTCGCGGATGCGCCGGTCCTCGGCGATCCGCGCCTCGTTGACCTCGGCGGCCTGGGCGATGCGGAGCCGTTCGGTCGCCTCGCGCGCCGCGATCTCGGCCTCCTCCAGCCCCCGCTGGCGCTCGATCTCGCGCCGGCGGATGTCCTCCTCGCCGCGGATGCGGGTCTGGTTCAAGACCAGCGTCTGCGCCATCCGTGCCTTCTCGGTCTCCTCGCGCGCGGCGATCTCGGCCTGCTCGACCGTCCGCTGCCGCTCGATCTCGGCCGTCTGGGTCTCGCGCTCCTTGGCGATACGCGCCTCCACGACGGCCTTTTCCTGGGCGATGCGTGCCCGTTCGGTGGCCTCGCGCGCGGCGATCTCGGCCGCCTCGATCGTCTTCACCCGCGCGATCTCGCGGGCCTGGGTCTCCTGCTCGTTCTCGATCCGCGCTTCCCGCAGCGCCCGTTCCTGGAGGATGCGGGCCTTCTCCACCTCCTCGCGGGCGGCGATCTCCTCGCCGTCGACCGCCTTTTGCCGCGCGATCTCACGGCTGCGGATCTCGCGCTCGGAGGCGATGCGCGCCTCGGCGATGGTGCGCTCGTTGGCGATCCTGGCCTTTTCGACGGCTTCGCGGGCCGTGATCTGCGCTTCTTCGGCCTCGGTCTCGCGGTTGGCCCGCTCCTTCGCCAACTCCGCCCGCTGCTGGGCGCGGCGGAACTCGACCTCGCGCTCCTGCTCCAGCCGCGCCGCCTCGCTCTCCCGCTCGATGTCGAGCGCCTGCTTCTCGGCCTCGAGGTTGCGGGCGCGGATCAGGATCATCGTCTCCTGCTCGATGTCGTTCCTGAGCTTGCGCCTGGCCTCGATGTCCTTGATCAGCGCGGTCAGGCCCTCGGCGTCGAACCGATTGGACGGGTTGAAGTATTCGAGGGCGGTCTGGTCGAGATCGAGGATGGCGACGCTCTCGACTTCCAGGCCGTTGCGGGTCAAGTCCTCCTGCGCCGCCTCCTTCACCCGGGCAACGTAGCGTCCCCGGTTCTCGTGCATCTCCGCCATGTCCATCTCGGCGGCGACGGCACGGAGCGCACTCTCGAACTTGCCCGACAAGAGCGCATGCAGCCGTTCCGGCTCCAGCGTCCGCCGGCCGAGGGTGGATGCCGCCATCGCCACGGCATCCTTGGCCGGGCGCACCCGCACGTAGAACTCGGCCTCGACGTCGACTCGCATGCGGTCCTTGGTGATCAGCGCGTCGCCCTGGGTACGGGCGACTGCGAGCGGCAGCACGTTCATGTTGACGGGCGTGATGTCGTGGACGATCGGCCAGACGAAGGCGCCGCCGTCGATCACCACCTTCTCGCCGAGGAAGCCCGTGCGGACGAAGGCGACCTCCTTGGTCGAGCGCCGGTAGAGCCACTGCATCACCCAGTAGACGATGGCGATGCCGACCACCGCGACCACGAGCCAGAGGATCAGCTGGCCGATGAGCTCTCCCGTCATGTCTCCCTCCCCGATCGGCCTTCAGCGGCCCTTGATGCGCTTGAAGGCGCGAGTCTGTTCGGTCAGCGCGACCTCTGCCGGCAACCGCTCCATCGAGGAGGCGCCGTAGAAGCCGTGGCAGGTGGTGGTGTTCTTCAGAACGAATTCGGCGTCCGCCGGCATGGCCACCGGGCCGCCGTGCACCAGGACGATGGCGTCCGGCTTGATGCGCAGGGCCGCCTCCGCCCAGCGGTCGACGAGCGCCGGGCAGTCCTCGAGCTTCAACGCGGTCTCGGCGCCGATGCTGCCGCCGGTGGTGAGCCCCAGATGGCAGACCACGATGTCGGCGCCGGCACGGGCCATGGCTTCGGCCGTGCCCTCGTCGAACACGTAGGGCGTGGTCAAGAGGTCCTTGGCGCGGGCCTTGGCGATCATGTCGACCTCGAGGCCGTAGCCCATGCCGGTCTCTTCCAGGTTCGCCCGGAAGATGCCGTCGATCAGGCCCACGGTCGGAAAGTTCTGCACGCCGGCGAAGCCGAGGCGCTTCAACTCGTCGAGGAACGCGTCCATGCGGCGGAAGGGGTCGGTGCCGCACACGCCGGCGATGACCGGTGTGTGGCGGACCACCGGCAGCACCTCGGCCGCCATCTCGACCACGACGGCGTTGGCGTCGCCGTAGGGCATCATCCCGGCGAGGCTGCCGCGTCCGGCCATGCGGTAGCGGCCGGAATTGTAGATCACGATCAGGTCGATGCCGCCCGCTTCCTCGCACTTGGCGGACAGGCCGGTGCCGGCGCCGCCGCCGACGATGGGCTCGCCCCTGGCGATCATCCCCCGCAAGCGCTCGAGGATCGCAGCACGAGGGATCATCGGCGAGCCTCCTTTGGGCGCGGTGGGCGGCGCAGCGGGCGGCCACCATGCAACGCACGGAAGGCCGCGACCACGGCGGCGGCGAACTCCGGCGCGTTGATGTGGTGGGGCAGGCGGACGAGTTGCCGGGCCGGCGTCTGGTGCACGGTCTGCTCCAGCGCCGCGAACAGGGCTGCCCGCGCCTCGGGGTCGAAGAAGGGCTGGCCCGGCGCGTCGAGAGCCGAGACGCCACCCTCCGGCAGGAAGAAGCGCACTTGGCCCTCCATCCGGTTCAGCCGTTCGCCGATCCAGCGACCCATGCGGTCGCACTCGTCGGCCGTGGTGCGCATCAGCGTCACTTGCGGGTTGTGCGCGTAGAAGAGCCGGCCCCGATAGCGCTCGGGCACCGTCTCGGGGGCTGCGAAGTTCACCATGTCGAGCGCGCCGACCGAGCCGATATAGGGCATGCGCCGGCGAATAATGGCACCGAAGCGGTCCTCGGTGGCGGGGAAGACGCCGCCCATCATCAGGTCGCACACTTCGGTGGTGGTGAGGTCGATCACCCCTTGCACCTGGCCCTGGTCGACCAGCGCTTCCAAGGATTGGCCGCCGATGCCGGTGGCGTGGAAGACGAGGCAGTCCCAGTCGTCGCGGAGCTGCGCCGCCACCTGCTGCACCGCCGGCGTCGTCACGCCGAACATCGACAGGGCGATCGCCGGCTTGGTGCCTTGGCGCGGTGGCGCCTTCCGGCGGGCCTGCACCATGCCGGCCATGGCGTTGGCAGCGTTGGCGAGCACCTGCTCGGTCATCGCGTTCAGGCCCTGCACGTCGGCCACCGAGTGCATCATCATGATGTCGGACGGGCCGACGTACTTGGAGACCTCGCCCGAGGCAACGGTCGAGACGATCAGCTTGGGCACGCCCACCGGCAGGGCGCGCATGGCCGGCGCCACCATCGCCGTGCCGCCCGAACCGCCGGCGGAGAGGATGCCGGCGATACCCTGCTGGCGCGCGATCCAGCGGGCGAAGGCGAGCGTCATGCCGGCGACCGACGTGCCCCGGTCGCCGGTGAACACGCCGGCCGACCCGCGCGGGTGAAACGCCGCTACCTGATGCGCGGGCACGTCGGCGCCGCTGTGGGCACCGGAGGTGGAGAGGTCGACCAGCCGCACCGCCACGCCCGCCGCGCGGACGAGGTCGCGCAGATAGCGCAACTCCTCGCCCTTGGTGTCCAGTGTTCCGGCGACCAGCACCACCGCGTCGCCCACCGTCGCCAGCGGGCGGATCTCCGCCTGCGCCGGCGCCGCGACGGCGACCGTGGTCAGCACCCGTGCCGCGCGCTCGATCTGCTCGACCGGCACCGGCTCCGACCACCGGGTCGGCCGGGTCGGGTTGGACATGTAGACTTTGGCGAGCTTCGGCCCGACGCCCGACGCCGGGCGGTCCTCCGTCGGCTTCGCATCCGGCGTGGTGGGCGTGTCGTCGTGGCCGTGCCGGCCGACACCGAGAAGCCGCTGCTGCAGGTCGCGGTCGGCCGCCAACTGGTTTGCGGGCACCGCCCGGTTGATGCGGCCGTTGACCATGATGGCCACATCGTCGGCGACGGCACAGGCAACGCCGATGTTCTGCTCGATGACCAAGACCTCGATCTCGCCCTCCTCGGCGAGCCGAAGCAGCATCTCTTCGACCTGGGCGACGATGACCGGTGCCAAGCCCTCGGTCGGCTCGTCCATCACCAGCAGGCGCGGGTTCTGGAGCAGTGCCCGGGCGATGGCGAGCATCTGCTGCTCGCCGCCGGAAAGCTGGCCGCCGCCATTGTGCCTGCGTTCGGCGAGGCGAGGGAAGGTCTGGTAGATGCGTTCGGTCGTCCAGGGGCCGCTGCCCGTTTCGACCATCTTCAGATGCTCGTCGACGGTGAGCGAGCGCCAGAGGCGGCGCCCCTGCGGCACGTAGCCGATACCCAACCGCGCGATGTCGGCGGGGCTCTTGCCGACCAGCGGCTCGCCGGCGAAGGCGATGCTGCCGGAGGCGATCGGCACCAGCCCCATGATCGCCTTGCAGAGCGTGGTCTTGCCCATGCCGTTGCGGCCGACCACGGAGAGCACGCCGCCGTCGAGCTTCAGGTCCACGCCTTGGAGCGCGTGCGAGGCGCCGTAGAAGACGTTGAGCCCCCGGATCTCGAGGGCCGGCAGGCGGCCGCGCTCAGCCATGGGTGTGGCTCCCGTCGCCGAGATAGAGCGCCTGCACCTCGGGATCGTTCTCGATCTCCTCGGGCGTACCCTCCTTGAAGATGCGGCCGTCGTGCATCATCGTCACGCTCTCGGCGACACGCAGTGCCACGTCCATGTCGTGCTCGATGATGACGTAGCCGATGTGGCCGGGCAGGCCCGTCAGGATCGCCACCAACTCCGCCCGTTCGGCCGGCGAGAGCCCCGCCGCCGGCTCGTCGAACAGGATGAAGCGCGGCGCACCGGCGAGCGCCAGGGCGATCTCGAGCTGCCGCTGCTGGCCGTAGCTCAGCTCGGCGACCAGCGTGTCGTGCGCGGCCGACAGGTGGACCGCCTCGATCAACTCGTCGGCGCGGGCGACCAGGGTGTCGCCCTGGCGCGGCCGGAGCAGGGAGAACCGCCCCCGGCTGACGCCGCGGCAGGCGAGATAGACGTTGTCGGCGACGGTGAGGCCGCCGAACAGGAGCGAGATCTGATAGGTGCGCCGCAGCCCGCGGCGGATGCGCTCGTAGGCCGGAAAGGCGGTCACGTCCTCGCCGAACAGGCGGATGGTGCCGGAGGTCGGGAGGAAGTCGCCGGTCACGCAGTTGAAGAGCGTGGTCTTGCCGGCACCGTTGGAGCCGAGCACGGCGCGTCGCTCGCCCGGCCGCACCGTCATGGTGACGTCGACGATGGCGGCGAGGGCGCCGAACATCTTGGTGACGCCGCGCAGCTCCAAGGCACTCCGCGCCGAGACCGAGCCGAGCCCATCGGTGGGCCTCATGGCTCGGCTCCGGTCAAAGGATCGCGGCGTCGCATCCGTGCTCGCCAGCGCTCCCAAAGGCCGAGTACGCCGTCGGGCGAGAAGAACACGATGGCCAGGAAGCCGAGGCCGATCAGCAGCTTGAAGCGTTCGCCCGACAGCCCGAAGGCGTTGAGCACGTCCGGCGAGAAGGTGCGCAGCAGTACGTAGATGAGCGCACCGATGAAGGGGCCGATCGGCCGCCTCAGGCCCCCGACGATGGCGATGACGAGGATGTCGATGACGGCCGGGATGCCGACGGTGCCGGGCGCGATCTGGGCGTTCTGCCAGACCAGGAGGATGCCGCCGACGGCGGCGATGGCGCTGGCGAAGGTGTAGGCCGCGACGCGGTGCGCGGTGACGTTGAAGCCCAGTGCCGCCATCCGCCGCGGGTTGTCGCGTACGCCCTGGAGCGCGAGCCCGAAGGGCGAACGCGAGACGTAGACGACGGCCGCATAGGCCAGCACCGCACAGCCCAGCGTCAGGTAGTAGAAGGGGATTGGCTGGCGCCAGTCGACACCAAACAGTCGCGGCGGCACCACCAGGTTGAAGCCGGTATAGCCGTTGAAGATACCGTAGTTCTGCCGCACGAAGTAGAAGAACGCCGAGGCCAGCGCCAGCGTGATCATGATGGTGTAGATGCCCTCGGTGCGCACGGCGAGGGCGCCGACCAGCGTGCCGAAGGCGGCGGCGATGAGGATGGCGGCCGGCACGGCCAGCCACCAGGGCAGCCCGAGGCTGATCTCGGCCATCCCCGAGGTGCCGAGGATCGCCACCATGTAGCCACCCATCCCGGCGACCGACATCTGGATCAGGCTGACCATGCCGCCATAGCCGGCAAGGAACATCAACGACAGGGCGATCATGCCGAGGATGAAGGTCCAGCCGAACACCTGGAACAGCCAGAAGTTGTTGGCGATCAGCGGCATGATCAGCATGACCAGCGCGAGCGCCCAGACGGGCAGGGGCACCCGTTCGAGCCAGGTGTCGCCGAGCGGCAGGCCGGGCGCGCGCGTCGCCATTCAGCGCGTCCGGCCCATCAGGCCCTGCGGGCGGAACGCCAACACCGCGGCCATGATGAGGAAGGTGAACACGACCGAGTAGGTGGGGGCGTAGACCAGCCCCAATTGCTCGCTGAGCCCGATCACCAGGGCACCGACCGCAGCACCCGGGATCGAGCCCATGCCGCCGACGATGACCACGACCAGCGAGGCGAGGAGAAAGCGCGTGTCCTCGCCCGGCGAGAGCGACTGGAACGTGCCGCCGACGATGCCGGCGATACCGGCGAGCCCGGCGCCGAAGGCGAAAACGAGCAGGAACACGTACTGGATGCGCACGCCGGAGGCGGCCAGCATGTCGCGGTCGTCGACCCCGGCGCGGATCAGCATGCCGAGGCGGGTACGGTTGAGGATCAGCCACATGCCGATGCCGATGACGATGGCGGCGACCAGAATGGCCATGCGCACCGCCGGATAGCGCAGATAGACGAACTCGCCGTCGCGGCCGGTGCCGGCGACGATGGGCAGTTCAACCGGTCCCGAGAGGAAGTCGGGCGAGAGGATCGTGTAGCTCTGTCCGCCCCAGTACCACAGCATCAGGTCGGCGAAGACCACCGAAAGGCCGATGGTGACCATCGTCTGCCGGAGTTCCTCGCCCTCCATCCGGCGAAACACCTGATGCTGGAGGACGACGCCGAGCAGGGCCACGAGCGCGAAGACGACCGGAAAGGCGATCAGCCAGGAGCCGGTCGCCTCGGACACCTCGTAGCCGAGATAGCCGCCCAGCAGGTAGAGCGAGCCGTGCGCGAGGTTGACGTTGCGCATCAGGCCGAAGATCAGCGTGAAGCCGCTGGCGACGAGGAAGTAGAGCGCACCGAGCGTGATGCCGCCGAAGACGGCGTTGAGGAACACGCGCTTTCGGCCCATCGCCGCCTCGAGCCCCGGCGGCCACGGCGCAACGATCAGCCACAGGAGCGCCGCGACCACGATGGCCAGGACCAGCGACCAAGCCGGGTAGCGGCGGACGAAGTCCTGCATTCCCCCCAATCCTGCGACTGGCGCACCGAGCACCCACCACACGGAAGGGTAGCCCTCACGACGCCTCGGGGAGATACCCGACAGTCTGATCTTTCCCCCGATCGTCGGGAAAAGCGTTCAGGCCTCGTGCTGCACGTAGACGCTGCGGCGATAGGCGCTCGGCGGCACCACGCCGTTGGCGATGAAGAAGCGCGAGAAGCTGGCTTGGCTGGAGAAGCCCAGATTGAAGCCGATCTTCGCCACCGCCTCCTGCGACTCGGCGAGCAGGTCGATCGCCCGCTCCATCCTGAGTGCGTTGAGATAGAGGTTGGGGGTGAGGCCGACCTGGGTGCGGAACAGTTTGAAGAAGTGCGGCCGCGACAGCCCCACCTCGCGCGCCACCGTGTCCAGTTCCAGGGTCTCGCCGAATTGCGCCTGCATCAGCTTCAGCGCGTTGCGGATGCGGTAGTCGCGCTTGGGAAAAGCCGGGCCGACGAACGCCTCGCCCTTCGCCGTCCACTGCCAGGACTGGTCGAAGGCCGCCTGGGTCAGCGCGCAAAGCCGGTCCTCCATCGCCGGATCGTCGCGGTCGGCGTCGAGCATGGCGTGGGCGCTGGCGTAGACCAGCCGGGCCAGGTGGTCGGTGGTCTCGACGCCGATCCGGCCGAAGCGCAACGATGCCGAAGCGCACCTCGACGCTTCGACGAACCAGGAGGGACGGATGTAGAGCACCAGGGTGACGGTCGGCACGTCGTGCCTGACCGGGCGGTAGAAGTGCGCTTGCCACGGGCTGATCGCCACCGCCTGTCCGGGGCCGATCGGATAGGCCCGGTCGTCGACCACCAGTTCGGCGGGCGGGCCTTGGACGTGGAAGATCAGATGCCCCTCGCGGTGGCCGTGCGGCACCATGGCACGATCCATCGAATACAGGCACACCCGGCCGAAGACGCCGTGAAAAACGGCGAGCGCGGTGCTCATCTGCCTCCCTCCGCATTCTGACGATGCAGTAATGCGGCATCGTAGCGCCGTTCCTCGGAAAGGAGAACGATCTTCCTCGTTGCCGGCGCCGCCGCCTTCGTCACTCCGCCGCTCGCAGCAGCGTCAGGTAGTCGGTGGACGTGGCGTGACGGGGGTTGGTTCGATTGGCCGGATCGGCGGCGGCGGCGGCGGCGATGCGCCGGCGGGCCGCGTCGTCGATGCCGAGCGAGCCCAGTCGGCGCGGCAGGTCGATGCGGCCTCCGAGGTCGGCGAGACAGGCGCCGACGTCGGCGTCGCGGGGCAGCGGCAACGTTCGTGGCAACTGACCCAAGCGGTCGCCCACCGCCGGCGCGTTGAACGCCAGGACCGGCGGCAGCAGTGCTGCGTGCAGGAGGCCGTGCCGTTCCTCCAGGCCGACCTCCACCTCGACCGCCCAGGCGAGCGCCTCGATACCGCCGCAGCCCTTCTGCGCGGCGAGGCCGGCGCAGAGAGCCGCGGCCAGCATCTCGCGCCGCGCCTCCAGGTCCTGGCCATCGGCGACCGCCCGCTCCAGAAAGCCGACGGCCCGCCGCAGCCCCTCCAGCGCGATGCCGTCGGCGGGCGGATTGAAGGCGGTGCCGAGCCACGCCTCCAGGCAATGGATGAGCGCGTCCATCCCGGTCGCGGCGGTCGTCGACCGGTCCATGGCGAGGGTGAGGGTGGCGTCGCAGATCACGGCGACCGGCAGCGCCGCGTTGGCGGCGGTGCCGTCGGGACCGTCGAACCGGGTCGGCCCGAAGCCCATGCCGGCCGTGGTGGTCGGCACGGCGATGACCGGCAGATCGGCGGCGCGGTGACGGCCGCGGGCGGCGAGCCGGGCGAGGTCGATCACCCGGCCGCCGCCGAGGCCGATCACGCCGTCCGCGGCCCCGCCCGTTCGCGCCGTCGCGATCCGTGCCCGATCCTTGGCCGAAGGCAGGGATGGGAGCCCACGCAGCACGATCGGTGCGGCGCTCCGGGGCAGGGCGTCGAGCAGGCGGTCGACGGCGTCGGCCGCATCGGCCGCAGCGTCGGCGAGCACCAGCGGGCGGGCCAGGGCCAGCCGCCGCACCTCGACCGGCAACGCATCCTCGACGGAGCGGTCGGCGAAGTGGATGCGTGTAAGGTAGGTGATGAGCGACATCGGCCAGCGTCCGGGCAAACGAATGCCGCGCCGCGCGGTGCAACCCGTGCGGAAAGAACGGCCGGCGGCGTGCTCGCCGGCAACCGCTCGCGGCGCGGGCGCGGCTGCCCGGCCCCGAGCGGTGCGCGCGGCGGCTCAGCTATCGCGGAGCGCGTCGCAGTCCGGCGTATCGCGCGAGGGCAGGCCCATGGCGCGGAACTCCTCCGCGGTCATGCCCAGGGTTTGGGTGACCCCGTCGACCCGCGCCACGTTCCTGTTGATCAGGTTGCCGTCCGGCCCCTCGACCACCTCGTTGACGAAGACGGTACCCGTCGCTTGGCGGTTCTCGTTGAGCGTCACCAAGCCGAGCGGCGTCTGCAATTCGAGGTTGGAAAGCGCCTCCATGAACCGCGCCTGGCCGTCGCTCAGGTCGCCGTCGACCTCGTCGAGTGCGGCGAGCGCTGCCAACGTTGCGTTGTAGTAGCCGACGCCGAACAGCGAAGGTGTCGGGAAGCGCTCGTTCTCGGGGAAGGCCGCGCGGTAGGCCTCGACGTACTCGATCCATTCCGGCGCGTCGTTGTCCTCGGCCAAGGCACCCGAGGTCGGCGTGCCGATCAGCGCCTCCTTGGCGCGGCCGCGCGAGGTCAGCACCGTCTGGTCGGCCATGATGGTGCCGCCGATCAGGTTGGTGTCGGCGCCGGCCTGTTCGAACTGGTTGAGGAAGTTGATCGAATCGGTGCCGCCCATGCCGAGGTAGATGGCATCGACGTCGTCCGGCAACTGCGCGATCACACCGCCGAAGTCGCCGGAGCCGAGCGGCACCCAGAACCGCTCGACGATCTCGCCGCCGGCCCGGCAGAAGTCGACGGCGAACCCGAGGAAGTTGGTGTAGCCGAACGAGTAGTCGGCGGCGATCGTCGCCACCCGCGTCCAGCCCTTCTCGTTGACGACGTAGGAGCCGAGCCCCTGGCCCCACTGCGCGCCGTCGAGGTTGAAGCGGAAGAAGTTGGGCGCCGGGTCGACCCACGTGGTCTCGAGCGCGCCCGAGATGCCGTTGATGACGGTCTTGTCGGGGATCGTCTTGGCGTAGTCGCGCATGGCGATGCCCTCGGAACCGGACAGCGGGCCGATGATGAAGTCGACCTCGTCCTGCTCGATCAACTTGCGCGCCTGGCGGATGGCCGTGTCCGGCGTGGTGTCGGTCGGGGCGATCACCGTTTCGATGCGCTTGCCGCCGGCCATGCCACCGGCCTGCTGAATGGCCAACTCCACGTTGCGGATGCCGTCGTTGCCGCCGGCGGCGAAGGCGCCCTCGGTCGCGACCAGGATGCCGATGCGGATGGTGTCCTGCGCCAGGGCCAGGCCCGGCAGCATGAGGGCCGCGGCCGAGACCGTGGCGAGCAGTGCCTTGTTCATTCCGTCCCTCCCTGATGCGGTGCGGAGTCCGGCTCCCGGCTGTGCGGCCGCCGACCTTGCCGGTCGGTTCTCCGACGCTCGGCCAAGTCTAGCGCCGGCAAGGCCCCGCCGCGATGACCGCCGGTGCGTCGCCATATCCGAGCGTATGATTCTTCGCCCATTTGCAATCCGTCATGCTAGCTCGACCGTAGCGGTCCGTGCGACGACGTGAGCGCCCGGAAAGACCGAGGGGAGATGGCGGATGAAGTGGCTCGTTCTGCTGCTGGCGCTTGGCGTGGCTCCTGCCCTTGCCTTGGCCCAGACGGCCCCCGCGGTGACCGTGATCACGGTCCAGCCGACCGACGTGACGCCGGAATCGCGCTTCACCGGCCGCGTCCAGTCGGTCGACCACGTCGAGCTGCGTGCCCGCGTCGTGGGCTTTCTCGAGGAGCGGCCCTTCACCGACGGCCAGCAGGTGCGGGCGGGCGACCTGCTGTTCCGCATCGAGCGGGCACCCTACGAGGCGTCCTTGGCCGAGATCGAGGCGACCATCGCCAGCAACGAGGCCGCCCTCCAGCTCGCCGACATCGAGCTGGAGCGACAGACCGAGCTGTTGCGACGCGAAGCCGCACCGCAGGCGCGGGTGGACGAGGCCGCGGCCAACCGAGCCGAGCGGGCGGCAGCGCTCCAGCGCTCGCAGGCATCGCGGCAGCGTGCCCAGCTCGATCTCGACTACACGGAGATCCGGGCCCCTTTGGCCGGGCGCATCGGTCAGGCCAGCGTCTCCGTCGGCGACCTCGTCGGCCCCGACGGCGGCATCCTCGCCACCATCGTCTCGGAGGACCCGATCTACGTCACCTTCCCGGTGACGCAACGTGAACTGCTCGCCGCGCGTGCCGCGGCCGAGCGCGACGGCGGCGACCGGGACGACCTCGAGGTTCGTGTCACGCTCGCCGACGGCTCGACCTATCCCCATGTCGGCAAGCTCGACTTCGTCGACGTGCAGTTCGACCCCGGCACGGACACGGTGCTGGCGCGGGCTGTGCTGGCCAACCCGGACGGCACGCTGATCGACCGCCAGCTCGTCACCGCGATCGTCCAGACGGGCGCACCGCAACAGGCCCTGGAGGTCCCCCTGCGCGCGGTCCAGGTCGATCAGGCGGGCCGTTTCGTGCTGGTGGTCGACGACGACGGCAATGCCCAGGTGCGACGTGTCGAGACGGGCCGCACCGTCGGCGCCAACGCGGTGGTGGCCTCCGGCCTGAACCCCGGCGACCGGGTGATCGTCGACGGTATCCAGCGGGTGCGACCGGGCCAGCCGGTCGACGCCGCCGAGATCGCGACGGGAAGCTGAGCGGATGATTTCCGGAGTCTTCGTCGACCGGCCGCGGCTGGCGATGGTCATCTCGGTCGTCATCGTCCTCGCCGGGCTCATCGCCATGCGGGCGATCCCCGTCGCCCAGTTTCCCGACATCGTGCCGCCGCAGGTGACGGTGACGACCAGCTATCCGGGCGCCGGTGCGGAGGTGGTGCAGGACACCGTGGCCCAGCCGATCGAATCGGAGATCGTCGGCGTCGAGGACATGCTCTACATGAAGTCGACGAGCGGCAGCGATGGCAGCTATTCGCTGACTGTCACCTTCGCCGTCGGCACCGACCCCGACATCGCCACCGTCAACGTTCAGAACCGCGTCAATCGAGCGCTGTCCGGGCTGCCCGAGGAGGTGCAGCGCCAGGGTGTCACGGTGAACAAGAAGTCGTCGGCGTTTCTGTTGCTGATCGCGTTCCACTCGCCCGATCAAAGTCGCGACCTTCTCTATCTGTCCAACTACGTCACCATCAACGTCCTCGATCAGGTGAAGTCGGTCCACGGCGTGGGCGATGCGTTCCTCTTCGGCGGCCTCGACTACGCCATGCGGGTGTGGCTGGACGCCGAGCGGTTGACTGCCTTGAACCTGACGCCGGGCGACGTCATCGGCGCCCTGCGGGGCCAGAACGTGCAGGCCGCCATCGGCCGCATCGGCGCGCAGCCGATGGCCGAGGCCGAGGTGCAGCTCACCTTGCAGACGCAAGGCCGGCTGACCGACGTCGACGAGTTCGAAGCGGTGGTCATCCGTGCCAATCCGGATGGATCGTTCGTCCGCATCCGCGACGTCGCCCGGGTCGATCTCGGGGCACAGAGCTACGACGTCGCCGGCCGGTTCAACGGCCACGACGGCGCCGTCATCGCCATCCAACAGCTTCCGGGCTCGAACGCCATCGCCGCCGCCGAGGCGGTTCGCTCTTCGCTGGAAGAGCTCGGCCACCGCTTCCCCGAGGGCGTCGCCTACGAGATCGTCTACGACACCACGGTCTTCGTCGAGGCGAGCATCGACGAAGTGATCCACACCCTGCTCGAGGCCTTCGCCCTCGTCGTGCTGGTGGTCTTCCTCTTCCTCGGCAACGTGCGGGCGACGCTGATCCCGCTGATTGCCGTGCCGGTGGCCCTGATCGGCACCTTCGCGGTCATGCTGGCGCTCGGCTTCTCCGCCAACACGGTCTCGCTCCTGGCGCTGGTGCTCGCCATCGGCATCGTCGTCGACGATGCCATCGTCGTGGTCGAGGCGGTCGAGGCCAAGCTGGAAACGCACCCGCATCTCTCGGTCGCGGACGCCACCAAGGCAGCGATGGGCGAGATCACCGCCCCCATCGTGGCCATCACGCTGGTGCTGCTGTCGGTGTTCGTGCCGGTGATGTTCCTGCCCGGCATCACGGGCCAGCTCTACCAGCAGTTCGCGGTGGCCGTTGCCGTCTCCATGCTGATCTCGGCGATCAACGCGCTCACCCTCTCGCCCGCCCTTTGCGCCCTGCTCTTGAAGCCGAGCCACGGCCCCAAGCGCGGCCCCATGGGTTACGTGCTGCGCGGCATCGACAAGGCGCGCGACGGCTATGGCTGGGTGGTGCGCCGCCTCGTGCGCGTCGCGGCAGTGAGCCTCCTCGTCGTCGGCGTCTTCGCCTTCGGCACCGGGACGCTCTTCCAGACCGTGCCGCAAGGCTTCCTGCCGGAGGAGGATCAGGGCGTCGTTTTCGTCGAGCTGCAACTGCCCGAGGCCGCCTCGGTCAACCGCACGGTCGGCGTGATCGAGCAGTTGGAGGCGATGGTGCGCGATGCACCGGGCGTGGCCGACGTCACGGCCGTCGCCGGCTACAGCTTCATCGACGGGCTCGCCAAGTCGAACGCGGGCTTCCTGGTCCTCACCCTTGCCGACTTCGCCGAGCGGACGACGCCGGAGGCGAGCGCCGAGGGGCTGATCGAGCGCCTGCGCCACGAGCTTGCCGGCGTGCGCGAAGCCACCGCCATTCCCTTCAACTTGCCGCCCATCGTCGGCCTCGGCACCGGCGCCGGTTTCGAGCTGCAACTGCTCGACCTCCAGGGGCGTGGCGCGGACGAACTCGCGGGCGTGGCGCGGGCGCTGGTGCTCGCCGCCAACCAGGACCCGCGACTGGCGGGGGTCTACACCACCTTCGCTGCCAGCACGCCGCAGATCCATCTCGATATCGATCGCGAGCGGGTCCAAACCCTGGGCGTCGCCGTCGCCGACGTCTTCCAGGCGCTGCAGGCCACCCTCGGCGGCTACTACGTCAACGACTTCAACCTCTTCGGCCGCACTTGGCGGGTCCAGGTCCAGGGCGAGGAGAGCGACCGTGCGGCGATCGACGACATCTATCGCATCCACGTCCGCAACGCGGCGGGCGACATGGTGCCGCTGCGCGCGGTGGCGGAGCCGCGGCCGGTCGTCGGCCCGCAGTTCGTCATCCGCTACGACAACACGCCGAGCGTCACCATCGCCGGCGGGCCGGCGCCCGGCCCGGGGTTGGGGGGGGGGGTGGGCGCGCAGGTAGACCACCCCCCCCCCCCCCCCCCCCAGCACCCCCCCCAACGAGGCCCCAAGCACCCCCCC